>JBLMXZ010000039.1:0-4932 GCA_050258015.1 Deltaproteobacteria bacterium
CGGACATCAACCTGCCGTTCATCACGGCCGACAGCACGGGTCCCAAGCACTTGACGATGAGCATCTCCCGCGCCAAGCTCGAGGACCTGGTCATGCCTATCATCAAGCGCTGCGAGGAGCCGATGCGCCAGGCCCTGAACGATGCGAAGCTCAAGGCGCCGGACGTCGACAAGATCATCATGGTCGGCGGTCCCACCCGTATGCCCATCGTCCAGAAGTTCGTCGAGGATTTCGTGGGCAAGAAGATCGAGCGCGGGGTGGACCCGATGGAGTGCGTGGCCCTCGGCGCCGCCATCCAGGCGGCGATCATCAAGGGCGAGGTCAAGGACGTTCTCCTGCTGGACGTCACGCCCCTGTCGCTGGGCATCGAGACCCTGGGCGGCGTCTTCACGAAGCTGATCGAGCGCAACACCACTATCCCGACGAAGAGGAGCCAGGTCTTTTCCACCGCCGCGGACAACCAGCCGGCGGTGACGGTGCGCGTCCTGCAGGGGGAGCGGCCCATGGCCAATGACAACACGCAACTGGGCCTCTTCGAGCTCGCCGGCCTCCCGCCGGCGCCGCGCGGCGTGCCGCAGATCGAGGTCACCTTCGACATCGATGCCAACGGCATCGTCCACGTGAACGCCAAGGACAAGGGGACCGGCAAAGAGCAGTCCATCCGCATCACGGCGCCCACGAAGCTCGATAAATCCGAGATAGACAAGATGGTCAAGGAGGCCGAGAAGTTCGCGGCCGATGACGAAAAGCGCAAAGCCGAGGTGGAGGTCCGCAACCAGGCCGACACCCTTCTTTATTCGACGGAGCGGTCGCTCAAGGAGTACGGCAGCAAGATCGGCGGCGACGAAAAGAAGAAGATCGAAGAGAAGGCCGCCGCCCTGCGCGAGGTGCTCAAGGGCAAGGATACGGAAAAGGTCAGGAAGGCGACCGAGGAATTGACGCAAGCCTCCCACAAGCTCGCCGAGGCCATCTACAAGCAGACCGCGGAGCAGAAACAGGCGGGAGCGCAGCAGGCGGGGCCGGAGCAGCCGGAGCAGCCGGAACAGCCCAAGAAGGACGACAAGGGCGAGGACATCATCGACGCGGAATATAAAGAGGACGATAAAGCTTAGCTTCGAGAATAGAGAAAAGAAGATAGAGAATAGCCAGTTTTTACCTTGTGCGGAGTTCGGTAGACGTGACTATTCTCTCTTTCTCCCTTCTATCCTCTAGCATTGTCTTTTCTGATCTACCATGACCACCAGCCGCGATTACTACGAGATACTCGGCGTTGACCGCAAGGCCACATCCGATGAGATCAAGCGGGCGTACCGGAAGCTCGCTATGACCTATCATCCGGACCGCGTGGCCGAGGCAGAGAAGAAGGCGGCCGAGGAGAAGTTCAAGGAGATCTCCGAGGCCTACGCCGTCCTGTCGGATGAGAAGAAGCGCGGCCTCTACGATCAATACGGCCACGCCGGCATCGACCAGCGCTATTCGACCGAAGACATCTTTCGCGGGGCCGACTTCTCGAGCATATTCGAGGAGATCTTCGGCAGGGGCGCGGGTTCCTCCGCCTTCGGCGGGCAGGGCGGTTTTGAGGGCGGCGGCTTCGGGGGTTCGATATTCGAGGCGCTCTTCGGGGGCGGCGGCGATATCTTCGGCGGCGGCAGAGGCCCTCGGCGGGGCCGCGACCTGCAGATCCAGACCGAGTTGACGCTGGAAGAGGCGGCCACGGGCCTGGAAAAGACCTTCAACATCAACCGGTTCGAGTTGTGCGCGGTATGCCGCGGTTCCGGGGCCAAGCCCGGGAGCCGGACGACGACGTGCAGCCGGTGCCGCGGCACGGGACAGACCACGGTCTCCCACGGCTTCTTTCATCTGTCCCAGACGTGCCCCAAATGCGGCGGGGAGGGGCAGATCATCACGACCCCCTGCCCCAAGTGCGCCGGCCAGGGCCGCCTCAAGGTTCCCAAGAAGATATCCGTCAGGATCCCGGCGGGCGTGGATACGGGGTCGCAACTGCGTGTCCGCGGCGAAGGGGAGGCGGCCGATGGGGGGCGCGGGGATCTCTTCGTCGTCATCCGGGTCGCGCCGCACCATCTTTTCGAACGTCACGGCAGCGATCTCTTGTGCGAGGTCCATGTCGATATAACGCAGGCTATCCTGGGCGCCGAGATCGAGGTGCCGACCCTCAGCGGCAACGTGACCATGAAGGTGCCGGCCGGCACGCAATCCGGGAAGACCTTCCGCCTGCGCGAAAAGGGGCTCCCCGATATCCACAGCCGGCATCGCGGGGACGAGCACGTGCGTATCATCGTTGATATTCCCACCGGGCTGGCGGGAAAGGAACGCCAGCTGGTCCAGGACCTGGCCCGGCTGCGGGGCGTGAAGGTTTAAGGCGAGATAAGATCAGCCGTAACCGAAGACCGAATTCTCCCCTCGGGGAGGCGTGCGCGGTCCGAAATCCGAAAGATCCCGGATGGTTTGTCGGACGTGCGACTTCGGACTTCGCTTAAGATGGGGAGGTTTTAATGCCGACATACGAATATGAATGCAGGGCGTGCGGGCACCGGTTCGAGATGATGCAATCGATGACCGCCGCGCCCATCAAGACGTGTCCGAAGTGCTCCAAGAAGAAGGTCGTCCGGCTGATCGGGGCCGGCGGCGGGCTCATCTTCAAGGGCGCCGGATTCTACGCCACGGACTACCGCAAGGGGCCGGCACCCACGACCTCCGCTTGCCCCGCGGCCGGCGATAAGCCGGGTTGTGCCGGATGTCCGAAAAACCCCTCCTGATGACCGGCCGCAGGCGTTTTTCCCTTTGGGCGCCGGCCGTCGCTTACGCCGCGTTCATCTTTTTCCTGTCCTCCCTGCAGGGGTCCGGGATCCCGACCCTCTTTTCCCACGCCGACAAGATCGAACACATCCTGCTGTACCTGCCCTTTGGGTTCCTGGTCGGCAGGGCCTTGGGCGCCGGCGGACGGCGCGGCGCTTTACGGGTCGCCTTTTTTGTGGTATCCTTATATGCTCTAAGCGATGAATTTCACCAGCTTTTCGTCCCGGAGAGGACTTTTTCTCTTTGGGATTGGGCCGCGGACATCGTTGGGGCCGCGGCCGGCATCCGGCTCTACCATGGCAAAAATAGAAGCTTTTCGCAGCATCCGCTATAATCCCGACCAGGTCAGCGACCTGTCGCTTGTCGTCGCCCCGCCGTATGACGTCATTGATACGGGGGGTCAGGAGGCGCTCTATCAGAAGCACCCCTACAATTTCGTCCGCCTTATCCTGGGCAGGGAGTTGACCGCCGATACCCCTGCCGAGAACCGCTATACCCGCGCGGCCGGCTATTTCGAGGAATGGCAGCGCCGCGGCATCCTCGTCCGGGACGACAAGCCCGCCATCTACGTCATCGAGCAGAAGTTCTCCGTGGGCGGCCGTCCGTTGCGCCGCCTGGGTTTTATCGCCCTCATGCGCCTGGATGATGAGGGGCAAAAGACGACCGTTCACCCGCATGAGCATACGCACGCCGCGCCCAAGGAGGACAGGCTGCGCCTCATGCGCGAGGTGGAGGCGAACCTGAGCCCGATATTCACCGTCTTCAGCGATCCCAGGAAGACGGCGCGCCGCCTGTTGGAGGCCGTGACGAAAGAAGAGCCGTGCGCCGCGGCCCGCGACGACGGCGGGGTCGACAACCGCATGTGGCGCCTCACCGACCCCGTCGCCCTCGGCAAGCTCAAGAAGCACTTCGCCGGCCTGGAGGTGTTCATCGCCGACGGCCACCACCGCCACGAGGTCGCCCGCCTCTTCCGCGAAGAGAAGCGGCGCTCGGCGGGTCCCGCCTTCAAGGACGCCTACAACTACATCATGACCTATTTCACCGCGCTCGAGGACGACGGCATCTGTATCCTGCCGACCCATCGGCTCATCGAGAATGCGGCCTTCGACCTGGAAGCGCTCAGGCCGGCTTTCGAGATCAGCAAGGCCGCGTCGCTCGAGGAGCTTCTCGCGGCCATGGCGGGGGAGAAGGAGGGGGCGGCTTTCGGGGTCTATCGCGAGAAGACCTTCTCGCTGCTCCGGCTCGTGGACCGCAAACTTCCTCGGCAGCTCCTGCCGGAGGCCTCGGATGTGTACCGCGCGCTGGACGTCGCCCTTCTGCATGTCGTCGCTTTCGATCATTTCCTCAAGATACCCCTTTCCTCCATCCGGTATGAGATCCAGGCGGACCGCGCCGTCGAGGCGGTGGACGCGGGCCGCTTCGGCGCGCTCTTCCTCCTCAACCCGACGCGTATCGAGCAGATCCGGGCGGTCGCCCTTGCCGGCGGCGCGATGCCGCAGAAATCGACCTATTTCTATCCCAAGGTCTTGAGCGGCTTGGCGGTACATAAGTTCTAAAAGCACCTACGCTCATTAGTGATCAGTGAACAGTGAACAGAAAGACAAAAAGCAAGCACGCGCCTGGGTGATCAACGTTTTTTGACTTTCTGATTTTTTGTGTTTACGGATCACTGTTTACTGTTCACTGAGGAATTGCCATGCCTCTTTTCGGTAAACCCAAATATACGGTCGTTAAGATACGCAAACGCGAGATCCCCGAAGGGCTGTGGACGAAATGTCCCAGCTGCGGGGAGCCGCTCTACAAGAAGGCCCTCGAGGAGAACCTCCAGGTCTGCCCCAAGTGCCAGCATCATCTGACGATGACGGCCCCCGAGCGGGTCGCCATGATCGTCGACGCCGAGACCTTCAAGGAGCACGACGCCGGCCTCTTCAGCACGGATCCCCTGGAATTCAAGGGGCTCAAGTCCTATAAACAGAAGATCACCGAGGACATGAAGGCGACCGAGCTCGAGGAGGCCGTGCTGACGGGGGAAGGGGAGATCTTCGGCAAAAAGGCCGTCGTGGTCGTGACGGATTCGCGGTTCATCATGGGATCGATGGGATCTGTCGTCGGCGA
>JBLMXZ010000040.1:0-14545 GCA_050258015.1 Deltaproteobacteria bacterium
CGCGCCATCGACGACTACCCATCGTGCAACCTGCTGGTGCGCAAGGACGCCTTTCTGACCCTGGGGGGCTTCCGGACGAAGTTCTGGCCCGGGGAAGACACGGTCCTGTGCCTGGGCATCGTCCGGGAACTCGGCCTTAAGATCGTCTACGATCCTGCCGTGCTCGTCTATCACCACCGCCGCGCCCTTTTCGGGCCGCACCTGCGGCAGATAGCCAGCTATGCCACGCATCGCGGTTATTTCGTCAAACGCTTCCCGCAGACGTCGTTGCGCTGGGCTTATTTCATGCCGAGCCTTTTTCTCGCTTTTCTCCTGGCGGGGCCCTTTATCCTGCCGCGGCCGGTCTTCATGGCGTTCATCGGCGCCTATGCGGCGCTGGTCGCGGCCGCTTGCCTGCGCGACCGGCGGACGGCAGGCCTTGTCTTTCTGGGGATCGTCGCCAGCCACGCGACGTATGGCCTGTATTTTATGCGCGGGCTGCTGACGCCGCGGCTGGCCGAAGAAAAAACGAACAACACATGAAGATCATCATCGCGTATCCGCCGTTGGGATCGGGCAAAGGGGTGCCGCTCTTGTCGCAGAACAGGCAGTTCCAGTATTTCAAGGAGCCCACCTTTATTTATCCCGTGGTGCCGGCCAGCGCCGCCACGATGCTGCGCGCCGACGATCATGAGGTCCTTTGGCTCGACGGCATCGCCGAAGGCCTCACGCGCGGGTCTTTTCTGGAGCGCGTGCGGGCTTTTGGGCCGGACCTCATCGCCCTTGAGACAAAGACGCCCGTTGTCGCGCATCATTGGCGATGGATCGACGACCTGAAGGAGGCGGGATCCCCCTGGACGGTCCTTTTCGGCGACCACGTGACCGCGATGCCGCAGGAGTCGTTCGCGCGTTCGCGTGTCGACTTTGTGCTGACGGGCGGAGACTACGACTTTCTCCTGCGCGGTCTGTGCGCTAACCTGCACGCAAAGAGGGCGGGGGGTCCGGCAAAAGACCTGGAGCCGGGAATATGGTATCGGGAGGGCGGCACGGTCCTTTCGACCGGCCCCTTCCGCCTGGACCACGACCTGGACACGGCGCCTCTCATCGACCGCGACCTGACGCGCTGGACCCTCTACGCCCATAAGAACGGCAACTTCCGCAGGACGCCGGGCGCCTACACCATGGCCGGACGCGACTGCTGGTGGGGCCGGTGCACGTTTTGCTCCTGGCCGACCCTGTATCCGAAATTCCGCGCGCGCTCCCCGGTGCGGGTCGCCGATGAGATCGAACAACTCGTCACGCGGCACGGCGTTCGCGAGATCATGGACGACACGGGAACATTCCCGACAGGCGCATGGCTCAAAGAGTTCTGCGCCGAGATGGTGCGGCGGGGCCTGCCGCAAAAGGTATCTCTCGACTGCAATATGCGCTTCGGCGCCGTGGGGGCCGAGGAATACCGCATGATGAAGGCCGCCGGCTTCCGTCTCGTCCTGTTCGGCCTGGAGTCGGGGAACCAGGCGACCCTCGACCGGCTCGACAAGAATCTGCGTATCGAGGACATCGCCCGTTCCTGCCGCGCCGCGCGGCGCGCGGGCCTCTATCCGCACATCACGATCATGTTCGGCTATCCCTGGGAGAGCCACGCGGATGCGCTCAAGACCCTTGATCTCGGCCGGCGGCTTCTCGTCAAAGGGGACGCCTATACCGTTCAGGCGACGCTCGTGATCCCGTATCCGGGTTCCCGGCTCTTCGTGGAGTGCCGGAAGAACGGCTGGCTGCGCACGGAGAACTGGGAAGATTACGACATGAAGCGGCCGGTCATGACAACGCCGATCCCGGACGCTATCCTCCTGGGGATGGTGCAGGGCATTTACCGGACGGCCTTTAATCCGGAATTCGTTATCCGCCGCCTCGGCAGCGTGCGGGACCTCGCGGACCTGGCGTATTTCGGCAGGGGGGTCCGTAAGGTCGCCGGCCACCTGTTCGACTTCGCCCGCAACCGATCATGACGGACGCCGCCTCCATAAGCGTCATCCTGGCCGCCCGCAACTGCGCGGCCGACCTGGAGACCTGTCTGGCAAGCCTCTCGGGCCAGGAGTATCCCCGTGCGCGCGTGGAGGTCCTGGTGATGGACGGCGGCTCCACCGACGGGACACGGGAAACGGCCGGGCGCTGGAACGCGGAGTTCGTCGACGCGGGTTACCCCGACAACCAGGAGGCGCGCCGGTTCCTGGGATGGCAGAAAGCCAAAAACGAATTGATACTCGTCCTCGATACGGACAATATCCTGCCGCATCGAACCTGGCTGCGGGAGATGGTGCGCCCCTTCGAGGACCCCCAGATCGTAGCGGCCCAGCCGCTGCGCTACGCGCATAAAACAGGGGACACGCCCCTGAACCGCTATTGCGCCCTCTTCGGCGTCAATGACCCGCTGCCGTTCTATCTGCACAAGGCGGACAGACTCTCTTATCTCTACGACCACTGGGCGCTGGGCGGCCGTGTCCTCGAGGACAGAGGGACCTACTACAAGGTCCGCTTCACGCAGAACGACCTGCCTACCGTGGGAAGCAACGGCTTTTTTGTCCGGCGCGGCGCCTGGCAGGGTTTCCGGGGCGCACCGGAAGCGTTCTTTCATATCGACGTGAACTACGACCTTTTGGCCGCGGGGCACGATACCTACGGCATCGTGAAGACATCGATACATCACGTGACGGCGCGGGACCTGCCGGCGTCCATCGCCAAGCGCGTGCGCTATATGGGGCTGCATTACGACCGGATGCGATCCCTGCGGCGCTATAAGGTCTTCGATCCGGCCAGGCCGCGGGACTGGTGGCACCTGGCCAAGTTCGTCGTCTTCGCGCTGACGCTGGTCCAGCCGGCCGCCTTAAGCCTGAAAGGATGGCTCCGGGTGCGGGACCGCGCCTGGTGGCTGCATCCGTGGGTGTGCCTGCGGTTCCTGGCGGCTTACGGCGGGTGGTTTTTGCGCTCCAGGGGGGCCCGGCGATGCGCGTCTTGATGATCGTGCCGACGTTCCGGCCGAATATCGGCGGCGTGGAGTCCTACGTCGACGACCTGTGCTCTTTTCTCGTGCGGCGCGGCAACGCGGTCAGCGTCCTGACGTATCAGCCGTTGACGACGCGCGCCCGCGGCCCCGCCTACGAGAAGGAGGGCGGTCTCGAGATACGCCGCATCTCCTGGTTCGGCATGAACCTTTTTCACGCGCTTGAGCCTTACCCGGCGCTCGAGTTCCTGTACATAACGCCGTATCTTTTTCTGCACGCCTTCTTTTTCATGCTGCGGCACGGCCGCTCGATCGACGTGATCCATGCCCAGGGACTGAATGCCGCGTTCATCGCGCGCGCGCTCTCGGCGTGGTTCGGCAAACGCGCGGTCGCAAGCACCTGCGCCGTCTATGGGTTTCGGCCCCGCTCATTGTTCGCGCGCGCCGCGCGCCGCATCCTCGCCGGGTTCGCCCGTGTCCTCGCGCTCGGCCCCGTTTCGGCCAAAGAGCTGGAGGCGATCGGCGTGCCGCGCGAGAAGATCCGGCTTTATAATCTGTGGGTCGATCAGCGCGCCTATGCGCCCCTGGACAAGGCGACCGCCAAGGCCCGCATCGGCTGTCCGCAGGCGTTCCTGGTGCTCTTTGTCGGCCGCTTCATCCCCATCAAAGGCGTGGACGTCCTGATGGAAGCGGCCCGGCGCGCGGACACGGGCATCGTGTTCTACTTCATCGGCGACTCGGGCCCGCTCCTGGAACATGTCCGCCGCGCCGCGGCGCAACACGGGAACATCCGGCTCATCGAAGGGGTGCGCGGCCGGGACCTGATACCCTATTACCAGGCGGCCGATCTCCAGGTCGTCCCGTCGTTGTACGAGGAGGCCTTCGGCAAGGTGATCATCGAGGCGCTGTCGTGCGGTACGCCGGTGATCGGCGCGCGCCGGGGCGCGATCCCGGGCATTATCGACCCCGGGGTCGGCCGGGTGGTCGAGCCGACGGCGGACAACATCATCGAAGCGATCGAAGATCTCCGGCGGCGCCCCGAAGCGCTGGCCGGCCTGACCGGACGCTGCCGCGGCCACGCGGTCGAACATTACGGAGAGAAGAATGCCGAGACCATCGCAGAGGCCTACGCCTCCTGACATTCGGGATATGCCCGTCGTTCTTCTGTGCGGCGGCAAGGGGATGCGCCTGGGCGAATTGACCCATAAGGTGCCTAAACCCCTGATCCCCGTCGGGGAGAGACCCATCCTGCGCCACGTCATGGATATCTATGCGGCCCAGGGGGTGCGGCGCTTTATCCTGTGTCTGGGGTATAAAAAAGAGGTCGTGCGGTCCTATTTCCGGCGCCGCACGCCCGCCGGGTGGGACATCACCTTCCTCGATACGGGGCTGGAGGCCTCCAAATCCGAACGGCTCCTGCGGGCGGCCGCCCATGTCGGATGCGACGACTTCTTCATCGCCTACGGCGACGATGTGGCGGATATCGACATCCGGCGCCTGCTCGCATGCCACCGGCGCGGCGGCTGTCCGGTGACGATCACGGCCGTCCGCCTGGTGTCGGAATTCGGCGTGCTGCGCCTGGACAAGGGCGGCCGCGTGACGCGCTTCGAGGAAAAGCCCCGCCTCCAGGAGTGGATGAACGGCGGGTTCATGGTGGCCCGCAAGAGCATCTTCTCTCTCCTCAAAGGAGAATTCGAGGAGGACGTCCTGCGCGCCCTGGCCCGGCAAGGCAAGGTGCAGGCCTACAAACACAGGGGCCGGTGGAAGGCGATGAATACTCTCAAGGATTACATGGAGCTCAACCGGTTATGGGAGAGCGGCAAGGCTTTTTGGCGCATAAAGGAGGGGACACGGCATGTTTAGCTGGAAAGGAAAGAACGTCCTGGTAACGGGCGGGGATGGCTTCATCGGTGCGTGGCTCGCCAAGGTGCTCGAAGAACGCGGCGCCCGCGTCGTCATCCTGATCCGCGACCTGAAGAGGGAGTTCGCGTACCGCCTCCTGGGTCTCGAGGAAAAGGTCACCGGCGTCGTGGCCGACCTGACCGACCCAACGGCCGTCTCACGGCTCATCCATGAGTTTGCGACGGACACGGTCTTTCATCTCGCGGCCCAGACGCTCGTCCAGACCGCCCAGCAAAGCCCCCTGTCGACCTTTGAGGCGAATATCCGCGGGACGTGGCATCTTCTGGAGGCATGCCGCACGTCCGGTCATGTCCGCCGTATCGTGGTGGCGTCCAGCGACAAGGCCTACGGCGTGCAGAAGAAACTTCCGTACTCGGAAGAAAGCCCCCTGTCGGGCCTCTACCCCTATGACGCCTCCAAGGCCTGCACCGATATCCTGGCGCGCAGCTACTTCGTCTCCTATGGATTGCCCGTCGCGGTGACGCGCAACGCCAACACCTACGGCGGCGGGGACCTCAACTTCAGCCGCATCGTACCGGATGCGGTATGTTGTGTCCTGAAGGGGAAACGCTTCCTGATCCGCAGCGACGGCACCCCCGTACGGGATTACATGTATGTGGAAGACGCGGCGGAAGGATACCGCATGCTCGCAGAACAGCTGCACCGCAGGGACGTGGCCGGGGAGGCCTTCAACTTCGGCTCCGGGGAGCCCGTCAGCGTCCTGGAGCTGTTCCGCCGCATCGCCCGTCAGGCGGGCCGGCCGGACGCCCGCCCCAAAGTCCTGGGGCGCGCCAAAAACGAGATCGACCGCCAGTATCTTTCGATCCGCAAGGTCCGCCGTATCCTGGGATGGAAGCCCCGGCATTCGCTCAACGAAGGGCTCGACAAGACGATCGCCTGGTATAAGACGTACCTGGCCCGGAAGAGGACCCATGCCTGAGGCGCCGTCCCAAGAGCACTTCGACCGTCAATACGAGAGGCGCGCCTTTTTCGCGCCGAACGACGTTGCGTTCGTGATCTACGACCCCGAGACATGGCGGCAGACAAAAGAATGGGCGCGCCGGGCGGCCCGCATCGCCGATTTCGGCGCGGGCGGCGGGACATTGCTCGGCAATATCGCGAAAGAGACGGATGCCGAGCTCGTTGCGGTCGAATTCTCACAGTCGGCTCAGGAACTTTTGCGCGCGCGGGTGCCCGGGGCTACGGTTCTGGGGGAAGACGTAGCGCACACCTCGCTGGAAACGGACAGCATCGATCTGGTCGTCAGCGCCATGACCATCGAGCATGTGGAAGAAGCGCCCTTTCTTAAAGAGGTCCGTCGCGTCCTGCGGGATAACGGCCACTTTCTTGTGACGACCGTGATGCGGTCGCCGCGGGCCTGGTATTTCTACCGGGACGGCAACGGTCGTCCCGTACTCGAACCGACGCACCGGCGCGAGTATGCCTCAAGCGAAGAATTTCTTAAGATACTGGATGCGTCCGGATTCCGCGCCCTTTCCGTGCGGACCCCGCGCATCCGCTATCCGCTCGTCGATCCTTTGATCAAGCTCTGCTTCGGCCATGGCCGGGGCGGCGCGTGGCGCCGATGGCCCGCCACGCGCGCCGGGGAAGGGTTGCGCAAGCTCCTGCGCGTCCCCATCCCCGGTTACAGGGCCATCGAGGCCCTGTGCATCAAAAAGACCTGATGAAAGACGCAACCTTCTACGAAAGATACTGGCGCAAAGAGAACGATGTCTTGGCTCCGGCGGCCCTGCCGCCCCAGTGGCGGGAAACCGACCTGAGGCGCGTCCTGGATTTTATCGGGCAGGCGTGTTCGGGACAGGGACTCGATGTGGGCTGCGGCGACGGCTTTTTCACGAATGCCTTGTCTCGCCTGCCGGGTGTCGAGACGGTCACGGGCGCCGACGTCGCGCAGGCGGCGCTCAACGAAGCCAGGAAACGCTGCCCGAAATTGAGCCTGCGGCTGATAGAGAAAGGGAGGCTTCCGTTTTCGGACGCGTCCTTCGATTTCGTGACGCTGATCGAGGTCGCGGAACACATCCTCGACGTCGAACAGCTCTTCGGCGAGGTCCGCCGCGTGCTGCGCCCGGCCGGACGGCTCATCGTGACGACCACGGACTTCAACTGGCCCAAGAAGGTCCTCATCGCCGCCTTGTGCTGGGAGAAATACTTCTACCCGACAGGACCCCATATCCGCTTCTTCACCCGCCGGTCCCTGCGCCGTTTCCTGGACACGGCGGGCTTTAAGGTGACCGCGTACCGGTGGAACGGCTCGTATCTGGGGATGATGCCCAAGGGACAGATCGTGATCGCCCGCAAAAAGGACGGCGCATGAAGAAACGGATGATATCCGTCATCGCCAACGCCGCCTGGGGGCCGCTGTTGAGCGGCGGCGACAACATCTTCATCGAGTTCTGCCGGCGGTGGGCCGCGCTGGGACACAAGGTGCGTATTTTTTGCTGGGAAGAGGGGCGGGCCATGTGCGCGCGGCAGAAACTTACGGACGTCGAATATGTCATCGGCCCGGCGGCCCGTTTCAAGAAATTCGGCCTGGCGGCCCTTACCCTGGCCCGGGTCGTCATCGGCGGGCGCCAGGCGCGTCGCGCCGACTGGCCGGCCGATGCGGTCGTCTACTCGGCCTCCGACTTCTGGCCGGACGCGCTGCCCGCCTGTCTTGTCAAGAGGCGCCGCCCGCATGTCCGCTGGATCGCCGGCTTCTATCTCTTCGCGCCGGCGCCCTGGCAGGGGGATTCGCCCTACCGCGGCCGCCACGCGCTGCGGGGATTCCTGTATTGGCTGACGCAGAAATTGTCCTATCGCCTGGTGCTGCGCGGGGCCGACGGCATCTTCGTGACGAGCGAACCCGACAAGACGCGCTTCGTGTCTGCCGGCCGCAGGCCGCAGGATATATTTGTCGTGCGCGGCGGCGTGGACACGGCGCAGGCCGACGCCTACCTTTCCGGCGATCTCGAACGGCCGAAAGACGCTTTTCGCTACGCAGCCTGTTTTGTCGCGCGCCTGCACCCTCAAAAAGGGGCGCTGGAACTCGTCGATATCTGGCAGAGGGTCGCCCGGGCCGACGGCGGCGCGCGGCTCGTCGTCATCGGGGACGGCCCCCTGGACGGGGAACTGCGCGGGCGCATCCGCCGGCGCGGTCTCGATCCGCTCATCGACGTCGTCGGGTTCAAGACAGGCGAGGAGAAATACGCGCTCTTCCGCGCAAGCCGCCTGGTCGTGCACCCGGCGACCTACGACAGCGGCGGCATGGCCGCGGCCGAGGCCATGGCCTGGGGCCTGCCGGGCGTCGGTTTCGACCTGGAAAGCCTTAAGACATACTATCCCAAGGGCATGCTCAAGGTCCCCCGGGGCGACCTCGACGCCTTTGCCGCCGCCGTGGAGAGCCTCCTCAAAGACGAAGCGCTGTATGCGCGGTTGAGCCGGGAGGCCTCGTCCCTCATCCGGGAAAAATGGCTGTGGAAAGACAGGGCGGAGGAAGCACTCGCTTTCATGGAGTCCTTATGAACCAAAATCTTCTGGATATGAAACTGCGGCGGCGTCCCCACCGGATCTTTGCGGACATCCTCAGAGAGTTCGCGGCCGACCCCGGCAGCAGGATCCTGGACGTGGGGTGCGCTTTCGGCGTGATCGGCGCCCTGAGGGGCCGTCCCGACAACGTCATCGGCATCGAGCGCGACCCGCAGCACCGGGAAGCCGCCTCCCGGCATTGCGCGCGGCTGTATACCTTCGATCTCAACGGATTGAGCCGGGACGCGTTCAAGGAAAAGGATTTCAATCTCATCTTCTGTGCGGACGTCCTTGAGCACCTGGAAGACCCGGACAGGGTCCTGCGGGAACTGACGGGATTTCTGGCGCCCGGGGGACGCGTCGTCGTCTCGGTCCCGAACGTCGCCCAATTGCCTTTTCGCCTGAAGCTTCTGGCCGGACGTTTCGAATATACCGAGGCAGGGGTCATGGCCCGTTCGCACCTGCGCTTTTACACCTATGCCACGGCACAAACCCTGATCCGGGACGCCGGGCTCACGGTGGAACGTTTTTATGCCGGCGGCACGGTCGTCAGCTATATCAATATATGGCCGCGGCTCCTGGCCGCCCACCTCATCTTCGTATGCCGGAAAACACGATAAACTGCCGAAACTGCCAAAGCACCGAGACGGCCTTTTCTTTTCTGGCGCCGGATACCCACGGCCGGCACGTCATCGATGCCACACCCCGCTTTCCGGTGCACCGGTGCGGCCGTTGCGGCGCCTACTTCCTGTGCGGGCCGGAACCCGACGAGGCCTATTACCGGAAACACTATCCTCAGACGTACCACACCGACCCTTCCGGCGCCTCAGCGGTATCCCGGCTTGTGGCGCCCCTTATGCGCGCTTCTTTCCGGAGCAAGACGCGCGCCCTCCTGCGGTTCGCGAAGAGGCATAAGGGACCGCTGCGCCTGCTCGACATAGGCTGCGGCGACGGAGCTTTCCTCGAGAACCTGGACCCCCGGATCTTCGAGCGGGAAGGCTTGGAGCGCCATCCCGAGGCATGCCGCATCTGCCGCGACAAGGGGCTCACGATCATCGCCTCGGACCTGGACGCGGCGCCCCTGTCCGGGTCCTCCTACGACATCGTGACGCTGTGGCATGTCCTGGAGCATCTGCCGCGGCCGGACGCGGCGCTGGCGAGGGTCCGCGGACTCCTGAAGGCCGGAGGGCTTTTGGCCTTAAGCGTGCCGAACACCGCAGGCCTGGGCTTTCGGTGGGGCGCAACGCACTGGTTCCACCTGGACGCGCCGCGCCACCTGACGTGGTTCAACGCGCGCAGCCTGCGCATCCTGCTGAAACGACAGGATTTCACCGTTGTCAAGACCATGCATCTGTGTTATGAATATCCCTTGGATCTTTTCTGGAGCCTGCGCGCCTCGGCCGGACGGTTCCTGGTCTATCCGCTTTATCCTGTCTTTAAATGCCTGAGCCGGGACATCCTGATCGTCCTGGCCCGGAAAAACTGATGACGGACATCGTACTGTTCAATCCCTATTACAGTCAGCCCCGCGCCTATTACGCCTATATAAGGCCCACGGTGCCGCTGAACCTGCTGTACCTGGCGTCCTATCTGCGGGAGACGGCGGGATTGACCGTCCGCATCCACGATCTGGGCGTCTTTCATCCTCAGGAGGCCCAGGTCGAAACACAGCGGGTGCGCTTCGGTCTGCCGGACAAGGCGATCCGGGATATCCTCCTGCGGGAACGGCCGCGCATCGTGGGCATCACATGCATGTATTCCCTGTACTTCCGGGATGTCCTGGCCGTCGCCCGGCTGACCAAGGAAACGCTTCCGGAGACGTCGGTCGTCCTGGGCGGGAATCACGCCTCTTCCTACTGGGAACACATCCTCAAGGACGCGTCCGTGGATTATGTCGTGATAGGGGAAGGGGAGGCGACCCTGCTGGAGCTGGCGCGCCGCCTGCTGGAGGGCCGTCCGGCGCTCGATATACAGGGGGTGGCGTTCCGCCGGGGGAGCGCGGCCGTGCGGACGCAGGCGCGCCCCCTCATCGGCGACCTGGACACGATCCCTTTTCCCGCTTACGACCTGATCGACTATCCCCGCTATCTCGAGAAAGGCAACCCTTTTGCCATGCGCGCGCCCGCCGCAGGCGTCGTGACGAGCCGCGGATGCCCCGGAGAGTGCGTCTACTGCACGGTGAAGGCCGTCTGGGGCCGGACGTGGCGCGGCCGCAGCCCCGGGAACGTCGTCGATGAGATCGCCCTGCTCAAAGAACGCTACGGCATCGGCGAATTCGCGGTGCTCGACGACAGCGCGAGCGTCGACCGGCGCCGCTGGGAAGGTTTCTGCGCCGCGCTTATCGACCGGCGGCTCAACCTCAAATGGACGACGCCCAACGGCATCGCGCACTGGACGCTGTCGCCGGCCCTCCTGGACCTCATGCGTCAGGCCGGCTGTTACAGGATCACCTTCGGCATCGAATCCGGCGACCCCGGGACCCGCCGCTTCCTGGGAAAACCCTATCCCCTGGAACAAGCCCGGCAGCTCATCGGCCACGCCAACCGCATCGGCCTATGGACGATCTCAACGAACATCCTCGGCTTTCCCTATGAGGAACGCTCTTCCCTGGAGGCGACCCTCCGCTTCGCCAAGGAGAGCGGGACCGACTTCGCCTGCTTTTACCTTCTGCAGCCCCAGCCCACCTCGGAGGTCTACAAGGCCTTCCGCGCGGAAGGGCTTCTCAATTTCGACGCCTTCTTCCAGGCGGAAACGTTCGACGAAAAGGAATTCGAACGGATCAACGAGGCGCTCAACGAGACCGGATGCTCCACCACGCGCTTCACCCAAGAGGAGCTCGGCCGTTTCCAGAAGTCGGCCTACCGTTCGTTCCTCCTGCACCGGGGTCTCGCGTACCTCATCAAGCCGTGGCGCCTCTTATGGAAGATCCATGACGCCGAGGACCTGCGTTACGTACTGCGCCTGACGGGCAAGGCGATGAGCATCTTTTTCAGGACGTTCAACCCGCTGTTCCGCAAGAGCAGCGACTATATCTACGCGTCGACGACCGCGCGCGTCGCGCCGGAGGAAAAATGACGCCGAACACCGCCGGCGGACCCGGGGACCGGGTCCTCCTGATCATGTTCGCGCCCTACAGGACGGTCCAGACGCAGATCGCCGCGCTCTCCGCCTTCCTCAAGCAGGAAGGCTGCGCGGTCCGCTATCTGGAGGTGCCCATCTTCACCGCGGAAACATTTGCCAAGCATATCCCCGAGATCGCCCGCGTCCTGGAGTCGTTCCGGCCGCGCATCGTCGGCTTCAGCGCCTACGACATGAACCAGGAATATATAACGGCATGCGCGGACTTCGTGAAGCGCCAGGATGCGGACATCCTGACCATCGCGGGAGGGCACGCCGCGTCCCTGGCGCCCGAGGACTATCTGGGCCGGCCGGGCGTGGACGCCGTCGTCGTGGGGGAGGGGGAAGCGGTGCTGCGCGACATCCTCGCGCACCTGCGGCACCGGCGGCCCCTCGCGGGGATCCCGGGACTGTGCACGCGCGGCGGCGAGAAGCCGGTCGTCTGCCTGCCGCCCCGGCCGCTGGAGCGCGATCTCGACCGCCTGCCGTTCCCGGACCGCGGCATCGTCGCCGAGCAGCAGCGCGAGATCGACTATCTGCCGGTCTTCGCGGGAAAGGGATGCCCCTACGGCTGCACGTATTGTTCCAACGCGAGCATCCGCGCGCTCTATCCCAATCCCGGCCTGTACGTGCGTTACCGTTCGCCGGAGAATATCCTCGAGGAGATCGCGGAGGGACGCCGCCGTTTTTCGTTCCGCAGCGTTTACTTCTACGACGACATCTTCGCCCTCGACGTGGAATGGCTCAAGACCTTCGCGCGGCTCTACCGGCAGCGCTTCCCCGACCTGCCCTATATGTGCCTGCTCAACCCGCGCCTGGCCAACGACGAGACCCGCCTGCGGCTGTTGGCCGACAGCGGCTGCGAGGCGGTCTTCCTCGGGGTGGAGAGCGGCTCCGAGGGCTACCGGCAGAAGGTCCTGGGGCGGCACATGACGAACGCGTCCCTGCTGGCCGCGGCCCGTTCGATCGGGAAGTTCGGCATGCGCGTCAATATCTTCCTCATGGTCGGCCTGCCGGATGAGACCGTCGGGGACATGGCGCGCACCGTCCTGCTCAACTACCGCATGCGGCCGGACGGCGCCCAGACGACCATCTTCTTCCCGATCAAGAACACCGCCCTTTACCGCTATTGCGCCGAGAAAGGGCTTATCGATGAGGAAAAGCGGAAGAAGCTGCTGATCTATTCCTACGACACGTGCCTGCGCGTGGGGCTCCTCAAGCGCTTCCTCATCATCTGCTTCAAGTGGATCAACTCGGCCTCGCCCGTCATCACGCACCTGAGGCTGGACCTAGTCCTGCGCTTCCTGAGGATCCAGTTCCGGAAATACGTGACCAAGACCATCAGTTACCGGTGAGCGGCCCATGACGTCCCGCGTCCAGAACCGTTTCCTCAACCCCCTGCTCAAAAGCTATCTCTTCTTCGGGATCGCGTATGCGCTGCTGCTGGCCGCGGCCCTGGCGCCTTATTACCGGGGCGGGGCGGTGATCCTCGGCGGGGAGGGGGATTACGTCCTCGACTACGGCCTGCATCTAAAAAAATATGCGCACGCGTGGTACGCGGCCTACGGCGCCGGCATGCCCAACTACAGCCCGTGCGCGACGGGCCTGAACATCGCCCTGCCGGCGCTCCTGGAGAAAGCCGGCGCGCCCTTGCCGGCGGTGAACTTCGCCGTCGTCTTCGGCATCTTCTTTTTTCCTTTCCTGGGCGTCTTCCTCATCGCCCGCGACAGGCGGCTGCCGCCTTTGTGGGCCTGGGCCCTGGGGTTCTTTTATGTCGCCAACCCCATGATGCTCAACTATCTGGCTTCCCTCAACCAGTGGAACGTCTTCTCGGTCAGCGCCATGCCCTTCTTTTTCTGGCTGATCCAGCGCCTCTACGCCCGGGACGGCGCGCTCTTCTTCGGTTTCGGCATCGCCTCGGCGGCGGTCTCCTTTGTCTTTACCAACTATCCCATGATGATCGTGCTGCTCCTGTGCGGCGCGTTCGCCCTGGCGGTCACGGTCCTGGAGCGTGAAAAACGCGCCCCCGCCCGCGTCTTTCTGCGCAAAGGGGTCGTTTGCGCCGGCGGCTTCCTCGTCTTTAACGCCTGGTGGCTCCTGGGGCTGCCGGCGATCGTCGCGGCCGCCCAGCAGATCTACTCGCGCGCGTTCGCCGCGACCTGGCTTAAGACCGTTGTCTCCGATTCGGGCGCGGTCACGGAGAAGATCGTGCTCTTCACGCTGGGCGTCACGGACCAGCCGCTTTATTCGATGCTCTCCTACTGGACCCATCTGCCGGGGGCTCCTTTCGTTCTCAGCATTCCTTTCCTGGTGAGCCTGCAGGCGCTCTGGCGGCAGGAAGGACGCCGCCCCGCGGCGGCGATCTCCATGGCGGCGCTGCTCGCGTGCGTCTTCTTCGTCAAGGGATCCGCGCCGCCCCTGGGCTTTTTCTTCCGCTTTCTCTTCGTCCACGTGCCGTTCTTCTATATCTTCAAGACGCCGACGGAGAAATTCGGGCTTTTCTTCGTTTTTTTGTTCACTCTCTTCCTGCTCCGGTTCGGTCCCTGGAAGAACGCGCCGTCGCGTCTGGACCTGTGGGCGCGCCGCGCCTTCGGCGGATACGCCGCTTTCCTGCTCGTTCCTTTCCTGTGCGTAGGCATCATTCCCGATTACACGATACCGCATATCGGCTTGGCCACGCGGCGTTACGTCGAACCCGCCGATTTCACGGCCCTGCGGCGCTACCTCTCCCGCGACGCCGGGGACGGCCGCGTCTTCGCGCTCCCCGGCCTGGGCAATTACCAGATCTGTTTTATGAGCGCTGCGGGCCGCTATTACACGGGATTCGATCCCCTGCTGACGAATACGGCCCGTTCCGTTCTGCCTATGGACGCCGCGCAATATTTCCTCTATGACTCTCTCGACGCCCCCGCCTATCCGGATCTGCTGCGTCTTTACGGTGTCACGACCCTCGTCCTGAGGCCGGAGCTTATCCCCTGGTTCGGCTATGTCGGCGGCCATGACGGCGGAGTCCTCGACCGC
>JBLMXZ010000041.1:0-14429 GCA_050258015.1 Deltaproteobacteria bacterium
GACCGTCCGCAACCGCCTGAACGTCTACCTCGGGGAGTCCGAGGGCGTTCTCGCGTACTACCGGCGCCAGGGCAAGCTTGCGGACGTCTCGGGCGACGCCGACTCGCGGGATGTCTTCGTCATCATAAAGAAGATCTTGGCTCTTTCATAGAAACCGGCAGTCCCCAGAGAGAGGGGTGCGTGTGATCCCTCGCAAGACCCGCAAAGAACTGGACATCATGGCCGGGCTGGGCCGTTTGCTGGCCGGGGTGATGGACGATCTGGAAGCGATGATCGCCGTGGGCCTCCCGACGCGTGAACTCGACGCGCGGGCCGCGGACCTGATACAGGCTCGCGGCGTGCGTTCCGCCTTCAAGGGGTACCGCGGCTATCCGGCCAACATCTGCGTGTCGCTGAACGAGGAGGTCGTCCATGGGATTCCGGGCCGGCGCGCCCTGCGGCAGGGCGACATCGTCAGCATCGATATCGGCATCGAGGGCGAAGGCTTTTTCTCGGACATGGCCAAGACCTTTGCGGTCGGCCGCGTCCCGGAAGGCAAGCAGCGCCTCATCGACGTAACGCGGGAGTGTCTGGAGGCGGCGATGGCCGCCCTCGGGCCCGGCGAGAATCTATCGTGCGTGGGCCGGGCCGTCCAGGGGCATGCCGAAGCGAACGGTTTTTCCGTGGTGCGCGACTTCGTGGGGCACGGCATCGGTAAGGCCCTCCACGAAGAGCCGCAGATACCGAACTTTCTCACGAAAGATGCGGGGCCCATCCTGGAAGAGGGCATGGTGCTGGCCGTGGAACCCATGATCAGCGCCGGCCGCCCCGACGTCCTGGTCCTTAGGGACGGATGGACGGCGGTGACGCGCGACGGAAGCCCGGCGGCGCACTTCGAGCACACGATAGCGATCACGAACAAGGGGGCCGAAGTCCTGACCCAAAAAGCTCATGGCTAAAGAAGAGGCGATCGAGGTCGAAGGCGTCATAACGGAATCCTTGCCCAACGCGATGTTCCGCGTGGAGCTCGACAACGGTCATAAGATCCTGGCCCATGTCTCCGGCAAGATACGGATGCATTTTATCCGGATCCTCCCCGGGGACCGCGTCAAGGTGGAATTATCGCCCTACGACCTGACGCGCGGCCGCATCACCTACAGGAATAAATAGGCGGATACCATGAAGGTAAAATCATCGGTCAGAAAGATCTGCGGTAACTGCAAGATCATCAAGAGGAACGGGATCCTGCGCGTCATCTGCACGAACCCGAAGCATAAGCAAAGACAGGGATAAGAGGGACGATAGACTAGCGACAACAGACGATGGTCTGAGTTGGGCGCGCGTTTCAAAAATATGAATTTGTTTTCGGTTTTTCTATCGTCTATAGTCCATCGTCTATTGACCCAGCAGTTTTTATAACGGAGCACACATGCCAAGAATATTAGGTGTCGACCTGCCCAAGGAGAAGCGCATCCACGTCTCGTTGACTTATTTGTACGGGGTGGGCGATAAGATGGCCTATGACATCTGCCGCGAGGCGGGCATCGAGCCGTCCCGGCGCGCCAAGGACCTGAGCGAAGAAGAGGTCTCGCGCATCATGGCGGTCCTCCAGAAGGGGTATCGCGTCGAAGGCGACCTGCGCCGGGAAATATCCCAGAACATCAAGCGGTTGATGGATATCGGTTCCTACCGCGGGATGCGCCACAAGAAGGCCTTACCCGTGCGGGGCCAAAGGACGCGGACGAACGCCCGCACCCGCAAGGGGCCGCGCCGCAACGTCAGCATCATCAAGATGAAAGAGGCGCCCGCCGCCGCGCCGGCGAAGAAGGCGTAAAACCCGTTATAGGCAAGATCAAGGAGCATAAAGAATGGCACGAACCACGCGCAGGAAAAAGACGAAGAAGGTCCTGACCTCGACGTACGGGATCGCGCACATATTGGCCAGCTTCAACAATACGATCATCACGATCGCAGACCGGCAGGGCAACGTCATCTCCTGGTCGACGCCGGGCGTGGTCGGTTTTAAGGGTTCGAAGAAGTCGACGCCTTTCGCCGCCCAGGTTGCCGCCGGCGACGCCGCGAAGAAGGCCAAGGATGCGGGGCTCTCGGAGGTCGACGTCTACGTGAACGGCCCGGGCTCGGGCCGCGAGTCGGCCATCCGCGCCATCGCGGCGGCGGGCCTGACGGTCAAACTCATCAAGGACGTGACGCCCGTTCCGCATAACGGCTGCCGTCCTGCCAAGAGAAGGCGGGTATAGCATGGCACGATATCTCGGTTCCAGTTGTCGCTTGTGCCGTCGCGAGATGCAGAAGCTCTTTTTGAAGGGGACGCGCTGCTACACGGACAAGTGCGCCGTGGCGCGGCGGGAATTCCCTCCGGGACAGCACGGCCAGAATCGCCAGCGCAAGATGTCCAACTACGGTCTGCAGCTGCGCGAGAAGCAGAAGGTCAAGAGGATCTACGGCGTCCTCGAGCGCCAGTTCCGCCGTTACTTCGCCATCGCGGCGCGCACCAAGGGGGTCACCGGTAAGGTCCTGCTCCAGGAGCTCGAGCGGCGCCTGGACAACGTGGTCTTCCGGCTTCTGTTCGCCCTTTCACACGCGCAGGCGCGTCAGATCGTGCGCCACGGGTCGATCAGCGTCAACGGCCGCCGCGTCAATATCCCATCCTACGCGGTGCGGGCCGGCGACACGATAGAGGTCAAAGGCGGCGAGGGCGTCAAGAAGCTGATCCGCAACAACATGGAGATCTCGAAGGACCGTGGCACGCCCACGTGGCTGCAGACGGATGCGGCGAACCTCAAGGGCAAGGTGATCCGCCTGCCCGAGCGCGACGACATCCAGATGCCGATCCAGGAACAGCTTATCGTCGAGTTGTACTCGAAGTAAGCCTTGTTCGGAATTCGTTTTGGGCAGGAGAGGTACTCCCGCCCGAACACACGTAAGATTGATTGCGAATTTGCCCCGGCTACGCGCCGACAAATTCCCGGAAATTTACGGGTAGGCTGCGGGGTTCCCGCCGAAGGCGGGTCCGCCCCGGGCGAAAATCTTGTAGGGAATAAGTACTCGTTTTAGGCAAGATTAAGGAGGAAGACCTGATGGGCATCAAGTGGAAAGATTTTCAGCTGCCGAGATTCTTGGAGATAGATGAGGCGTCCCATACGCCGACCTTCGCGCGGTTCGTGGCCGAACCCTTCGAGCGCGGCTTTGGCGTCACGCTGGGCAATTCCCTGCGTCGCGTCCTTTTGAGCTCCATCGAGGGCAGCGCGGTCACCAGCGTCAAGATAGAGAACGTCCTGCACGAGTTCAGCACCGTCGAAGGCGTCCAGGAGGACGTGACCGACATCGTCCTCAATATCAAGAACCTGATCTTGAGCTCGCACTCGCGGGCCGCCAAGACCATCTACATCAAAAAAGACAAGGCCGGCGAGGTCACGGGACGCGACATCATCACCGACGGCACCGTGGAGGTCCTCAACCCGGACCTCCATATCGCGACCCTGAACAAAGACGTCAAGTTCCATCTCGAGATGGAGGTGGGCCGGGGACGCGGTTTCGTGACGAGCGAACAGAACAAGAAGGACGACCAGGCGCTCGGCGCCATCGTCGTCGATTCGTCCTTCTCGCCGGTCAAGCGGGTCTCGTATCGCGTGGAGAACACGCGCGTGGGCCAGAAGACCGACTACGACCGTCTCATCCTCGAGGTCGCGACCAACGGCAGCATCGATCCCAAAGAGGCGATGCTCTACGCCGCCAATATCCTGCGCGGCCATTTGGATGTCTTCATGAACCTGGGCGAGATCCCCGAGGAGCTCGAGGAAGAGGACATGATGAGCCCCGAGGAGGCGCAGACCTACGAAAAGCTGCGCATGCCTATCTCGGAGCTGGAGCTTTCCGTGCGCAGCTCCAACTGTCTGCGCGAGGCGAACATCAAGATCATCGCGGACCTGGTGCGTAAGTCCGAGAGCGAGTTGTTGGGTCTGCGTAACTTCGGCAAGAAGTCCCTGACCGAGGTCAAGGAGCTTATCATGGGCATGGGCTTGGTCCTGGGCATGCCTATCGACGACAAGAAGCTCAAGGTGGAGAAAGCGGCATGAGGCACCGGCGTAAGACACAGAACCTTTCCCGTTTCAGCTCGTATTATAAAGCGACGGTCCGGTCGCTCGCGCGCGCGGTGATCCTGCATCAGCGCATCGTCACCACGCACGTGCGCGCCAAGATGGCGCGCCAGCTCGTGGACCGGCTCATCACCATGGGCAAACAGGCGGATTCGCTCAGCGCCCGCCGCCGCGCCTACGCGTTTCTCAACGACCATCGCCTCGTCAACCGCCTGTTCACGCAGGTGGCGCCGATGTTCGCCGAGCGCACCGGCGGTTACACGCGGATCATCCCCTACAAGCGCCGCCGCGGGGATAACGCCGAGCTGGTCGTGCTGGAACTTTCCTCCCAGACAGTGAGCGTGCGTCCGGCCGAAGAGCCGGTCGACAAGCAGGAAGAGAAGAAGCGCACCGCCGAACGCGTGCGCCAGGCCCTTCAGGCCGACAAGGCCCCCGAGGGAGCCGCGCAGGATACGCCGGAGAAGCCCGCGAAGCCCAAGGGCGGTATCGGCAAGCTGTTCAAGAAGAAGTCGGAATAACCCAGGCTTTCCTTCTCATGGCTTTATCGCGCCGCGCCAAGGAAGTCAGTCCGTCCGCGACCCTTCAGATCACGGCCGCCGCCAAGCGGATGATCAAAGAGGGCGTGGACGTCGTGGCCTTCGGCGCCGGCGAGCCGGACTTCGACACGCCCGATGTCGTGAAGAAGGCGGCCATCGAGGCCTTGTCGGCCGGCTTCACCCGCTACACCCCCACCACCGGAATTCCCGAACTCAAAGAAGCCATCGCCGGGAAACTCAAGGCCGACAACGGCCTGGATGTCGGGCCCGCGTCCGTCGTCGTCTCCTGCGGGGCGAAGCACGCCCTGTATAACGCGCTGCAGGCCCTGATCGACGAAGGCGACGAAGTCCTTATCCCGGTCCCGTATTGGGTCAGTTACCCGGAGATGGTCAAGCTTGCCGGCGGCCGGCCCGTTGCGGTCGCGTGCGGCAAGGCCGGGGGATTCAAGGCGACGCCGGCGCTTCTGAAAAAAGCGCTCACGCCGCGAACGCGGCTGCTCATCCTGAACAGCCCGTCCAATCCCTGCGGGGTCGTCTACCACAGGGACGAGCTTAAGGCCGTGGCCGATTTCTGTGTCGCGAACGACATCCTGTGCATCAGCGACGAGATCTACGAAAAGATCATCTTCGACGGCATCAGGCACGTTTCCATCGCTTCCCTTTCGCCCGAGATGAAGAAGCGCACGGTCACGGTCAACGGCTTCTCCAAGTCCTTTGCCATGACCGGCTGGCGCCTGGGGTATCTGGCGGCCGAGCCCGAGGTCGTGCAGGCCGTCTCCAATATTCAGGACCATTCGACCTCCAACCCGACCTCTTTCGCCCAGAAGGGGGCGCTGGCCGCCTTCACCCTGGGGGAGACCTTCTTCGCGGGCATCCGCAAGACCTTCCAGGAGCGCCGGGACTATATCACCAAACGCCTGGACGCGATGAAGGGCAAGCTCGGTTATATCAGGCCCGAAGGCGCTTTTTATCTCTTTGTCGATATCGCGAAGACGGGGCTCGATTCCTTCACCTTCGCAAAGCGCCTGCTGGAGGAGAAGAAGGTGGCGGTCATCCCCGGCGCCCCGTTCGGCGCGGACACCTACGTGCGCCTGAGCTTTGCCACGAGCCTGGAAAAGATAGCCAAGGGCCTGGACAGGATAGAGGAGTGGGTTAACAAAATCAGTTGACGAGTAAGCGAGTTGACGAGTTAATAGGTAAACAAGAGAGCGTGATCTGAAATGGGTAAGACGATAGCGGAAAAGATACTGAGCCAGCATACGGGCCAGGATTTGAGGGCCGGGGATTTCTGCGTCAGCCCCGTCGACTTCTGTTTCGGCCAGGACGGCACGAGCAAGATCATCGCCGACCGCTTCCGGGCCCTGGGCGTCACGCAGGCCTTTGATCCGGGCCGCTTCGCCATGGTCCTGGACCACAGCGCGCCGGCGCCCAACATGGGCGTTGCCGCCGTCCACCACGAGCTGCGCCAGTTCGCGAAAGAGTACGGGCTCAAGCTTTACGACATAGGCTGCGGCGTGTGCCACCAGGTCATCCCCGAGCAGGGGCATGTCCTGCCCGGCGACGTCGTCCTGGGCGCGGATTCGCACACCTGCACCTACGGCGCCCTGGGGGCGCTGGCGACGGGGGTGGGTTCCACGGACCTCGCCATCACGCTCGCCTGCGGCAAGAACTGGTTCAAGGTCCCCGAGTCGGTCCGCGTCCTCCTTAAGGGCGCCATGCCGCGCGGGCTCTTCGCCAAGGACATCATCCTGCGCGTCATCGGGGACCTCGGCGCGGACGGCGCGACGTATAAGTCCGTCGAGTTCTACGGCAAGTGCATCGATACGATGAGCATGGACGGCCGCTTCACCATCTGCAACATGGGCGTGGAGATGGGCGCCAAGTTCTGTCTCGTTCCGCCGGACAAAGTGACCCTCGCCTGGGTCCTCAACCGCAACAAGGAACGCAAGCCCAACCCGCAGCGCGCCGACAAGGACGCCTCCTACTGCATGGTCAAAGAATACGACGTTTCCGCCATGGTCCCGCAGCTCGCCAAGCCGCATACCGTGGACAACAACGCGGCCGTCGAGGAGATGGCGGGCACGCCCATCCAGGAGGCCTTCCTGGGGACGTGCACGAACGGCCGCTACGAGGACCTTTTTATAGCCGCGCGCATGCTGCGCGGCCGCCGCGTCCATCCGGACGTGCGTTTCATCGTGGCGCCGGCCTCGCGCGATATCTATCTGTCGGCCGTCAAGAGAGGCATCATCGCGACCCTGGTCGAGGCGGGCGCGAGCGTCGTGACCCCGGGATGCGGCCCCTGCGTCGGGACGCATAACGGCGTCCCGTCCAAGGGCGAGACCGTCATCTCGACGGCGAACCGTAATTTCAAGGGCCGCATGGGCCAGCCGGACGCGTTCATCTACCTGGCCTCTCCGGCCACGGTCGTCGCGTCGGCTCTCGACGGCAAGATAACCGATCCGAGGAAGTATTTAAAATAAGGGGGCGCCGGGTCCAGAGGTCCCGGCATCCCCACTTGTCGCCTCGGCGCTCGCCCCCATCGGGGGCAGGCGGCAGGGCGGCGACAAACATTACGGGGGTATCCCATGGAATTAAGAGAACTGCTGATGTTGACGATCGAAAAGAAGGCGTCGGACCTGCACCTGACCGAGAACATGCCGCCCATCCTGCGCATCGACGGCCGCCTGACCTTGACCGAGATGCCGAAGCTGACGCGCGAGGAGTCCAAGCGCCTCATCTATACGGTCCTCACCAACGAACAGAAGGAGAAGTTCGAGGCGGCATGGGAGCTCGACCTGTCGGTGGCGATGCAGGGGATGGACCGGTTCCGCGTCAACGTCCACGTCCAGCGCGGCAGCGTGGAGGCCGCGTTCCGGCGCATCCCGCTCGAGATCCCCAAGATCCAGGACCTGGGGCTGCCGCCGGTCGTCTCGGACCTGGCGCGCAAGCCCAACGGGCTCGTGCTCGTCACCGGCCCCACAGGCGTGGGCAAGACGACCACCATGGCCGCGATGATCGACCTCATCAACACCGAGCGCCAGGAGATGATCATCTCGATCGAGGACCCCATCGAGTTCTTGCACAAGAACAAGCGCAGCGTCATGAAGCAGCGCGAGGTCTACTCCGACACCAAATCCTTCGCCGAGGCCCTGCGTCACGCCCTGCGCCAGGACCCCGACGTCATCTTCGTCGGCGAGATGCGCGACCTCGAGACCATCTCGACCGCGCTGACGGCGGCCGAAACCGGCCACCTCGTTCTGGCCACGCTGCACACGCCGGACGCCCCGCAGACCGTCGAGCGCATCATCGACGTCTTCCCGCCCTACCAGCAGCAGCAGGTCAAGCTCCAGCTGGCCGACTGTCTGCAGGGGGTCGTCTCGCAGCTCCTGTTGCCGCGTTCCAGCGGCGTGGGGCGCGTCGTCTGCACCGAGATCATGATCGGCACCCCGGCCATCCGCAACCTCGTCCGCGAGCAGGAGATCGAGCAGATCCCGACCCTGATCCAGACGGGCCAGCAGTACGGGATGCGCACGATGGACAAGTCCTTAAAGGAGCTCTACAAGGCCGGCGTCATCACGTACGAGACGGCGCTCTCCAAGGCCAAGCACGTCGAGGAGTTCAAGAACCTATAAATACGATTTCACAGATAAAAAGTGAGACTTTTGAGCCAGGCTGAAAAGTCCCACTTTCACGGGAAGGATGAAATGATCCTTAAGGGCGCCACCTACAAGATCGGCGACGACATCAACACCGACTACATCATCTCGGGCCGCTACAAGTTCTCCATCACCGATATGAAGGAGCTGGCCAAGCACTTGATGGAGGATATCGATCCGACGCTCGTCTCGAGGCTCAAACCCGGGGCGTCCCTGCTGGTGGCGGGCAGGAACTTCGGCATGGGGTCCTCGCGCGAGCAGGCGCCTCTGGTCATCAAGGAGGCGGGGATCGTCGGCGTCGTGGCCAAGAGCTTCGCGCGCATCTTCTACCGCAATGCCATCAACATCGGCCTGCCGCTGGTGGAGGCCGATACCAGCAATATCAACGAGGGGGACCTGCTGGAGATCGACCTCGCCAAGGGGCTCCTCAAGGACGTGACGAAGAAGACCGATATCCAGGTCCTGCCCCTGCCGCAGGTCATGCAGCGGCTGTTGAGCGACGGCGGGGTGGTGGCGCATTTCAAAAAACACGGGACGATAGAATTATGAAAAAACAGCATACGGTGACCCTCATCCCCGGCGACGGTATCGGCCCCGAAGTGGCCCTGGCCATGCGCCGGTGCATCGACGCGACCGGCGTCGCGATAGCATGGGAGGAGTTCGAGGCCGGCGAACACGCGATAAAAAAGTGCGGCACGCCCCTGCCGCCGGCGATCATCGAATCCATCCGCAGGAACAAGGTGGCCATCAAAGGCCCTATCGTCACGCCGGTGGGCTCCGGTTTCCGGTCGGTGAACGTGCAGATGCGCCACGAGCTCGACCTTTACGTCTGCCTGAGGCCCGCCAAGTCCATCCCGGGCGTGCAGTCGCGCTACGAGAACGTGGACCTGGTCCTCGTGCGCGAGAACAGCGAGGACCTTTATATCGGCATCGAGTTCGAGGAGGGCACGCCCGCGGCGGCTGAGGTCATCCGGACGGTCAACCGCCTCAACCCGCAGAAACAGATCCGGCCGGATTCCGGCATCTCCATCAAGCCCATATCGCGGTTCGCCACCGAGCGCGTGGTCCGGTTCGCCTTTGAATACGCGCTCAAGAACGGCCGCAAGAAGGTGACCGCCGTCCACAAGGCCAACATCATGAAGCACACGGACGGCCTGTTCCTGGCCATCGCCCGCAAGATCGCGGAGGAGTACGAGGGACGCGTGGATTTCAGCGACGCGATCGTGGACAATTTGAGCATGCAGCTGGTGGTGCGGCCGCAGGCCTTTGACGTCCTCGTCCTGCCGAACCTCGACGGCGACATCATCTCGGACCTGTGCGCGGGCCTTATCGGCGGTCTGGGGGTCGCGCCCGGCGCCAATATCGGCGACGGCGTTGCGCTCTTTGAGCCCGTCCACGGTTCCGCGCCCAAGTACGCAGGCCGCAACAAGGTCAACCCGACGGCCACCATCCTTTCCGGCGTCATGATGCTGCGTTATATCGGCGAGGAGAAGGCGGCGGACCGGCTCGAGGCGGCGGTGGCCGCGGTGATCCGCGAAGGCCGCAGCGTGACATACGACCTTAAACTCGACAGGAACGACCCGACGGCGGCCTCCACCAGCGGCATGGCCGACGCCATCATCAAAGAAATGCGATGACGCGGATGGGAATGCGGTTGCACGGATAAGATCAAGCCCTCAGCGATACATTTTTTCAGAGTTTTCGCATGAGCAAGAAAGTCACGATCGTCGGAGCGGGCAACGTCGGCGGAACGGCCGCGATGCGGATCTACGAGAGCGGGCTTGCGCGCGTGGCGATGATAGACATCGCCGCCACCCTGGCGAGCGCCAAGGCCGAGGATCTGCAGGACGCGCAGGCGCTTTTGGGGGTCAACAACCGGATCGAGGTCTCCTCGGATTTCGCGCTCGCGGAGGGGTCGGACATCGTCGTCGTGACGGCGGGCATGCCCCGCAAGCAGGGCATGACGCGCGAGGACCTGTTGAACCGTAACGCCGACATCATGGAGAACGTCTGCCGGGGCGTGGCGCAGTTCGCCCAGGGCGCCATCGTCGTCATCGTGAGCAATCCGCTCGACGTGATGACGTTCTTCGCGCGGCGGCGCACGGGGTTCCCGCGCCAGCGGCTCTTCGGCATGGGGCCGAGCCTCGATACCTCCCGTTTCATCCATCAGATCGCGCGCACGATGCGCGTCAGTCCGCTCGAGGTCCGGGCGCTCGTCATCGGCAGCCACGGGGAGACGATGCTTCCTTTGGGCCGCCTGGCCATGGTGCGGGAAAAGAAGATCATCGATACGCTGGGCGCGGTCGGCGTCGAGGACCTTGTCAGGCGCACGCGCCAGAGGGGGGCCGAGATCGTCTCGTTGTACGGTTCGGGCAGCGCGTACTACGCGCCGTCTGCCGCCGTCTTCGAGATCGTCTCCACGATCCTGCGGGGCAGGAGAAAAGAGATCCCCGTCAGCGTCTGTCTCGAGGGCGAATACGGGCTCACGGACGTGGCCATCGGCGTGCCGGCCCGGATCGGGCCGGAGGGCGTCGAGCGGGTGATCGAAGTCCCTCTTGAGCCGGCGGAGCGCGAGGCCTTCGAGGCCTCGGCGCGCGCCATCCAGAGTTCCATCGCTTCCCTTCTGATATTGCCGTAATATTTCCTCGTTCGAGCCCTGCCTTCGGCGGGCGCGTCTTCCTGATCGCAAAGGTCTTGGTGCAAGAAGGGATGCCGGGGGGGTTCCACCCGTCTTCGCAGACGATCCCGCCGGAGATCGTGGCGGGAGGAATGTGAAAAGATCGCTTCGGCGGGATGTCGCTTGACCCCCGATGACCATGGGCAACGGCTAAGGTGCTCCATGATAAAATACGACGTGTGCGTCATCGGAGGTGGTTGGGCGGGTCTGAACGCGGCGCTCCTTGCTTCGAAGCGCGGAAAGTCCGTCTGCCTCGTGGAAAAAGACGCCCTCGGCGGCACGTGCCTTAACCGCGGCTGTATCCCCACCAAGGTCTTCATCACCCAATCAAAGAACGGCCTGAGTTTCCCCGCCATGCAGGAGAAGCGCCTGGCGGCGGTCGCGCGTCTCGGCAAGGGGGTAGAGTCCCTTTTGAGGCAGGCCAAGGTCACGGTCGTGCGCGGCCGCGGCCGCGACATCGGCCCGCACAGCATCGCTGTCGAAGGAGGGGAGTCTATCGACGCCGGCGCGGTCATCATCGCGACGGGCTCCCGGCCCCGCGCCCTGCCGCAGCTTCCCCTTGACGGAAAAAAGCTTATTTCCAGCGACGATTTCTTTTCCCTGAGCGAGCTGCCCGGGAACTGGCTGGTCGTGGGCGGCGGCGTCATCGGGTGCGAATTCGCGTGTTTCCTCAGGCGTATGGGCTGCAGCGTCACGGTCTGCGAGCTTTTGCCCCGGCTATTGGCCGGGTTTGAGGCCGATGTCAGCCGCAGGCTTCAGCAGGAGATGGCCAAGTCGGGCATTACCGTCCTCGTGGGGCAGAAGGTCGAGGAGCTGGACCTGGGCGCTTACGACAAGGTGCTCCTCGCCGTGGGCAGGGAGCCGGTTTTGGACGGCCTGTGGGCGGATACGGCGGCCCTGGGGACGGAGAAGGGATTCATCAGCGCGGACCGCCAGGGGCGCACGACGGTGCCGTCCATCTATGCCGCGGGCGACTGCATCGGCGGTTACCTGCTGGCGCATGTCGCGGCCTACGAAGGCGAGCTCGCCGCCGCGAACGCCTGCGGCGATGCCGAGAAGCGCGACTACGCGGCCGTGCCCGCGAGCGTCTTCACGGCCCCGGAGGCCGGCGCCGTGGGGCTGACCGAGGCGGAGGCGAGGACCTTCGGCGCGGCGTGCCAAGCCCGCACCGTGCACTTTTTGTCCGTCGGGATGGCGCACGTCCGGGAGGAGACGGCCGGCTTCGTGAAGGTGATCGCCGAAGAGGGCTCGGGCAGGGTCCTGGGCGCGCACATCATCGGCCCGGAGGCCTCGGAGCTCGTCAACATTTTCTCGCTCATCGTGAAAAACAAGATGACCGTCAAGGATATCCGGCATACCATCTTTGCCCATCCCAGCATTTCGGAGGTGATCGGTGAGATCGCACGCGCTTTCTGAGAGGGCGTCAGTATCGTCGGGGGAACCGCGCATTCTCGATGTCGGCCGGGTCCCTTTTGAGGAGGCCGCGGCACTGCAGAAGAAGATAGTCGCCGAGGTCTTAAGCGGCTGGGGCGCGGAGACGCTCATCGTCTGCGAGCACCCGGCGGTCATCACCTACGGCCGGCGCTCGGATACGGCCAATATCCTCGTTTCTCCCGAGAGGCTGAGCGCCCGCGGGATCGACGTGCGTTTCGCGGACCGCGGGGGAGACGTGACATTCCACGGACCAGGACAGATCGTGCTTTATCCGGTCCTTGACCTGCGCCGGCGCGCGCGCGACCTCCACTTTTACTTGCGGCAACTGGAGTTCTGTGTTATTAATGCCTTAAGGCAGCGTTACGGGTTGAATGCCTACCGCAAGCAGGATCTCACCGGCGTCTGGGTCGGTCCCTTCAAGGTCGCTTCGATCGGTATCGGCGTCAGGAACTGGGTGACCTACCATGGCGTCGCCGTCAACGTCGCGACGGACATGGCGGGATTCACGGCGATCCGGCCGTGCGGCATGGACGTGCGGATGGCAGCCCTCGCGCAGTTCTTCCGGGACGAGGACCTGCCGCTGCAGGAGGTCAAGGCGTGCCTTCTCGAAAGCTTTCGCGAAGTGTTTTTCAAGACAATGGGGGGACGGATTTCATGATCCACGTGTATCTGCCGGATCTCGGCGAAAACGCAAGCAAGGCGACTGTTTCCTACTGGTACTTCGAGCGGGGAGCCATGGTGACCGAAGGCAGCGACCTTGTCGAGGTCGCCACCGACAAAGCGACATTCAATGTGCCGGCCCCGTGTTCCGGCATCCTGTCCGAGATAACGGCCCACGAAGGGGATGTAGTGGCCAGCGGCGACGTCCTGGCCTCCATAGAAGAGGAGGCCTCCGCCGCCGAGGACGACGAATTGCTCCACCCCGGCCAGTAATCTCTCCATTTGACTAGTTGGGGGAACAAAAGACCAGGCACCGCGCCTGGTCTTTTGTTTGAACAACCTATTGACAAAAAAGGAATAAATCGTATACTTATTTATGGAACAAAAATTACCCCCGGTTCATCTGTCGAAATCTAAACAAAGGGTAAAAATCATGAAGTTTATACTCCTCGCACTGCTCTTCCTATTGTCTGTTATCTATGTACCTTTTGCCGATTCTCAGGAAGAGGCTGATTCTATTCTGTCTCCACCGGTAGACATTCAATTCACTTTTGAAAATACTCCTATGGTAGAAGGGGAGGCGTTGTTAAAGGTAACCGTAATGCCTCAGGAAGACATGCATGTGGACATCAGTTGTCTCCTACCGGAGGGGGTTGAGGCTGTTTTAAATCAAGGAGTTAGTGTTCGTCCGCACGAAGAGAGTCATGGCATCGATTCAGATCTTTCGTTTTCCTATAAGGATGAAATTATTCTTTGGGTTGGGCCATTGAAGGCTGGCGAGCCCAAAGAATTCTTATTTAAAGTAAAATTCTTAGGCTCACAAAACCACGAGCTTGTTGCGCGGATAAAAGCTTTAGCTAAATGGGGCGTTAAAGATCAGGTCTTATCAGAGGGTGGTTACGATGCAAAAGAATAGAAAAAAAGGAATACGTATATTAGGCTTATTTTTGGCAGTATTTTCTATCGCGATGTCCCATAAGTTCTGCTTCGCTTACCAGATCATTCAAATCACCGACAATGAATATCTTGACGATTATCCGGCGATATCCGATGGACAAATAGTATGGCTGGGTAACCATACGAATATCACGGCCGACCGGGATGTTTTCCTTTTCAAAAATGGACACGTTGTCCGTCTTACGAACGATATCGATTATTTTAAAAATGATTTCGCATGTGCTATTCATGAAGGAATGGTGACGTGGCAGCGCGACGCCCGAGAAATAGACCTTTTCGATGGGACCGAAACGAAGGTTCTTATTAGCTCACCGAACCATGTAAACGAGATGAGCCCTACCATCTTTGATGGCAAGGTTGCTTGGCTGCATTGGGACATTCTTGGAGGCAAGCCAATCCAGATATATTACTA
>JBLMXZ010000042.1:0-3430 GCA_050258015.1 Deltaproteobacteria bacterium
GGCTCATCGGCAAACCCGTCCTGACCGATCTCGCCGAATCAAAAAAGACGCTGCTGGCCTTCACCGCCTACCACCGCCTCAAGGGCGCGGCGCGGCGCCGCCTGCGCCTTCTCTTCGACAAGCCGAAAAAGACCCCGGCGGACCTTAAGGCCTTCAAGCGCCTCGTCATCGAAAGCGGCTCCTACGCCGTGTGCCTGCGGCGCATGCGCGCCCTGCAGGACGAGGCGTTCGCCGCCTACAATACGCTCGCCATGAGAAAAAGAGAGCGCCTCCTCTTAGGCGCTCTCATCAAGAAACTCTCGCCCTCCCGGATGCCCGTCACCCTTTGATCTTCTTGGGTTTGCACAGGAGCGCCGCGCGCACCGCCGTGCGGCCGCACGAATTGCAGATATACGTCTGGCGCTTGATCCGGGGATCGCACATGTGACGCTCGTCCACGATCAGCGAACCGCACCAATCACAGACGCTGCCCTTACCCGACACGGGGACGCACAGATGCCCCGAGCCCGCCACCTTTTTTCCGCACGTCTTGCACGCCTTCTCCGCCGTCTTCTTGGGCATCGCTATTCTCCTTATGGGGTTCTTGCCGGGATCCGTCAACGGGGCCAACGCCTCGGGCACGGAATACGTCATCGCGCACAGCTTTTTCCGGGCCGCGTCGTCATGCAAAAAGACCCATCTCGTCCGAAAGGCCTTCCTCATGAAATAGTTGGTCATGGCCATGATGCCGAGCTTCGTTCCGTCGTCGCTGAAAAACCCCTTTTTCCTGAAACGCAGCTTCGGCCCGACGTTCTCGTACCGGGGATGGCTGTTCCCAAGCCACCACCAACCATAGTCATGGTCCGGGACCAGCTCATGCAATCTCGGGAAATGACCCGGCCTCTCTTTCTCATTGATGATGGCGAACATGTCCTGGACATTGTAGACAAGCTGGTCCTTGTACAACGGGAAAAGCTCCTCGATCAGGCGCAGATCCTCCTCATCGATCCTCCAGAAATGCCCCTGATAATATTGCGGGAGGCTCGCCATAACGGGACTGTTTAAATAGTTGCAGCGCCTTACGGTCTTATGCAAGACGCCGTTTATGGTGCGCGACAGGACAAAGCGCGGAAAGGGAGCCAGATTCCCGAGGTCCGACGTCACGACCGTATCGAGGTCTATCCACGCGGGGTACCCCAGCTCCTTGACCAAAAAGATCTTGCCATAGCTCATGTTGGTGAAAGGATTTTCCAGCCGCCTCGGAAAAAGATCGAAATCCCAGGGTATGAAATCGACGTTCTCCAGGGCGCCTTTTATCGGTAAGTTCGTATAGCAGTGAAGGGTGAACCGCTCGTTGAACGTCCCGAGCGAATTGTACAGCAGGGCGAAAGCCCGCGTCAGATCGGTCAGGCTCCACTTCATGTCCGGGTGACAGAACAGGCTCGTTGCTAAACGCACCATGATCTTTGCCTCATGCGACCGCCTGGATGAACATGATCTCGTCCGCATCGATATAACGCAAACGGCGGACCCGCCACTGCCGCTCTTCCTTCGTCAGGTCCGCCTCGAAACGCCCCGCCTCATAATAGAGCTTGCCGTCGGGCAGGTGCTTGAAATAACATTTGAAACCGATGACCGCAGCGGCCGTCTTCCGGTCGTCGGCCACCGTGATCTTAAGCTGTTTGATCTCCACCCGCAGCGGCCGGAACTCGTCGAAGAGCTGCCGCGCGGCGGCCAGCAGCGCAAGCTTGTTGCGGCCTTCCTCGTCGGCGTAAAACAAAGAGACGAACCGGCCGTAACGGGAGGCGTCGTTCTGTTCCACCCCCGCGACCGCGCCGTAGAGGGCCCTCTGGACCCGCGTCTCTTCCGTCTGAGAACAGGAACGCACGCAGGCATAGAGGACCACGGCCGCGGCGGCCACCGCCACGATGAAGACGAGCTGCCTCCCGCGCTCCACGGTCACCCCCGCGTGATCTTGAGGATCTTATAGCGCAGCGTGCCGGCGGGCACGTCTATGTCGAGAACGTCCCCCTCCCCGTGCCCCAGAAGCGCCTTGCCGATGGGCGACTCGATAGAGATCCTGTTCTCGTCATAATTCGCCTCGGGCGGGGAGACGACGGTGTAGACGCACGGCTCATCCGTATCGAGGTCGCAGAGGTGGACGGTCGCCCCCACGTAGACCTTGTCCGACGGAATATCCTCGTTCTCGATGATGCGGGCGTGCGCCAGCTTGCCCTCAAGCTCGACGATGCGCCTCTCCAGCTGCGCCTGGGCCTCTTTGGCCGCGTCATATTCGGCGTTCTCGGAGAGGTCCCCCATCGCCCGCGCCTTGGCCAGCTGCGCGGCGATCGCGCGGCGGCGCGGGCCTTTGAGCTCATCGAGCTCGTGCGACAAGGCCTCATAGCCTTTCTGGCTCAAAAAGATGTCATTCATGGGTCGCGGGGGCGGCGGCAGGTTCGGCGGCGGGCGCGGGCGTCTGCTCGGCGGCGGGGGCCTTGGCCGGTTCGGCGGCGCCGGAGGCCGGCGGCGGGGAGAACGATTCCTCCTCCCTCTGGGGCGAAATGACGAGCTCTATCCGCCGGTTCAGGCTGCGGCCCTCTTTTGTGTCGTTGGTGGCGCGCGGCCTGTATTGGCCGAAGCCGGCGGCGGAGAACCGCAGGGGGTCCATCTTGCGGACTTCCGTGAAGTATTTCAGCACGCTCAGGGCCCGCGCGAAGGAGAAATCCCAGTCCGACTTCCACTCAAAGACGGCCAGGGGCTGATTATCCGTATGGCCCTCGATATAAATGTAATACCCCGGCAGCGCGGCGTCGATGAGCGGCGCGGCGCGGTCGAGAAGGGCTTTGCCCTCCGGGCTCAAAACGTCGCTGCCCGACACGAAAAGCTTTTCCGCGGAAACGGTCACGTCCAGGCCGCGCGCCGTCAGGCCGACCCAGATGCTCTGGCCGGCGATCTCGTTCGTAAAGGCCTCCCGGAAGGCGTCCCGGGCCGCCAGGAGCTGATCGCGATCGACGTTCTGGGCCTTGCAGTAAAGGTCCACTTCCTTCTCGAGTTCGCGCTTCTCGACATCGAGCGCCGCCACCTCTTCGCGGCTGTGCGCCAATTGGTCCTCCAGCGCCTTGATCGTGACGAGGTGCTGCTGTCCGCCGCCGGCGCATCCGGCGAGCGAAAAGACCAGCATCGTCCCGAAGAACCCGACCTTCGCCTTTATCCTCATCGGCGCCCCGAGGTATCGGCCAGGATGTTCTCGATGGCCTTTGTTTCATAGAGACGGCGCAGTTCCTGGGCGCCCTTGGGTCCCAGGAAGCGGCGCGCGGCGGAGACGATCGCCTCGAGTTTCAGGCGCATAAAGACATAGCGGGCCTCCAGCTCCCCGGGCCCGACCCACTTAAGCTGCTCGGCCTCCGCCTCTTTTGTCTCGATATACGTGTCCCACTCGCGGAAATACGGG
>JBLMXZ010000043.1:0-16884 GCA_050258015.1 Deltaproteobacteria bacterium
AACTGAAAGGGTTGCTGGCTTGATTCTTTCCGAAAGCCGCAAAGGCGATATGAAAAAGAGCGGCATGAGAGACGGTGCGCCTATGATCAAAGATCTTTTGTTTTTTCGTCCCTCGTCCCTCGTCCGTCGGCCCTCGGGAACATATTTTCTTTGGATTGCGGCATGTCTGGCGTTTCTGGCCGGCTGCGCGACGGTCTATAACCCCGCGACCGGCCGTCAGGAGCACATCTTCATCGATGACGCCCAGGAGGTCCAGATCGGCCGCAGCATGGCCGAGAACATCGTCACGAAAGAGGACAGGCTCCTGCCGGACGCGGCGGTGCAGCGGCGCGTCAACATCATCGGCCAGCGGATCGCCCGCGCCTCGGACAGGACCGGGCTGGTCTATCACTTCGGCGTTCTCGAGAACGAGGACTTAAACGCCTTCGCCCTGCCCGGCGGCTACGTTTATATGTACAGCGGCCTCTATGACAGGATCGACGAAGGGGAGACGGCCGCTATCCTGGCGCACGAAGTGGCGCATGTCGCGGCCAAGCATTCCGTCAAAAAGATGCAGTCGGCGCTCGGCTACAATATGCTTTTGGCGGTGGCCCTCGCCGGCCTGGGCGGCAGGGATCCGGCCGTCGCGCAGAACATCGCGGCCGCCACGAATGTCGTCTACGACCTTTTGTCGAAGGGATACGGCCGCCAGGACGAGCTGTTGGCCGACAAGCTCGCCGTAAGATACATGGCCGCGGCCGGCTACGATCCGCACGGATTGGTGCGGGTCCTCGAGCTCTTGAATACGCAAAAAGGGCCGGGGGGCCGCATCTTCGAGGTCTTAAGCACGCACCCGCGCATGGAGGAGCGTATCCGCCTCGCCGAAGAGGAGATCGCGCGGTTGAAGGGGATGGCGCCGTAGTCTCCGGGGTGCTATACTATCCGCAAAGGGGTGGACCATGAAATCGATCCTGCTTGTGGACGATGAGAAGGATATTCTGGAATCGTTGGGCGCCTCCCTGAGGCGTAACGGCTACCGCGTCTTTGCCGCGCCGACCGGCAGGGAGGCGCTCGTCCTCGCCAAGAGGGAGAGGCCGCAGCTTATCATCCTGGACCTTATCCTGCCCGACGTGGACGGCAGCGACGTCGCCGCGCGGCTCCTGGGGGATCCCGAGACGCGCGATATCCCGGTGATCTTTCTGACCAGCATCATGACGAAAGAGGAGCAGCATACGGAGGGGACCCAGGTCGGGAAGCGGTGCGTCGTGGCCAAGCCCTGCCGGCCGGAAGAGATCCTTGCCCACGTCAAGGATTGTATCGGCTCGGCGGATTGATGGGCTCCGTCCGCCTGCAGGTCTTTCTTTCCCGCAGCGGGGCGTGCTCCCGCCGCCAGGCGCTCGTGATCGTCTTCGCCGGCCGGGTCAGCGTGAACGGCCGGCGCGTCACAGAGCCTTCCTTCGCCGTCTCTCCCGAAAAAGACAGGGTCTTCCTTGACGGCCGTCCCCTGCCCGCCCAGGGCGAGCGAGGCCCGGCCGCGAAAGACTACGTCATCCTCCACAAGCCCAAAGGGGTCGTGACGACGAAAAGCGACCGCTTTGCCGCCAGGACCGTTCTCGATCTTCTCCCCGACGAACTCAGGCATATTAATCCCGCCGGCCGGCTCGACAAGGATACGACCGGCCTTCTTTTTTTGTCGAACGACGGCGACCTGGTGCACCGGCTGACGCATCCGTCCTTCGACGTCGAAAAGGTCTACCGCGCGCGCCTCGACAAGCCCCTCGCCGCCGCCGACAAAAAGACCCTCGAGGCCGGCATCGTCCTCGACGGCAGGCGCACGCGGCCGTGTTCGCTGCGCGCCGAGGGCCTCGAGGTCGAAGTGACGCTCCACGAGGGGCGCAAGCGCCAGATCCGGCGCATGTTCGCCCTGTGCGGCTACGCCGTCAAAGAGCTGCACCGTCTGCGGCACGGACCGTTGACGCTGGGCGCGCTGGCCCCGGGCGCCTGGCGCCGGCTCACCGGCGTGGAGGTCGCGGCCCTGAAGGATTACGCAGCGCAACCGCTGCCGCGAGCGAAACGATGAGAGAGACCCGCCTGGTCCTCGCCGATGAGAGAGGGGATGTTTTTGTCCATCCCCGGTTAAGCGCGCCGGGTGAACCAGGTGCCTGGACGTCGTTGCCGAAGGGCGCCATCCTTTTTCGGATGCCGGGTCATCTTGCTTTGGGCCGGGACCCCTCCTGCGACGAGATCGTCCCCGTCCCCCGGTTCGCCGGCCGCAGGGTCCTGCCTGTCGCGGCCTTTCCCACCCCCGGCTACCTGCGCCTTGCTTTTCCGGCGGCGCGCAAGACGGACGAACGCGTCGTGCTGCCTTTATGGCCGTACACGGCCGTGGGATGGCGGTCCGGCCGCTTCGTCATGGCCGCCGTCCGCGTCGAAACGCAGCGCCGCCAGCAGCCCTTTTATTATGCGGACCGCACCCGCATGGAAAAAGGCATCCGTGAGTTCCGCAGGCGCTTGCCCTCCAACCGGCTCGTCCGTCATCTCGCGCACTGCGCGCGCGTCTACAACTGCCGCAACGCCCAGGACCTTTTCTTAAGACGGGGCGAGGCGCCTTTGCCCGTGGCGCCGGCGTGCAACGCGCGGTGCCGGGGGTGCCTTTCGGGGCAGAAGAGCCCGGGCATCGCCTCGCATGAGCGCATCCGTTTCGTGCCCACACCCCGGGAGCTCGCCGAGATCGCCGTCGCGCACCTGAGCGAGGGCCGCGGCGTCCTGGCGAGCTTCGGCCAGGGGTGCGAGGGAGAGCCTCTCCTTGAAACACCGGTCGTCGCGGCCGCCCTCAAGCTCGTCCGCCGCAGCACGCGGCGCGGCACGCTCCACATGAACACCAACGGGTATAGCCCTGCGCGCATCCGGCTGCTCGCCGAGGCGGGCCTCGACAGCGTGCGCATCAGCGTGAACAGCCTGGACCCGGCGGCTTACGCGGCCTACTATCGCCCCCGGGGGTATGGGTTGGCCGATGTCCTCGCCGCGATCCGCCAGGCGCATCAGAGCGGCATGGCCGTGGCGCTCAATTATCTCGTCCTGCCCGGCTTCAGCGACGCGCCGCGGCAGGAGCGGCTCCTTCGGGCATTCCTTAAGAAAGGGTATGTGGATACCCTCCAATTGCGTAACTGGTGCGGCGATCCGCACGGGCTGCCGCCTTTGCTGCGGCCGGCGGCCGGACAGCCGGTCCGCGTGTCCGCGTGGCTTGAACACGTACGCGAGGCCCTGCCTGACGTGAAGATAGGCACGTTGAACAGGCGTACGGCGCGAGGGCGGCCGGGTCAGGCAACGGCCGTTGCGTAAAACAACGTACCCGATTGCTCCAAGCATCGCTTTCGCGGACAGGGAAGGATATGATATAATTTTCATGTTATGAACCCGATAAAGCCGAACAGGTCCCGCCGGCAGGCATTCACCCTCGTTGAGGTCACGGTCATCGTCCTGGTGATCGCGATCTTGGCGTGCATCGGCTACTTCTCGTTCAGGCGGTTCATCGGCGAGGCCGAGGACACCGAGGCCGTCACCAACCTGGGCGCGATACGGCACGCCGAGTTCGTGCAGCGGCCGACGAGCGGGACCTTTGTCAACGCCACCGATACGGAGGACGTCGGCGTCAAACTCGATATCCTTCAGCTCCAGGAAAAGATATTCCGTTACAAGGTCATCAACGCGACCCTCGATGATTTCGTCGCGCTCGCCGAACGCGTCCTGGAGGATCCGTCGGGCGACAAGGCGAAGGTGATCGCCTTAAGCGCCAACGGCACCTTAAGCAAGCACACCGATTATTACGGCGGCGGGTGGTTGTCCGGCGGCGGTTCGGGGAGTTCCGGCGGTTCCGGCGGCGGCGGCGGGGGCGGCGGGGGCGGCATTACGGGCGGAGGCGCGGGAGGGGCAACCGGCGGCGGGACCGGCGGCGGGACCGGCGGCGGGACTGGCGGCGGGGATGACGATAGCGGTTCCAGCGCGTCCATACCCTACACACCCCACACCGGGGGCGGATGGTCCATGCTGGCCCCGGAAGGCGGTGTTTGGGCGCGCGTCGAACCCACCCTGCAGGCCGCCTTCGACCTGTTGAAAGATTCTTCCGCTGCCCATTACGCTTACCAGTTGATCGAGGCCAAAGGCATCAAGCTTATCTTCGGCGACACGGGGTCGGCAAGCGCCACGTGGGCGGCCGACATAGGGACCATCACCGTCAGCAGCGGCCTGCAGGGCGCCGCGGATTCCGCTATCGCGGCCCTCATCACGCATGAAGCCACGCACGCCGATTTTACCTATTATCCTGATTATTGGATAAATACGACGTTATCCCGTTATCCCCAATTGACGCAGGAAGATATCCACATTCCGGGCATTTCCGTGGACCAGGAGTATAATTGTTTCTGCAATCAGTTGGCGGTGTGGCAGGAGTTGAAACAGCCCGGGGAGACGGACTCGAACAGCGATGGATGGCTGGATGCATATCAACAGGGCCAGGCCTATATGAAGGACGCCATCGCCTACACATATGCAATGCATGGGCAGATTTTGCCGGACTTCTAATCGCGGAGACACGATGGTTTTCCAAAATCGCGCGTGGATAAAATCGGGGATGGTCCTTATGTTCGGTCTTTTGGGTTGTTCGGGAGTGCCTTTTGAGAAATACGTGAGCCGGGATCCCATGTTGGGCGTCTCGATGAGCTATCCGAAAGGGTGGCAGTACCGGGAGTCGCGCGGGGCATACGGCAGCTACGCCGACGTCATGTTCTACCCCGAGGCCAAGGACGCGCGGGAAGCTCGGGCGATGATGGCCCTGACGGTCGAAAAGGACCCGAAGCTCGTCAGCCTGGATGCCGCCGCCAAGGACTTGATCGCCAAGAGGATGAAATTCAAGGGCGCTCAGGTTTTGGCGCAGGCCAACCGCAATGTCCTGGGCGCCTCCGCGGCGGTTATCGATTTTTCTTATCAGAAGCCGGAAGATCTTTTGGATGTCCGTTCCGGGCTCGCCCTTTTCAAGGAGCGCGTCGTCGTCTTCCACGCGAACGGCATGTTTGCTTTTTTCAGGTATGAAAGCAAGGCAGAGGATTTTGACCGATACCTGCCTTTCTTCCGGCGCATGGTCGCTTCGCTGAAGTCCTCCCGGCATTGAACCGCCGAGGCGGCGACGGGTCCCTCTTCCTTTTTCGCATGAGAAAGAGATGCTCTGTTTATCTTCTGCTGTCCCTGGCCGCCGCCGGCTGCGCGCGGCAGGCTTACGACACCTACACGAATCGGGATGAGGTCCTGAAGTTCTCCTGGCAGGTCCCGCACGGATGGCGGGCGCGAGCCTATCATCATCCCGATTATGAGGCGGCCGGCGTGACGTTCTTTCCCGCCCGGCAGGAGAAGGAGCCGTACCATGCTTTTTTCGCCGTCTGGGCCGCGCAGCTTCCTCACCAGCTGCGCGGCGGCGCCGAGACCCTGCGGGACGCGGCGCGAAGGTCCCTCACGAAGGCGATGCGGCTGCCGAACGCGCGCCTGCTCGACCGCGGGGGCAGGATGATCGATACCGAGACGGCGGCCGAGGCGGTCATAGCGTATACCGGTTCGACCGACATTTCGCGCCCGGACGCTCCCGCGGCCCCGGTCAAAGAGAGGTTCCTCATCCTGCTGTGCGACGACAGGGTGGTCACGATCCGCTATGTCAACCGCGAGGCCGATTTCGACCATTACGAGGCGGCCTTCCTCCACGGCCTGGAGACGCTGCGCTTTCATTGAAAGGGCGCGCCGAAAATGATATAATAACCTTGGAAAACGGATAAGCGCGAGGCCTCCTGGGGGCTTTCGCAGCGTAAGGGGGGGGGCTCTTCATATCGAGGAGTCCCTTTTTCATCCCGTCCCCGCGGTTCCCGCACCGGCCGGGGCGCGGCGCAGGCGGGGATGAGACAACTTTTTCCAGCTATGATCGATCCGCACGATCTTGAGGGGTTGGGACAGAAGCTCGGCGACTCGGACCTGCCGCTCGCCTACCGCATCCTTTATCATCTTGTCGACGAGAAATACCGCGTCCTGCTCGATGCGTCCAGCGACTTCATGTGCATCGCGGACCGCGACGGCAAGATCATCTACGCCAATCAGCACCTGGTGGACTCCCTGGGCTATACCAAGAAAGAGCTTCTGGGCAGGCCCTTAAAGGATATCGTCGCCCCCGAGATGCGGCCTGTCTTCCTCGACCGCACAAAGACCTTCCTTAAGAAAGGCAAGATCAGGATCGAGGACTTCGTCTTGCTGACGAAGTACGGCGGCCGGGTCTGCGGCGAGATGGTCGCGATGGCCTACTTTGACAACGCGGGCAAGTACTGCGGCGTCCGCTCGGTCTTCAAGGACGGCACGCGGCTGCGGGAGATGGAGCGCCTGGAGAAGAAGTACGAGATGATGCTCGAAGACGGCATCGATTCCCTCGACCAGGTCATCCTGATCCTGGACAACAGCGGTACCGTCCGGTGGGCGAGCAGCAGCGTCCAGAAGTATCTCGGCATCGACAAGACGGCCGTCATCGGCACGGACGCGCGCCGTCTCTTCGAGGACCGGCTCGCGCCGCTCTTCGAGGACAAAAAGACGTTTCTGGCCGGCCTCTTCGCGGCCTACGACGAGCAGAAGCCCTACAATTGTCTCGAATGTCTCTTGTCGTCCGGCGACTGCCCGGATGGTTTTACGATCGAGCTCTGGAGCTACCCCATCACGCAGGGGGCGCTCTCGGGCGGCCGCATCGAGATCCTGCGCGATTCGAGCGCCCGCCGTCAGGCCGAGGAGCGCCTGGAGTATTACCACAAGAAGATCCACGCGATCATGGAGCACGCGGTCGAGGGGATCGTGGAGGTCCGGCCCGACAACACGGTCGAGTTCATCAACCGCAGCTTCCTGCATATGCTGGGGCTGACGGAGACCGATGTCCTCAACCGGCCCCTGACCGACTTCATCCTGCCGGACCAGCGCATCTATCTGGCGTCCATCAAGCTTATCCGCAGGGCGCGGGAGATCTCCTTCGTGCGGCGGGACGGATCGCTGCTCTACACGCTCGCCTCGAGCATTCCGCTGGTCTTCGGCGGGCAGCCCCCGCACGCCCTGTGTTTTTTTTCCAACATCAGCGAGACCAAGCTCGTCAGCCTCAAGCTGCGGGACGCGAACCAGACGCTGCGCGCCCTGAACGAATCGTTGAACAGCCTCACGCTGCGGGATGCCCGCACGGGCGCCTACAACGCGCGCTACCTCAACGAGCGCCTCGAGGAGGAGATGCGGCGTTCCCGGCGCTACGGCCGGCCCTTTTCCCTCATTCTCATCGACATCGACTTCTTTAAGACCATCAACGATACCTATGGTCATATCTTCGGCGACGTCATCCTGAGCGAGGTGGCGCGCCTCCTGAAAGAGGCGGTGCGCGTCACCGACATCGTGGTGCGCTACGGCGGCGATGAGTTCGTGGTCTTTTTGCCGGATACGGGTCTGGAAGGCGCCGCCGCCGCGGCGCGCAAGATCGTGCGCCGCGCCAAGGAGACACCGCTGGGGGATACTCAGAAAAAGATGCCCATTTCGTTGAGCGTCGGCGTGGTGGCCTATCCCGATGCCGGCAAGGATGACGTCGCGTCGTTCCTCGATGCGGCCGATCAGGCGATGTACCGCAGCAAGTCCCGCGGCCATAACCGTATCACCGTCTATCGCAGACAGGGCCTGCAGGCGCATCGCGCCGCGGACGGGCGTTCCCCCCAAGCCGATTCCTTCCGGAAATTCCAGGGGCGTCTGCACGCGCTCAACCAGCACCATGAAGAGGCGGTCATCGAGTCCCTGCGTCCCATGGTGCGGCAGGCGGCGCTGCGCCTGGGATATTCGGACGGTTTCATGCAGCGGATCGTCAAGGACGTCGAAGCGCTGGGGATGAGCTTGGGGCTGCCTGAGGCCGAGGTCCGGCGCAACGCGCAGGCCGCCTTTCTGTCGCATCTGGGATTTTTACGCGTACCGTCCCATATCCTGACGAAGACCCAGCCGTTGACGGATGAGGAGCGCGCCAGGGTGCGGGAACATCCGTTCCAAAGCGCCCAGATGATCCGCGAGATATCTTTCCTGGAACCCCTGTGCCGCATCATCCTGTGCCACCACGAACGCTATGACGGCGAGGGCTATCCGCGGGGGCTCAAGGGCGAGGATATCCCTTTGGGCGCCCGCATGATCCAGATCGCCGAAGCCTACGAGGCGATGCTTTCTCCGCGCCCCTACCGTCCCGACCCCTTCAGCGAACACGCGGCCCTGGACATCCTGCGCCGGGAGGCCGGCCGCCAGTTCGATCCCATCGTGACCGAGCACTTTTTGAGGCTGGCCTTTTAGTTTTTCCCCCGTTTTTTTCCCGCGCGGATTTTCCCAGCACGCCGTTGACATTTAAGAGGATTGTGCTATATATGGATACAACGATGCGGCCGCCGCAATACGCCGAAGGCACGAAAAAACGATCTGCGCGTAAAAATATCGGCAGGCCCAAATGGAGGGGGAAAATGGCAAGGATTTTGCTGGTTCTGTTTTTGGGGGCGGCGTTGCTCCCAGGGTGCGCGACGACTTCTTCTCCCGGTTCGATGGCGCTTGAGAATCGCGTGCAATCCCTGGAGAACAGGCTTTCCGTGCTCGAGGCGGACAGGAGCGTCACGGCCGCTCCGACGCGCGTCGCATCCATGGCTACGCTGTCGCAGGAAGACAGCACGTCGTCCGCGGCAAGCGCATCCGAGATGACCAAAGAAGAAATCCAACAGGCTCTTAAGAACGCCGGTTATTATTCCGGTACTGTCGACGGCAAGATCGGGCCTCAGACGCGTGCCGCCATCCGGCAATTTCAGGATGACATGGGTCTTAAGGTCGACGGAGTTGCCGGCCGCATGACCAAGGAAAAACTCTTCAAATATCTGCGTTAGTCCCTTTGTTCTTCGTATCGGGGGACGCCGCCCCACGACGTGAGCTGTGGGGTTCCAGTCTCATCGGGGATCCTTCATGAAGTTCTTTTGGCTGGGCCTTTGCTGCGCCGCCGTCCTTACGGCCGGCTGCGGGCCGACGCCCGTTGCCCGCGACCGCCGGCAGGCGAACGCGGAAGATTTCGATCTGACTGCCGCAGAGACCGCCCTGGCCCGTGAGGAGCGGGGCACGGTCTCTTCCGGTCTTCAGCAGGCCGGCGGCCCCCAGGAAAAGAATGCGGCGGGCGCGGCCTCCCTGAAAGACGTGCTCGTGGTCAACGAGGAAGTGCGGCTCCTGCCCGAGGAGGTCCGCAGCGGCCCGCCGTCCGCCCCCGCCCCCGCGGCCGCGGTCGAGGCCGCGCCGGCGGCCGACGATCCTTTGCCGCAGGCGCCGACGGATGAAGCGGTCCAGCGGGCGCTGAAAGACCTCAAATTTTACGACGGGGACATCGACGGTAAAGTGGGACCCCGGACGCTTGCCGCCATAAAGAAATTCCAAGAGAGCCGGCAGCTGAAAGTCGACGGCAAGGTGGGTCCCAAGACCTGGGCGGCGCTGCAAGAGGCCTGGAAAGACCGCTGAGCCCCCCCCGAAGGGGCGCGGGAACGGAGTCAGGATAATGCGCGAGATGAACGCCGAACGCATCGGACATAAGAAGCTCAAGGACTGGGTCGCCCAGATGGCAGCGCTGTGCCGGCCCGATCGCGTCGTCTGGATCGACGGCTCCCCGGAAGAGAAGAAGCGCCTGGAAGACGAGGCCGTGGCGACGGGAGAGGTGATACGCCTTAACCAGGAAAAGATGCCCGGCTGTCTCTACCATCGCACGGCCGTCAACGACGTGGCGCGCACCGAAAATCTGACGTTCATCTGCACGCGCCGCGAGGAGGACGCGGGCCCGACGAACAACTGGATGGCCCCCAAAGAGGCGTACCATAAGGCGGGCGCGATCTTCAAGGGGGCGATGCGCGGCCGCACGATGTATGTGATCCCCTTCTCCATGGGGCCGGTGGGTTCCCCTTTCAGCAAGATAGGCGTGGAGCTCACGGACAGCATCTACGTCGTCCTCAATATGCGCATCATGACGCGTATCGGCGCGCGGGTGTTGAAGCAGCTCGGCTCGGACGGCGTTTTCACGAAATGCCTGCACTCAAAGGCCGATCTCGACATCGACCGGCGCCTGATCCTCCACTTTCCCGAGGACAACACGATCTGGAGCGTCGGTTCCGGTTACGGCGGCAACGTCCTGCTGGGCAAGAAGTGTTTGTCCCTGCGCATCGCCAGCCACTTGGCGCGCCGCGAAGGGTGGATGGCCGAGCACATGCTTATCATGGGGGTCGAGGAGCCCAACGGCCATATCGAGTATGTCGCCGCGGCCTTCCCCAGCGCGTGCGGCAAGACGAACCTGGCCATGCTGGTCCCTCCCGAGGGGCTTAAGACCAAGGGGTACAAGATCTGGACCGTCGGCGACGACATCGCCTGGATGCGGGTGGATTCGGACGGCGCCCTGTGGGCGATCAACCCCGAAGCCGGCTTTTTCGGCGTGGCCCCCGGGACGAACTCGAAGACCAACCCGAACGCCATGGCGACGATCCGCCGGAACACCATCTTCACGAACGTGCTCCTTAAGAAAGACCTTACGGTTTGGTGGGAGGACGGCGACGAGCCGCCGCCCAAAGAGGGCATCGATTGGAAGGGGCAACCCTGGGAGTCCGGGCGAAAGGACGAAAAAGGCAACGTCATCAAGGGCGCGCATCCGAACAGCCGCTTTACCGCGCCCGCGATCCAATGTCCGTCCATCTCCTACCGCCTCGAGCATCATCACGGCGTCCCCATTTCCGCCATCATCTTCGGCGGCCGGCGCGCCCACGTCGCGCCCCTTGTCTATGAGAGTTTCAGCTGGCAGCACGGCGTTTACGTCGGCGCGACCATGGCAAGCGAGCGGACCGCCGCCCAGTTCGGCAAGATCGGCGAAGTCCGGCGGGACCCGATGGCGATGCTGCCGTTCTGCGGATACCACATGGGCGACTACTTCGATCATTGGCTCAGGATGGGCGCCAAGATGGAGAAGCCGCCGAAGATCTTCCACGCGAACTGGTTCCGTGTCGATGAGAACGGCAAATTTCTCTGGCCGGGATACGGGGAGAACCTGCGCGTTCTGGAGTGGATCCTCGACCGATGCAACGGCAAGGTCGAGGCGCAGCGCACGCCCATCGGCTTCGTGCCGGCGGCCGGAGGCCTGGACCTGACGGGGTTGGATATGACGGCCCACGACGTCGAGAGGCTCTTCGATATCGACCGGTTCGAGTGGATCCGGGAGATGGAGGACCAAAAGGCGTTCCTGCAGAAGTTCGGCGGCCGGTTGCCTCGTGTCATCTGGGACGAGTGGGAGGCGCAGAACAGGCGCCTGCAGGAATAGAAGATCGTCGGGTCCCGCATTGCGCATCGGGGAATTTAATCCGCAATTCATTCGTTGATCCCTTGTCATGGTCAAGAACACCGTGGTGACGAAGACGGAGCTGGAAGGCGTGCCGCTGCTGCGGCGCGGCAAGGTCCGCGACGTCTATGACCTGGGCGATGAGCTTTTGGTCGTCGCGACCGACCGCATTTCGTGTTTCGACGTGGTCCTGGGCTGCGGCATCCCGGAAAAGGGCAAGGTCCTGACGGCCCTGTCGATCTTCTGGTTCGATTTTCTGCGCGACGTCACGGAGAGCCACTTCCTGACCGCGGACGTCGACAAGTATCCCGCGCACCTGGCGCGTTACCGTGACGTCCTGCGCGATCGCTCCATGCTCGTGAAGAAGGCCGAGCCGCTGCCCGTGGAGTGCATCGTGCGCGGTTACCTGTCCGGCTCCGGCTGGAAGGAGTATGCCGTCCGGCAGTCCGTATGCGGGATCAGGCTTCCCGGCGGCCTGAAAGAGTCCGAGAAGCTGCCGCGCCCCATCTTCACGCCCTCCACGAAGGCCGACAGCGGCCACGACCAGAACATCGACGAGAAGGCCGCGCGCGCCCTTATCGGCGACGCCGCCTTCGAGGAAGTGCGCCGCAAGAGCCTCGCGCTTTACACGAAGGCCGCCGATCATGCCGCCACCAAGGGCGTCATCATCGCCGACACGAAGTTCGAGTTCGGCCGTTTCGCCGACCGGTTGATCCTTATCGACGAGGTCCTGACGCCGGATTCCTCGCGGTTCTGGCCGAGCGCGGGGTATCGGCCGGGCCGGCCGCAGCCCAGTTTCGACAAGCAGTTCATGCGCGACTATCTCGAAGGCCTTTCCTGGGACAAGACCCCGCCCGCCCCCGAAGTGCCGCCGGATATCATCGATAAGACTTCTTCGAAGTATTGCGAAGCTCTCCGTATCCTCACGCAGTGACGACCCCCGACCGGCCTGCCGTCCCCGATTTCGTGCTCCGCGGGTCCTTCGTCGAGCTCGACAACGTCCTTAAGAGCGTCGGCTGGGCGCCTTCCGGCGCCGCCGCCAAGACGTGGATCCGCGAAGGAAGGGTGTGTGTCAACGGCCGGCCGGAAGCGCGGGTCCGCCGGAAACTCAGGCCGGGCGACACCGTTTCGTTCCAGGGGAGGACCTTGCGGATCGCGGCGGCATCGCAAGCCGCAACGTGACCTTCCGTCCCCCTGCGCGGCAGACGCGCCGGTCCGTCCCTCCGCCGGCAAACCCCGTTCCGAGTCTCGGTCAGGACGGGGTTTCTTTACTTTTTCCTTGAGTTGGTCCGTCTTTAATATAAAATGTTGATAAGGGATAAGATACGATACTTTTACGATGTTCCGTCGGCGCAGACGCCGGGCGAGGGGGGTTTATGTCCTTGAATATCAAGATCGAAGAGCGTGAGCCGACGGTTTTCGTCGTGATGCCGGCCGGGGAAGTCAATACGGATACCTATGCGGAACTGGAGAGCCAGGTCAACGCGCTCATCCCGAAGGCCCAGGCCGTCATCTTCGAGCTCAAAGAGATGACCTATATCAGCAGCATGGGATTAAGCGTCCTTTTTCGCGTCAAGTCGAAGCTCGCCGAGAAGGGGGCCAAGTTTCTGTGGGTCAATCCGCAGCCGCAGGTCCAGAAGGTCTTTGATTGCATGAAGGTCCTGCCCGACGCCATGGTGGCGAGCCTCGAAGAGGCCGACGAGTACCTTGATACCTTTCTCGACGGCGTCCAGAAGGGCACGATCGATCCGAAGACTCCCCAATGACAAAAGAGCCGTATCGCATGCTTCTCGAACGGCGTCTGCCGAACCGCCTCGAACACGTCAACGTGTTCATCAAGGAGGCGCTCGTTCAGTTCGGCGCCCTCCCCTTGTCCGGCGAAGAAATATTCAATCTGAAGCTTTCCCTTGAGGAAGCCCTGACGAACGCCATGCGTCACGGCAACCGTCTCGATCCGGACCGTTTCGTGGACGTCTCGGTCGCCGTGGAAGGGGACCGCCTCGTCATGAAGGTGAAGGATGAGGGGGACGGTTTCGATTTTTCGCGGGTGCCGGACCCGACACACCACGAGAACAAGGAAAAACCGCACGGCCGCGGCGTTTTCCTGATCAAACAGCTGATGAGCGAAGTGACGTTTTTTGACAACGGCAGCGGCATCAGGATGGTAAAGTTCCTGAAGGGCATCTAAGGGATGAAAAAGGGGGGCGTCATGAGGAAAGGGTTGTGTGGTTTCGTTTTCTTGTGCGCGGCGTGTCTGCTGGCGGTGTCCGTCGAGGCGGCGACGGTCGTCGCTGTCTCGGGCAAGGCGGAGGTCAGTGCGGACGGGTCCTCCTGGCAGCCGGCGGTCTCGGGGCAGCAGGTCGACGGCGGCATACAGATCCAATGCGGTCCCGGTTCCCTGTGCACCGTGGCTTTCGACGCGGCCCTGCTCGATATCGTGACGGTGAAAGAGAACACGACCGTCACCGTTGAGGGACTTGAGCCGGGCCGCCTCTTTTTGAAAGAAGGCCGGGTCTTTTCCGTCGTCAGGGCGGACGGAACGGATCCTTTTCAGGTGCGCACGCCTACGTCTTCTTCGGGGGCGCGTAAGGCCGCCTGGTTGACGGATTTCCGGGCCGGCCGTACCGAGGTTTCGGTTTTTGAGGATAGCGTCGTTGTCGGCGGTTGCGACGCCGGGGGGAATAAGACGGACGAAGCGGAAGTGTCTACGGGGCAGGGGATCAGCGTGGCGGCCGACGGTCTGCTTGGCGAGATCTTCATCGTGCCCGTAGAGCAGATAGCCGAATGGCACGAGGAGAAACAGGGGATCGAGGACCTGCGTAAAGCCGCCGGTCTGCCGTCCGGTCCGCAAGAGTCCGTGCCGCAGGCGCAGGGGGCCGGGAAGGAGCAGGAGGCGGCCGTCGGCGCAACGGATAAAGAGGAGTCCCCTGCCCGCGGCGAAGCCGCCGGCGCCGCACCGGTCGCGATGAGCGAAGCCGACAAGATCCTCGAGCAGATGCGTCAGACTCGCCTGGAGGCCGAACAGGTGCTCGGAGGTTCCGCCTCCGCCGCATCCGGGGAGGGCCTGCCGCCCGAAGAAGCCCTGCAGAACGAAGAGGGGCAGCCTTCGCAGGAGGCTGCGGCCGCCGGTGGCGCGGAAGAGGGGACGGCGGGGACCGTGATGCCTTCAGAGGCGACGCAAGACGCGTCGTTGATGCCGGACGACTTTTTTGAAGCAGGATCGGCCTCGAGCGGCACGATGACGCAGGAAGCCGGCGGGACGGATCCTTCCTCCGTCATGCCGCAAGAGGCGGAAACACGATGACGTTGCGGCCCGGGCAGGCGTGACGGCGCCCGGGCGGATCACGGCTTTTAAACATGAAGAATCCGCGTCGACCGGATCCCCGCGTGCTTGTGACGGCCGCGGCCGTCGTCCTGATCGCGTGCGCGTCTCTGTTCGCCTGGTTCTCGAACCAGGAGGCCTTTTTTTACGACCTGCGCTTCCGGCTGCGCCCTCCCGAACCCGTCTCTTCCGATATCGTCATTATCGAGATCTCGGACGATACGCTGACAAACCTCGGCCACTGGCCCCTGCCGCGCGATTTTCATGCGAGCCTCCTGGACGTGCTGCGGGCGTTGGGCGCCCGCGCCGTCGTCTTCGACCTGCTGTTGAGCGAACCGTCCCCGCATGACGCGGTCCTCGCCGAGGCGATGGCCGCGAACGGCAACGTGTATTTGCCCAAGGCGTTCTACCTGGACGATGTCCCCGGACGGCCGGCGCCTTTCCCGCAGAGCCGCATGGTCTTGGGCGGCATCGTCCCGGCGCTCGAGAGCGCGATCAAGGGATCCGGTCATATCAACGTGGTCGTCGACGGCGACGGCAAGATCCGGCGCGTTCCTCTGTTTATCCTGACCCCCGGCGGGGCCGTTGCCAATCTGGGCCTGCGGGCCGCGTGCGACAGCCGCGGTCTGCCGTTGGCGCAGAGCCCCGTTTTCCCGGATCATGTCCTTTTGGGCGGGCGTCTGCGCGTCCCCCTGGGGCCCGGCGGCGTCATGTACGTCAATTATCCCGGTCCGTGGCGCACGACGTTCCAGCGGGTTTCGTATTTCGACCTCCTCAAATCGTACATGGTCGCTTCCGAGGGGGGCGTGCCCAAACTCGATCTGTCCTTCTTCCGGGACAAGATCTGTTTCGTCGGATTGACCGCGACGGGGACCTCGGACTTGCGCGCCAATCCCTTCGAGAACGTCTATCCGATGGTGGGACTGCAGGCGAGCGTGGCAAACTCAGTCCTGACCGGCCGGTTCCTTGGCGCCGTTGCACCGTGGGGGAACGTGGCGGCCGCCCTGGCGGTCCTGCTTTTATGTCTCCTGGTGAATCGCGTTTTTCTGCCGCTGACGGCATTCGGCCTCAACGTCGTCCTGGCGGCCGCTGTCTTTTGGGGCGGCCAGCTGCTTTTCGAACATGCCCGCCTCTATGCGGACGTCTTCCTTCCCCTGCTGGTGATCGTCGTCACGTACGGGGTATGCCTCTTTGAGCGGTTCGTCGCCGAATCCCGGCGGCGCCAGCTCATGGAGAAAGAGCTCGAGATCGCGCGCAAGATCCAGGCGCAGTTCCTTCCCCGCGGCGTCGTCTCCTGCGCCGGACTTGACGTCGAGGCCCTGATGGAGCCGGCCAAATACGTCGCCGGCGATCTGTATGACATCGTGCGCCTGGGAGACGCAAAGATCGGCGTGTTCGTCGGCGACGTTTCCGGCAAAGGGGTGCCGGCGGCCCTGATCATGGCCCAGACGGTGTCCCTGTTCCGCGTGTTCGCGCGGACTTACGAGGCCCCTCACGATGTCCTTACGGCGCTCAACAGGGAGCTCGCCGACATCCTGGACGGCCGCTTCGTGACGGCCGTCTATCTTGTCATCGACGGGGGGGCGCGGAGCGTGCGCGTGGCGTCGGCGGGGCATCCGCCCATGCTCGTGGCGTCCGCCGGCCGGGGAGCCGAAGAGCGGGCGACGGTCTCCGGCCCGCCTCTGGGGGTCATGAAGGGCAGCGCCTACGGCGAGGATATCCGGACGCTTGCAGCCGGCGACCGCGTCTTTCTTTACACGGACGGCATTACCGAAGCCCGTAACGGGGCCGGTGAGGAGTACGGCCTGGAGCGCCTGCGGGCGGTCCTGGCGGAGCTGGCCGGCAGGCCGCCGGACGCCCTGCTGAAGGAATTGTCCGCCCGCCTGGGCCGTTTCCAGGGAGCGGGGAACCAGTTCGACGACATCACCGCGGTGGTGGTGGATTTTAAACAGGGGTAGGAGCCGCCCCCTGCCGAAGCGCTCGAAAATATTCCTGGCGGAATATTTCTCTCGCAGGCTGCGGGGTTGATTTTGCAAAGAAGAGAAACCCGTTATAGGCAAAAGGTGCCCCTTGTCTGGACACCCTGAAATATTCAGGAATATTTCAGGGTAGACTTCGGGGTTGATTTTGCAAAGAAGAGAAACCCGTTATAGGCAAAATCAAG
>JBLMXZ010000044.1:0-7967 GCA_050258015.1 Deltaproteobacteria bacterium
ATACCGAGACTAGGATTATAACCGCCATCATCATTAATTTCCCTATGCCTTACGCCGGTCCGGGCAATACAAAACAAACATAACTATGTTAGTAATCTTTAGGGGTAAATATTTGGTCGGCAACCTTTGCTGCCGACCCTACCTTCAAAATCAGACCGTCTCTAAATGGTGTAGCTTATCGGTTCCCGCGAGACCTGGGCGGCGAGAAGATCAAGCGTGACCGACCCCAGTTTTTCCGCGATCGATTCGTTTATGTCCTTCCACAGGCGCCCCAGGATGCGGTCCAGCTCCCCCTGACGGGCGGAGCCGGCCGGGAGGGAAAACTCCAGGACGTCCTCGTCGATGGCGCGCACGACGTCGGCGAGCGTGATGCGTTCGGGCGCCAGGGCCAGCGCGTAGCCGCCCGCGACGCCGCGCGTGCTCGCCACGATCCCGGCATTCTTCAGGCGCAGCAGCAGCTGCAGGAGGAAATTCTTGGGTATCCGCTGCGCTTTCGCCAGATCGCTCAAGCGCACCTGTTCCCCCAGGGACCGGCGGACCGCCAACTCCGTTACCGCCTTAATGGCGTATTTTACCTTGGCTGATAGCTTCATTTATACAATACTTTCCTGCTTCGTTTAGTAAAGTATACAAACTTCTCCCTGTTTTGTCAAGGAAAAATATCACAAGCCCTTTTTCTTGATCCAGGCGCTCAACCTGTCGTAATGCGCCCGCTCCTGATCGACGATGATGCGGATCTGCAGGCGCTTCCACTGCTCGGGGAACTCTTTTTCGAGCGAGGCGTAAAAATCGCCCATGCGGCGCTCCTGGTCCAGGGCATAGCGCGCCCAGGCCGACGTATCGCCCTCCTCGGAAGGCGCGTTCCGGAAGATGCCCCAGTCCCCCGCCCGCTCCTTCAGCAGCTGCCGGATACGGTCGCTGGGATCAAAGACCATCCACCGCGCGAGGATGCCTTCCAGGTACTGCTGGTGCGCCGTCTCCTGCCCGGCGAGGAAGCTGCACATTTCCCGGACATCGGGATCGACGGCCCGATACGCGATCTTCAGGTAAAAATCGCGCCCCTGCTCCTCCCACATGGCGCCCGCCTGCAGCAAATGACGCAGGTGGACCCGGGAAGGGCCGCTTTTCCCCGCGGCGGGGGCGTGCCCCGCGCTGGGAGTGTAGAGCCACCGGGACCCCCTGTCGATAAGGACGGACAGAAGAATGACCGCGCAGAAGATGCCGGCGATATACCCGATGACGCCGTCCGCGGCGAACTTCCACGCGTCCTCGGCCATTAGAAGGGCGGCGAAGGCGAGGACCGAGGAGAGCCCCAGAAAGAACAATCTCCCCAGCTTCCACCGGCGGACCCAGGGATAAAGCACGGCGGCAAACACGAGGACCAGACAGGACGCGGCCAGGGCCCTGCCCAACTGGACGATCCAAGGGTTCATCTCCTGCCTCCTTGAAAGAAGCGTCGTTGCCCGCGCGACGGCCTGCGCGCAAGGTCAATCCCGGTTCAATTTTTCCGACGGGCCGATGGGCGTCGGGTAGCGAAAGACGACACGGTAACTCGAAAAGACGAACGTCAACAGGGTCACCAGCTGGATGAACTGGGAGGCGAGGCTGCTGATACGTCCCAGCTGCAAGGCCAGCAGGGCGATCAAAAGGGAAAATTCGCTCAACTGCCCCAGACGCAGGCCGGCCTCTTTCGAAAAGGCCGCCTCCTCCTTCGCGTAGAGGAAAAGATGTTTCAGGAACCAGGGCTTGACGACGCAGATAAGCGCCGCCAAAAGCGCGCACGCGAACCAGATCTCCCGCATCACCCGCAGGTTCATCTGCGCGCCGAGGGCGACGAAGAACAGCACAAGAAAGAAATCCCGCAGCGGCTTGAGCCGCTCCGAGATGAACAGGGACACCGGGTGCCGCGCCAGGACCACGCCGGCGAAAAAGGCCCCCGTCTCGTAGAAAAGCCCCATGCGGTTGGAGATGCCCGCCACGCCGAAACACCAGGCCAGCCCCAGGACGAAGAGGATCTCATGCAGCCGTTCCGCGCGCTGCATGGCCCGGCGCAGGACATACTGCTCGAAGAGAAAAAGGGCGACGAGGAAACCCGCCAGCTTGAAGAGCACGATCCCGAAATTCCACGCGGCCCCGCCGGGCACGCCCAGGCACCGCAAAAAAGCGAGGACCACGACGGCCAGCAAGTCCTCCAGGATGAGGACGCCGATGCACACCGCGCCCATGTGGCCGTGGTGCAGCCGCGTCGTGGGCAAGAGCTTGACGACCAGGATGGTGCTCGAGAACATCATCGCCAGGCCGATGACGAGGCACTCCAGGCGCCCGAAACCGAAGAGGCGCGCGAAGGTAAAGGCGAGGACAAAAGAAAAAAGGCAGTTCCCCGCGGCGACGGGGAACGCCTTGCGGAAGACGCGCACGAGCTTTTGGGGATGGAGACACAAACCCGCGAGAAAAAGCAGGAGGGTTATGCCCAGGCGGGAGACCGCGTCGATAAAATCGACCTGCCGGATCCAGCCGGCGCCCCAGGGCCCCAGCAGGACGCCGCACGCGACATACGCCACGATGATCGGCTGGCGCAGGAGGACGGCGGCGTAGGAGAGCACGGCGGCGCCGACAAAAAGGACGCTCAGCTCAAAGACGAATCTGTCCATGCGCTAGAGCCACTTCTTCCTTTTGAAGAAGAAGAGCATCGAGGAGACGGTCAAAAGCATCACGCCCCAGGCGAAAGGATATCCGTAACGCCAGTTCAACTCGGGCATATTGTACGGAGAGGCCGCGGTATTGAAGTTCATCCCGTACAGGCCGACGATAAAGGTCAGCGGAATAAAGATGGCCGCGAAGACGGTCAGGACCTTCATGATCTCGTTGGTCCTGTTGCTGAGGCTCGACAGGTAGACGTCCAGGAGCCCGGAGACCACGTCCCGGTAAGACTCCATCGTTTCGATGACCTGGATGGTGTGGTCGTAAACGTCCCGGAAGAAGGGCCGCACGCCCGGCGTGACGAGGGCGGACTCGCTGCGGGCGAGACCCCCGATGACCTCGCGCAACGGCCAGACCGAACGGCGCAGCAGGCCCATCTGGCTCTTCACCCCGTGGATGCGCTGCAAAAGCTGCGGGGCGGGATCCTTGATGACCTCCTCTTCCAGCCCTTCGAGCTTTTCGCCCATCCTCTCCAAAATGAGGAAATAGCCGTCCACCACGGCGTCCAGCAGCGTATATAAAAGGTAGTCCGCGCCCATCTCGCGGATCAGGCCTTTGTGGTGACGGATCCGCTCCCGGACGGGATCGAAAATATCCCCTATGGTCTCCTGAAACGAGATGACGTGGTTCTGCCCCAGGATAAGACTGACCTGCTCGGAGACGACGCGTCCTTTGGCGTCGTCAAAGGTCAGCATTTTGAGGACCACGTAACAATAAGTCCCGAAGTCCTCCAGCTTGGGCCGCTGTTCGGTGTTGACGATATCCTCCAGGACGAGGGGGTGGATCTTGTAGCACTTGCCGATCTGCTCGATGGCGACCGTGTCATGGATCCCGTCGATGTTGATCCAGCTGATCGTCTGGGTGTCGCGCAGGGGAAAACACTCCTTGGCGGCGGACACCTCTTTCTCCTGAAGGTTCTGCGCGTCGTAATCGAGGAAGGTGATGCGGATATTGCCCGCGCGCTCTTCCCCGACGTGCACCAGCGTGCCGGGCGCCAGGCCCGCGGTCCGCGAGATCCTGCGGGACCACCGGCCCGAGCTGTCGCGGGGCGGCAGGACCTTCTGCTTGACCTTTTCCTCAGCCATGACGACCTCAGCCTTTCTTCTCCACCCGGACGTTGAGGGCGGGAGCGCCGCCCTTCTTGTCTTGCCCCATATACAGCGTCGTGTGCGGGAACGGGATCTCGATCCCCAACTCGTCGAATCTCTTTTTAAGCCGCCGGTTGAATTCGCGCGCCACCCCCCACTGCTTGACGGGCCGCGTCTTCGTGCGCGCCTTGATGACGACGGCGGAATCCGCGAACTTATCGACGCCCAGGACCTCTATCGGCGCCAATATGTCGTCCTTGAAGGCCGCGTCGCGCCGCAAGCCCTCGTCGATCTCCTTGATCACGCGGACGACCTCATCGGTGTCCTCGCGGTAGGCGACGCCGATGTCGAAAACGAACATCGAGTAGTCCTTCGTCATGTTCGTCACCACCCCGATGGAGCCGTTGCGGATGAAATGGACGTTGCCGGACAGGTCCCGCAGGATGACCATGCGCAAGGTCACCCGCTCCACGAGACCGCCCTTGTCGCCGATCTGCACGACGTCCCCCACGCGGACCTGGTCCTCCAGGAGGATAAAGAAACCGCTGATGACGTCTTCCACCAGCTTTTGGGCGCCGAACCCAACGGCCAGGCCCAGGACGCCGGCCGCGGCCAGGATGGGGCCGATCTCGATGCCGAGCTGCTTTAAGACCATCATCCCGGCCACGACGAAGATCAGGATGGTCACTCCCGAGCGGACGATCCCCCGCAGCGTATCGGCGCGCTTCTTGAGTTCGATATCCTCTTCTTCCCGCTTGAGCTTGAAAAACCTCGAGATGCCCAGATTGATGGCCTTCAGGGCCACCGCCATGAGCACGAGAACGACCACGATCTGCAGGCCGCTCGTCAAGGCCCACTCTCCCACCGTCTGAAGATATTTTTGAATATCCATGACCTCTCCCCCCTGTGATATCATTCCCGCCTATTGTATGCCCGCAGAACAGGCGCGCGCAACGGATTTTTTCGCGCGGCCCGATGATCGAAGCCGGTTATCCGGCGCTATCCTTTCCTTTCGCGCAGCCGGCCCGCCGGCATCCCGCGCCCCGCGGGCGACGGGACTGGATAAAGATGCCTGCGCCGGTCAAAACGCCGAGAAGAAGGACATCGAAGGGCGCAGGCGGCGCCGCGGCATCGACGATCAAGGCGGCGCCGAATAACGAAGACAGCGCGATAAGGGCGGGGTTGAAAAAAAGCGCCAGCAGGACCGCCCCCGCCGCTCCCCCGGCGAGGACGAACATAAGCGACGCGTCGGGCAGGCCCATCAGGTATCGCCCCATCCAGAAGGCCACATAGCCGCCCCCCAGGAAACCCGCCAGCAGGACCGTAAACCACTGGGTGGAGACGGCTCCCAGGGCGCCGATGAGACCCAGGGCAAAGGCAAAGACGAGACGGTGGAACGAAGAGACCGTGCCGAAGAGAATTACGGCGAACTGCATGCCGAACAGGAAACCGGCGATACCGACAAAAAGCCAGAAGAGCCGGCGCCCGGCGATCAGAACGACGCAACCAAGAAGGATCTGGGCTAACGGCTCCATGTTCTGCCTCCCGTTCGGACCGACGGCATCCTCAGACGCAGCATCCGCATCCTTTGCGCCGCAGGAGCGCCGCCTGCGCGGCCGGCGTATCCACAAAGCGGCGCTGGCGCCCCCGCCCCCGCACCCACCGCCTCTCCAGCGGGGAAAGATGCCGGTAGCCCCGGCGTTTCATCTCGGCGAGGAGCCGCTCATGCCGCCGGTAAAGGGCCTTCAATCCGCCCTTCCAGCGCAGGGTCTCCGGATGACGGGCGTACCCTTTTTTCCCGCGGGTGAGGATGGACCAGATGGCGTGCAGCTCGCGGTGCTCGCCCAAAAGGTGCGCCCGGCACAGCTTCTCCGGCGCGATATCCCAGATCCTCACGTCCGCCCCTTCGCCCTCTCGAAGATCTTCAGGTGCTCTTTCTCCTCCGCCAGGATCCTGTCCAGGGCGCCGGAGAACCTCTCGCTGAACTTCTCCCGGATCGCACTGTAGACGCAGATCGACGTCTCTTCGAGGCTGATCGCAACGGCCAGGGCGTCCCGCGGGCGCATCGTGCCGGCCGCCAGCGAAGAGGCGTCGATGAACGCCCGCCTGATCTTTTCCACCTCCGTGCGCAGGATCCCCTCCACGTCCACGACATACTCCTGCGGCGCGGCACCGTCTTCCATCTGGCGGGCCAGGGCGTGAAAGAACATCCTGTGCTCGAGCTCCATCTGCGCCAACCGCGAAAAGACGGCCCTGAGGTCGGCGTCGTCCATGCGCGCGGCGACCCCCTTATAATACGCCGCGCCTTCCGCTTCAAGGTGAGCGGCGAGATCGGCGATCTGATAGGAAGAAAAGATGTATCCCACGACAAGGCTCGCGGTTAGGGCCGGGAAAGGGACGAGCGGGACGCGGACCGGCCATATACCGAGGAATTGTTCTCGTTCATGGACCGGATGTCCTCGACGGTATAGAAGGCCCTGGGGTTAAAGCGCGTCACCGCTTCGATCAGGCGCCGGACCTCCTGCCTGCGGACGATGGTATAGATGATGCTGACATGGCCCGTTGCGCCGTGGCCGTCGACGTGCGTCACGCCGTAGCCCCGGGAGGAAAGAAATTCGAGAAGTTCCGTGGCATCCTTGCGCGTTATGATCCGCACGACCTGGACGCCGATCGCCAGCTTCTCCTCCAGGAGTATGCCCACCCATGTCCCGGTGGCAAAACCGGCGGCGTAGGCCACATAGCAGACGGGATTGGAAAGGTTCAGGAAGATCTGCCGGATCGCCATCAGCCAGATCAGGACCTGGATGAAGCCGAGCACCGGCGCGATCGCCTTCCTGCCGCGCGCGATAAAGATGATCCGCATCGTGTCCATGGACACGTCGGTCACGCGGGCCAGGAAGATCAATAACGGCAACACGTAGAGCGGGAATATGCCGTCCATGTCCCTCGACCGGCTTACCTGCCGAACATCTTACGGATGTCCTCCTGGATATTCTCCAGGTCTTCCTCGTGGACGATCTCATCCTGCAGGATCTGCAGGGCGATGTCGTAGGTCACCGGATCCTTGTCTTTCGTGAAGTCGATGATCCTCTTGTAGACGCCTATCGCGCACTGCTCGCCCTTGATGTTCTGCTCCAGCAGCGTGCGAACGTCGGGATCGGAGGGTTTGTCGTAACCGCAGTTCGTGTGGTCATACCACTGCCGGGGCTCCAACAGCGGCGTCCCGCCGAGCTGGATGATGCGGTCCGCCACCATCCCCGCGTGGCGCAGCTCGTCGGCCGCATGCTGGGTGAGCTCGGCGACCACGGCTTCCCGCGGCACCCCGACGGCGACCTTCGCCCCCATCCAGTACTGGTAATAGGCCAGCCATTCGTCGGCAAAGGCCTTGTTGAGCATCGCGATGAAATCCGGGACCTTGACGCCCAGCTCTTCCAATATCTGCCTTCCTCGTGTTCCCACGAACGCCTCCTTTACCCGTTGTTGCCGCGATGTGCGTGTGCTCTCTTCTGCGTGCCCGGTCCGGCGTGTCCCCCCGGCGCCGGCCTCGTCTCCCGCACGAACAGCATGGGAAAAACGATATCGCTGAAACAGCACGGCACCCACACCGCCAGGAACAGGAACACGAAGACGGCGGCATAGGCGCCCCACGTCATGCCCGCGCCCCGGGCCATCATGATGTGAAAGAGCGACGCCCACGTGCTGATAAGGACGTGACCCGCGTGGGGAAATTTAGTGGAAGGATTGAAGAACGCGATGATGATGCCGACGACCGCCATCCCCGAAATGAGCCACCCCTTTTCCACGAACCCGATGTGTTCGTGCCTGTAGGGCATGTTCAACAAGGCCTCTCCCAGGTAGGGCATGAGCGAATCGCTCACCGTCGCCACGCCGATGGACCCGGTGAATCCGATAAAGAACAGCCAGGGGAGATTGCACATCCTGCCTCCGCCCCGGGGGCAGGTGTGGAGCCGGTAGAGGGACGCCGTCACCAGCGCGCTCAACAGGACGTGCAGGGGGTGAAAGACGTAAAAAAAATCGTAGGCGGCTTCGTGGGACATCCCGCGGAACAAGAACATCAGGACGATACCCGACAACGCCCCGAACAGGGTGAAAGGCAGGTGCCGCCGGAGTTCCTCCGCGATATTCTTTGTCACGCCTTCATGGATATGCATGGCGCTC
>JBLMXZ010000045.1:0-13215 GCA_050258015.1 Deltaproteobacteria bacterium
GGCCGCAACGCAGGTTGCACCGCCGCGTCAGCTCGATCTCGCCGGCGACAGGCATATCGCGGACCGCGGCCTTGCGATGCACCAGGAGGCTGAAGTCGCGGTAGGCCGTCTGGGAAAAAGGAGGGCGCGTCATCTTCGGCCCGGGTCCTGCCCGACGGCGGCGCAGGCGTGCAGGGCGGCGGCGTATTCGAGCAGGTCCGCCTCGGCCTGCGCGGCCGGGACGGCGAACTCCCGTGCCAGCGCGTCGCGTATCTCCGCCAGCGTCCGGCGGCCGTCGATCAGCTCCCAGATACGGGCCGCCGTCTCATTGAGCGTGTAGATGTTGTCGAGATCGCCCACGCGGTGCCGGATGGGCACGAGGACGTATTCGCCGGCGATCTTGCGGAAGACGATGTCGGGATCTTTGTGCAGGACGGCATCAAGTCTCATAGGGCGCCTCTATGAAAAGTACTCCGAAGGCACGGGCGGGGACCCCAAAAAAGCGGATACTACCACTTGCGCATGACCTCGGCGGCAAAGGAGCCGCGCGAGACGGGATCGATGATCTGGGTCAGGACACGGCCGAGGTCCGAGATAAAGGTCTTGGGCACAAAGACGATATCCTCGGACTCCAAGGCCACATTCTGGTTCATCGCGCGGCCGTGCATGAGGGTTTTTTTCAGGTCGAGCCGTTGGACCTGCGGGTTCCCGAAGCCGCCGCGGATAAGGACGACGCTGTTGGCCACGGCATCGGGCGTGAACCCTCCCGCCAGCGCCACGGCTTCCAGGATCGTCTTCGAGCCGCTCACGGCATAGACGCCCGGCCTCTGGACCTCGCCCAGGATGATCACCTTGCTGCCGCCGAGCTTCCGGATCGAGATCGAGACCTCGGGGTTGCGGATGAATTCCTTCAGCGCCTCGGTCAGGATATCGTCGAGCTCGACGATGGTCCTGCCCCGCGCCGACAGGTCGCCAACAAGGGGAAAAGAGATCCTGCCGTCCGGACGCACCACGACTTCCTGATCGAGGTCCGGATTCTCCCACACCGAGATGTAAAGAACGTCGCCGTCGGCGATGATGTATTCCAGTCCGCCGTTGCCCTTCGCCTGCGGCTGGACCTCCGGCAGCGCGGCCTGCGTGCCCGAGGCGATCGCCTGGCGCCGCGCCATCATGTCCCGCGAGCGCTCGAAATACTGCTCGGCGGCCGCGAACTGTCCCTGGGTATAATAATATTCGCCCAGGTGATAGTTATAGCGCGCGCTGCTCTCCAGCGATGCCGGGTCGTTGTCGAGCAGATAGTCCTCCGCGTAGCTGCCCCTTCCCAGGGATAGGAGTCCTAACGTCACGGTTAGAAGAAAAAATAGTTTTCTCATAGAATACAAAAATCAGACATCAGAAGACAGAGGTCAGAGGGCAGAGGGCAGAAAAAAAATCTTAAGACCCAAAATCAAAATCTTAACCCGGTCGGTAGTCCTCATGCCTTCTGCTATCTCCTCTCCATCATCACTTCCACCTGCCGCTTGAGCTTGTCGACGCGCGCGCGGGCCTTTGCCGGATCCTCGGATTTTTCCTGTTGCGCGGCCGGGCCTTCGGCCAGACCCGAGGCAGGCCCATAAAGGTCGAATTTCATGTCGTCGGGCCCGACGCCGGCCGTGTTCATGCTCATCAGCTGCGTCAGTTTCTGCAGGGTCTGTTCCTGGCGGGCCCGCGATTCGGCGAGCTCTTTCTGCAGCGCCAGCGCCGCCATCTTCTGGGCCTCGAGGTCCTCGGTCAGGGATTGGACGTCCTTGGAGCGGCCGCGCAGGTCGGCGTCGCGCTTCTCGATCATCGCGGAGTAATCGCCGAGCTGCTTCGTCAGGGTGTTGACGAGGATCTCGAGCTCCGCCATGCGCTTCTCGCGCGGCCCGAGGCTCCTCTCCCAGGCGCCTTTTTCCTTGGTCAGCGCCGCCACCTGATCGCTCAACCGCTGGATCTCCTCCTCCTTCTTGACGAGCTGCTCGGTCATCAACCGCAGGTTGCGGTCCTTGTAGGGATCCTCTTTCACGCGATCGCGGCCGGAGGCCTCGACCTCGGCGAGCCTCCTCTTCAGGCCCGCGTTCTCCTTCTCGAGCGCGTCTATCCTATCCTGCAGCTCGCGCCGCGCCTTCTCGAAATCGTCGGAACGACGCGCCGTCTTCTCTTTGCCCGCCCGCAGCGCCGCCATCTCCTCCTGCAAATTCTTCATGTCCAGTTCCCGCTGGCGCACCTCCTGCTCTTTCTGCGCGAGCGCCGCCTCCCGGTCGTAAAGCTTGTCGTGCAAAGAAGCCATCTCCTGACGCAGGGCATCGAGGGCCTCCTGTTGCCCCGCCAGTTCGGCGCCGGAGGCAGCCACCTGAGCCTGCAGATCCTCGCGCTGTGTCTGGATGGCGGGCAGGGCGGGCAGGGCCTTCTGGCGCTGGGCGTCGGTATGCGCCGCGTCCAGCTCCCGCTGCATGTCGGCGAGCGCCACGTCCTTCTGGCTCAGCTGCTGGCTCTTCTCGATGAGCTCCGTCTTAAGGTTGGCGATGTTGCGGCTTAGGACCTCTAGGCGGTCCTGATATTTGCGCGCGCCCTGGGCGTAATCCTGGCCCTGCGCCTCATAGGCCAGGAGCCCCCGCTGGGCCTCTTCGAGCTTGCCCTGCACGGCGACATACTCCTGCTCTTTTTTCTTGAGATTCTCCGAGAGCTGGTTCATCTTGGTCTTGTAGGGGTTCTCGATGCCGCCGAGCATCTCGCGCGCCATCTTGAGCTCGTCTATGGTCTGCGTCAGCTCTTTCGTCGTGTTGGCAAGGCGGCTTTCAAGGATGAAATTGCTGTTCTGCAACTCCGCGTGCTCCCGGACCATCTTGCCCAGCTTCTGGTTCGCCTCCTTGAAGGCGTCCTGCATGGCGACCATATCGTCGCGGTAATTCTTCGTGTTGGCGACCTTGAGCTCCTCCTCCCTGTCCGCGAGCGACTTCTCGAGACGGGCCTTGACCTCCTGCAGCCGCACCTGCTCGTGCTCCAGGCCGGCGACAGTAGCCGCGAGATTCGTGTTGATACCCCGCTCGCGCACGAACAGGTACGCCAGACCGCTGCAGACCGCGGCCACGGCCAGGACGGCCATCACGACACCGCCGGAATTGCGAAGGCGCCTAAGCATGGGCGGCCTCCGCGTCTTCCTCGAGGAAACACCGGACCACGTGCAGCGTCGGGTAACGCATCAGGTCCACATCCTTGATATCGTCTTCGGAGAGCCGCCGGCCGGCCTCGTCCCACAGGATGCGCGCGATGGGACGCAGAGGAGACCGGTGGTTCTGCCCGACCACCCGGCCCACCTCTTTGGAGTTGAGCTGGATGTAGGAGCCGGTGGGGAAAAAACCGAGCCGGTCGATGAGCACCTTTATGAGGGCCGCGTCGTATTTATGCTTGGTGGCGAAAATATCCTTGTAGACGTCCATGATGGAATAGCGGCTGCGAAAGGGCCGCGGATGGATCATGGACTCGAACGTGTCGGCAAGCGCTATGATCTTGGCGTATTCATGGATCGCGCGCCGTCCCTGGGGGTAGCCGCTGCCGTCCGCGCGCTCGTGGATCTCGTATTGCGCCGCCAGGACCGTCTCGCTTAAGGGCGGATAGATCTCGCGCAGCATCTGCTGGCCGGCTTCCACGTGCTCCTTGATCTTGGCGAATTCCTGGGGCGTCAGCGGCCGGCGCACGCGCGCCATATCCTGATACGCGGCCATGCCGATATCGTGCAAAAGGGCCGTCAGGCCCAGCTCCTCCATCCTGGGCGCGTCAAGACCCGCCCCCTGGCCGACAGCCAGGGAAAGAACGGTCACGTTCACGCTGTGCTGCGGCAGATAACTCGCCTCATCCTTCAGGAGATAGGTGATCGCCAGCTCGATAAGCCCCTCGTCGCCCGAGCCGAGGACGCCGACGACCTCCCCCATCAGCGACATGAATGCATGCGCATCCGGCCGCGCCGCCTGCGCGTCCCTGCCAAAAAGGGGACGGACGCAGGCCAGCATCCGCTCGTAAAGATCCCGCACCTGCTCTTGCGGGGCGCATTTCGCTCCGGGTTCGACAAAAGGAAAATCCCCCAGTCTTTCCTTCTCGAGCGACGAAGAACGGGGCGAACTCTGCGCCGGCGCGGCGGCGTCCTCGCGGCGCGATTCGGCCTCCAGCTGTTCCTGGGCGCGCTGCTGGGAAAAAAGGGATTTGACCGGCTTCAAGACAAAGGGCTCCTCTTCCCGACGCTCTTGCGGCACCCCTTCGGGCGCGGCCGGCGGCCCGGCGGCCGCGCGCGGCGGCGGAGGGGGAGGCTCAGGCCGCGCATGCTCCTGAGGCCGGGGATACGGGACGGCCTTCGGTCCGGGATCCCTGTCCTCCCGCCGGGACCGTTCCTTCTCGCTCCCGCGCACCTTTTTTAAGATCTTCGAAAACTCAACCATTGATTTTGCCTATAACGGGTTTTTATTCTTTACAAAATCAACCCCGAGGCTTACGCAGGAAATTTGCCGCGAAATCGAGAGATTTCGCAGAAATTTCCAAGTGTTTAAGCGAGGGGTGATTTTGCCTTAATCTTGCCTATAACGGCTCTCTATTCCTCGCAGGATCAACCCCGAAGCCTATGAGAGGCATATTATCGAAATTTCGGGAGTTTCGATAATATTCACGAACGCTTAAGTGAGGGGCGGCTCAAAACCCCACAAGATCTCTCTCACTCCTTGGGTATCGGCGTCTTGCCCGTGCTCACGAACGAGTAATCCTCGGTCTTGTTCTCGGACAACTGGCGGCTCAGGACGCCGGTCAGGCCCGCGAACTTATCGTCGAACTCCACGCGCCAGAAGCAGATCCCCTGTTTCTCCTCGGACTGCATCGTCTCGACCACGGCGCGGCCGTCATCGGTCAGGGAGATCGTGTAATTGGAAGGCGCGTAGCCCTTCTGGGCGTACTCCTTGGAAGAAAACTTGTTGTCTTTGAAGATGAGCGCGTCGGGCGTCTTTTCGCCCTTGCCGGACATCGCGATGACGCTGACCTCCCACTGGTTGCCGTCAATGGCCTGACGCGCCTTGTCCTTCATGACGCGCTTTTTCTCAAGGTCCTTCTCGGAGACGGGCGGCGGAGCGGGCGCCGCTTCCACCTTCTTCTCTTCCTGCGGGACAGCCGCTTGTTCCTGCGCCGGCGCCTCTTTCGCCTCAACGGCCGGCGCCGCGGCGGGCTGCGCTTCCTTGACCTGCGTCTCGGCCGCCTTCTGCGTCTGCGTCTTTTCCTTCTTGCCCCAGAAAGCCTCGCTCACCCCGACGGAACCAATGAGGAATACCGTCCCGACGATCAAAGCCATAGAAAACCGCTTCATACATCCTCCCCTTCCCTGACCTGCGGATCGTGTCTCGTTGAAGTTTTTGATCTCTTCGTTCTGGTCGTGCGCGTTACCTGCGACTTAAGACCGTGCCAAAGCCCTACTTGATCGGGACATTGCCTTCCCACGTCTGCCATGTCAAAATGTAACGCTTGACCCAGTCGGCGTCCTTGTCGTCCTTCTTCGCCAATTTAAGGTAGGTGCGGAAGTTCTCCACGGCCTTGGGCCGGTCCTTCAGGTGTTCGGCGTAGATGTAACCCAGGTTGAAGAACGACGCGGCGTCCTGAGGATTGAGCTCCACCGCCTTTTCGAACTCCTTGACGGCCCGCTCAAACTCTCGGTTCTGGGTATAAAAAACCCCCAGATTATAGTGCATCAGGGCCGTGCGCTTGACGAGGATCTTGTTCTCCCGGGCGAGCTCCGCGGCTCTTTTGGGTTCCCGGCGAAGTTTTTCTTCGAGGATACTGTTGGCGCGACGCGCTTCGGCGTATTTCTCTTTGATCTCGCCCGTTTGACGTCTCAGGGTTTCGGCTTCCGCTTCTTTCTTTAACCCTTCTTGTTCTAATACCTTAACGCTCTTTTCCAGGTCCGCTACGCGGCCCGAGAGCTCCTTCTTCTCCGCTTCAAGCGTGGTGATCTTTTTTTGGGCATCTTCTCCTATTATATTCTCGACAGCGGCTTTTTCAAAAGAATTCTTGTATTCATCGCGCTCCTGGCGAAGCCGCGCGACGTCGGCGTTCAACCCTTCGATGCGGCCCTCCAGCTCCTTGACCTGCGCGAGGGCGTCATCCTTGGCGCGCTGCGTCTGCAGGACCTGCAGCTTATTCTGGCGCCGGACGTCATCGATATCGCGCGCCTGGTTCTTGTAGACCAGCAGCGCCTTGGCTTGCGCCACGGCGTTCTTATAATCGATCAGCAGCCGCTGGTGCTCCTCGCGCAGCTTGGCCAGCTCGGAAGAGCAATCGAGCGTTTGCTGTCCGACGGCCTGGGGCGCCGGTTTCGCCGCCTCCTGCTCTTCGGCCAGGGCCGCAGGCAGCCCCGCGGCGACCCAGAACCCCACGATCAACCCCGCCCACCGCCTACGTCGACTTCGCGTGATGAATGGCATCAGCTCTCCCTCAATGGCTTGATCTCCAACGGATAAGATTCCTTCTCCTCCTGGACCTCCGGATAATCCTTGTAAAGACGGGGGGACAGCGCCTGGTCGCTCAAGTCCGATTCGGTCGTGATGGGCGCGTATTCCTCATAGCCCTGGTCGAACTTGGCCTGAAAATCGCGTTCGTAACCGGTCGTCAGCTGATCGCCCTCGATGATATGCGGGGTCAGGAGAATGAGGATCTCCACGTTCTTCTTGGTCTTGACCTTCTGCGAAAAGAAATAGCCGAGGAAAGGGATGCGCCCCAAAAAGGGCGTGCCCTGGTACGCCTCGACCTCTTCCTCCCGGCGCAGGCCGCCGATCATGATCGTGGTACCGTCCTTGACCATGACCGAGGTCTCGGCCATGGCCGTGTCGATGATGGGGATCTGGTTGTCGCTTGAGGAGACGATGACGTCGACGACGTTGCTGATCTCGGGCTTGATCTTCATGGTCACATAGCCGTCGTCGTTGATCGTCGGGGTAACGGACAACTGCAGCCCCACGTCCACGTAGGTCACGCTCTCGGAGACCGTGGTCGTTGTCTGGCCGGCGGTCGTGGAGGTCGTCACATAGGCCTGGCGCTCTCCGACGTGGATCTTCGCCTCCTGGTTGTTGATGACGGCTATCTGGGGACACGAGAGGATCTTCGTCGACCCGAAAGTATCGAGGTACTTGAAGAGGACGTCAAAGTCATGCCGGCCGATCATCCCGATGTGGACGTTCTGGCTGCCGATGCTCGAGGTGGCCGAGGAAAGATCGGAGGTCGTACCGCTGAAAGGGTACCCGCCGATGTCCCCGATGCCCTGCAACGCGTCATAAAGCATCTTGCGGCTCGTGAACGTCCCTGCCGTGGTGAGCGGATTGACGACGGTGAAAGGGGTCGAGCCGACGTAGGACAGGCCGAACTTCTTGCCGAGGCTGAAGAGCCCTTCCCACTCGACCCCGCGGGTCTTGTCGTTGGCGAGGTTGATCTTGACGATGCGCGCGTCGATGAGGACCTCGCGCGTCTTGGTGTCGAGGCCCTGGATGATCTTGCCGATGTCTTCCATGCGCTCGGGCAGCGTTTGGACGATGATCTGGTTCGTGCGCTCGTCGGCCTTGATGCTGCCGGCCTTCTTGGCGTCGAGCTGGTCCTTCAACCGCTCTTCGATATCCTTGGCGTTGGCGTACTTGAGGTCGAAGATCTTAATGGTGGCCTTCTGTTCGAGCGCACCGACGGCCTTCTCTATTTCGGCCATGCGCTCCGGCGCGTCCAGGACGATGAGCGTCCCGGTCTCCTGGTCGACGAAGACCTTGCCGATGGAGCTCTTGAAGTTGTCGAGGATCGAGAAGACCTGGTCGGGGACGGCGTACTTGAGATGGAAGACCTTGACCTCACGGCTGTCGGCGAAGTTCTTGCCGAAATACGACTTGTACTCGTCCTCCGTCATCACGTTATAGATGTCCCCGCGCTTCTCGTAGGCAAGGTTGTTGCTGCGGATCATGAGGTCGAAGACGTCCCGGATAGGCACGTCCTCGACCATGAGCGTCACGCGGCCCGTCACCTTCTGGGTCGGAATGATGTTCAGGCCCGCCTTGAGCGCCAGGAACTTCAGGGCCTCGGTGATGTCCATGTCGCGCAGGTCGAGGGAGATCTTGTCCCGGTTGAAATCCGGCGGCTTGGGCAACGGCGCCCCGACGCCGGCCAGGCCTTGCGGTTGCGCCGGCGACGCTGCCGCAGGCAACGCCGCGTAACGCTCCTCCCCGGCGGCGGGGAGGGCGGGGCCGGCGGCGAGCGCGAGCACCGTCAGCAGAACGACGATCCTGTTATTTCGCATCGAGGCCATAGGAATCCCGCGTCATGATATACTTGCGGGCCCGGTCGGCGTCCTTATCGGTGGGCGCCGTCTTAAGATACCGCCTGAAATAATCCACCGCTTTGTCTTCGTCCTGGACATACTGGGAATAGATGATGCCCAGATTGTAGGCCGCATAGGGATCCGCGGGGTTGCGTTCCAGCGTCTTTTCAAACTCCCCGATCGCCTGCTTGTACATCGCCTTGTCGGTATAGATGACGCCCAGATTGTAATGGAGGACCGCGTTCTCCTTGGTGAGCGCTTCGAGTTTCGCGCTCAGGGCGGCATGCTGGCCGGCAAAATCGTCGACCTGCGCCTTGAGCGTCTTGTTCTCGTCCTCGGTGGCGGTCAACACCTGCCGGAGATCGTCGATCTTCTCCCCCTTTACGCCCAGGACCTCCTGCGTCTTCTTCTCCTGACGCGTCCAGCCCGCGCGTTCCTTATCCCACTCCTCAAGCCGGGCGTCCATGCGGTCGATCTTCGCCTGCTGCTGCTGGGAGAGCTTGGTGAGCTCCTTTTCGGAGGTGCGCGCCTGCTCCAGGGCGCTCTCCACCTCTATGAGGCGCTTCTTTAAGTCCAGGTTCTCTTTCTCGAGCGTCGCGTTGTTGCTCTTCGTCTCGCGGAAATCCTTGGGGCTCACCTGGGTGCGCGTCTTCTCGTTGAGCTCCTGATTCTCCGATTGCAACTCCACGAGCTTGTTCAAAAGATTGCGCAGCTTCTCTTCGGAGGAGACCGCCTGGCCCCGCAGCCGCTGGTTCTCGTTCTTAAGCTGTTCCACCTCGGCCAAGGCGGCGGCGCCGGCCGCCTGGTCCGTCTTCAGCGCCTGCCAATCCGCCTGGACCTTCTCGTAGCGCCGGCTGAGCTCCTTATACTGCGCGTCCGTCTTGTTGTACTTCTCCAGCAGGTCCCCCATGTTGGTCTTCAGCAGACGGTTCTCTTTTTCCGTCGTCGCGCTCTGGGCCAGGGCCATATTGTTCTTGAATAGCTGGTCGTTGAGGGCGCCGGCTTTTTGCTCCAGCACCGCCTTCTCTTCGTTCAGCTTCTTGAGCTCGGTCTGGGTATCGCTCAGCGCCGCGCCCGTCTTTTTTGTCTCCTCCAGCTCCCTGCGCGTCTCTTCCAGCTGCCCCCGGGCCACCTTGAGGGCCTCGGCGAACTCGTCCTGAAGCTGCTTAACGTAAGCCTCGTGGTCTTTTTTGAGGGAGTCGAGCGCCTGACGGGCCTGCTCGACCTCCTGCTTGAGGCCGTTGCCGTCCTCCTCGGCCTTTTCGAGCATCGCCGTCTTTTGGGAAAGGGTCTGCTCCATCTTATTGATGGTCGTGTGCATCTCCAGGTTGTCCCGGCGGAGCTCTTTCGTCGCTTCCGACTGCTTCTTCTTCATCTCCAGGAGTAGATCCGTCTTTTCGCGCTGGGAGGTGTCCTTCGTGTCTTTGAGCTGACGGGACAGCTGTGTCCGCTCTCTTTCGAGCCCCGCCACGGTCAACTCCTTTTCGCGCAGGAGGTCCCCCTTTTCTCTCTGGGCGGTGGCGAGGTCCGCCTCAAGCCCTTTGTTTGCCTTCTCGGCCTCAGCGGCCTTCTTCTCGGCGTCGGCCAGGGCCTGGTTCGTCTGGTCCAACGCCTTCATGAGCGTCGTTTTTTCTTTTTCGAGCCCAGCGGCTTTCTCCTGGGCGGGTTTCAGCTGTTCCTGGAGCTCTTTACTGTCCTTGCCCAGGACGTCGATCTGTCCTTTTAGTTCTTTCTCGACGGCCGTTTTGTCATCACGCGCCACCGCCACGTTCTTCTCGAGGTCCGCTTTGGCGGCGGCCAGGCTTCTGTTGTCTTCCTGGAGGGCCCTCATCTGTTCCTTAAAGGATTCCACCTGCTGCAGGAGCGTCGACCGCTCTTTCTCCAGGGCCAGCACGCGGTCAGCCGCACCCTGGCCTTTCGTCTCCAAGGAAGCGATATTGCTCTCCAGCATGGTGTTCTTCGTCTGAAGCTCCAATGTCTTCTTCTGCAGCTCCAGCAAGGCTGCTTGCGCCTCCTCATGCCCCTGACGGAATTTCTCCGTCTCCTGGGCGCGCGACGCCTCCAACGCCTCGATCTTGTTCTTTAACGGGTCCTGCATCATGCGCAGCTGTTCCAGCTCATCCTTGTAACGCTGCTGCATCTCCTGCTGGCTTTTCTGGGAAAGAGCCGTTTTCTCTTCCGCCAGCTTCACTTTTTCGCGCATGACCTCCAGTTCTTTTTCCAGGAGCGCGGCCTTTTCGGAGCTCGCCTTGAGCTTGTCCGCCAGGTCCTTCCAGTTCGCCGCCTCCTCGTCGCGCGCCTTAAGCTGCGCAACGGCATTGGCATAGGCCTTTTGGGCGCTGGCCAGCGTCGCGTCAAGCTTCTGGTTCTGGGCCTGCGCCTCTTTGAGGGCATCATCCTTAACGGCCAGCGTCGTCTCGAAACGCTTCTCCATATCCGTCTGCGTGCCGACCTTGGCGGCGAGCTTCTCCTTTTCGGCGCGCAGGGCCGTGAGCTTCTCGCGGGTCTCCAGAAGGGCGTCCACGGAACGGTCCCGCTCCTCCTCGGAGGACTCCAGCCGCGACTTTACGCCCTCGATAAGGGAGCGCTGTTCGCGCTTCATGTTCTCGATCTCATCACGCAGGGCGTCGCGCTCCTCCTTGAGCTCCGAGAAGGCGCCGTTGAAATTCTCCAGCGTATCGTTGATGCTGGGCGCCGCGGCCTTCTGCGCCGCGGCGGCGGGGCACCAGGCGAAGGCGGCGGCGAGGACGAGCAGTTGAGGCAATCCGAACGACTTGGGCGTCATGGGCTGGCGCGCAATCCTTTGATCACCGGTTTCTCCTGGGCCTGCGCCTCGCGCAGGCTCCCGACCGACGGCGGCAGGGTATGCCCCGCGTCGTACTCCTGCATGTCCTTGATCCCGGGATACTCCACGCTCTTGCCCTGGGGCGTCACCAGGACGTCCCCCGAGATGATGTGCGGCGTCAGCAGGATCATGAGCTCGGTGCGGTCGGTCTTCTTGTTGCTGCTCTTGAACATGCTGCCGATCCACGGCAGGCTCGAGAAGAAGGGCGTCCGCTCCTTCGTCTCGGTCACCTCGTCGCGGCGCAGGCCGCCCAAGACGATGGTCGTGCCCTCCTTGGCCATGACCGTCGTCTCGGCGAGCGACGTATCGATGATGGGGATCTTGTTCTCCGTCGGCGTGACCAGCGTCGAGGTGACGCTGCTGATCTCGGCCTTGATCTTCATCGTGACATAACCCTCGTCGTTGATCTCGGGCGTCACCGACAGCTGTATCCCCACGTCGACGAAGGTCACGTCTTCGGCGACGGTATTGGAGACCTGGCCCGTCGTCGTGGTCGTCGTGACGTAGGCCTGCCTCTCGCCCACATGGATACGCGACTCCTGGTTGTTCGTCACCAGAAGCTTGGGGTTCGCGAGGATGCGCGTGGACCCCAGCGACTGGACGTATTTGAAGAGAAAATCGAAGTCCTGGGCGGTCACCATCCCCACGTGCAGCTCCTCCAGGCCCGTCTGTTTTGTGCTTCCGGAGAGGTCCGAGGTCGTCCCGCTGAAGGGATACGAGCCGACGTTCTGGTCCACCGTGTAATACCAGGTGTCCTTGCGGGTCATGAAGTCGCCCGCCGTGGTGGAGGGGTTCACCGTCGCGAAGGGCGTCGACCCTATATAGGTAAGACCCTTGCGGCGGCCGGTATCGAAGAGCCCCTCCCACGAGACGCCCGACGTATTCTCGTCCGTCAACTTGATCTTGACGATCGTCGTCTCGATCATCACCTCGCGCGTCTTGGTGTCCAGCTCCTTGATAAGACGCTCTATCTCCTTCATGCGGTAGGGCAAGGTCTGGACCATCACCTGGTTGCCGCGCTCGTCCGCCTTGACGAGGCCGACCTTCTTGTTATCGAGCTGGGTCTTCAGGTACTCCTCCACGTCCTTGGCCTTGGCGTACTGCAGGGGAAAGATCCTGATCTCGTTCTTGCGCTCGAAGCTCTCCAGGGCCTGGCGCATCTGGCGGATCTTCTCGGGGATGTCGATCACCAGGGCGCTGCCGGATTCGGTGTCGACCAGGACCCGGCCGATGTCGCTCTTGATGGTGTCCAGGAGCGAAAAGGCCTGTTCCGGGATGGCGTAGTTGAGGCGGAAGAGCTCGACCTTCCGCGTGTCGGCGAACGGCTTGCCGTAGAGCGAAAGGTACTCCTCCTGCGTCATGACGCTGTAGATGTCTCCCTGCCGGTCGTACGCCAGGTCATTGCTGCGCAGCATGGCGTCAAAGACGTCCTGAACGGGAACGTTCTCCACCATCAGGGTCACGCGGCCGGCGACGTTCGGCGTCGTTACGATGTCGAGGTTCGCCTTCGTCGCCAGGTACTTGAGGGCGTCCACGACATCGATACCGCGCAGGTCCAGCGATATGAAGCCCTCCATGCCGCCCGGCAGGCGCTCGATGGCGGCGGGCTTGGAAGACGCCGGCGCATCGGCCGCGGACGCCGGCGCGGAGACCTCCTGCGCCGGGACCGCCGGCACGGCGGCGCCCGCGAACAAAAACGCCGTCATCATCAGGATGCGCGTGGACCTTTTCACCGCAGCTCGACTTCCTTTCCGTCCAGGCTCAGGACCACATAGTCCTTGTAGATCGCCTCGACCCGGACCCCGTCGATGACGTGGCCCCGCTTAACGAAGTAGGTCTTGTTCTCAGCCGTGTTCTCGACCATGGCATCCGGGTCTTCGGACCAGGAGATGCCCACCAGGTGAAATTTTCCCAGGATCGCCTCTTCGCGTTCCTTCGCGCCCCTGTCCTCGGGGGACGCCGGGGCCGCCTGATTCTCGGATCGCGGGACCGCGCCGATCTTGAAGATGTCCCGGGATCGCGCCATCTCCAGGTAGGCCTCAAGGTTCTTCAC
>JBLMXZ010000046.1:0-7254 GCA_050258015.1 Deltaproteobacteria bacterium
TTCTTCCATGAGGCCAAGATGCATCTCGACAAAGGGGTGCGCGTGGAGTTCGAGGAGCATATCAAGAGCGGTTTCACCATCTCGCCCGCGGACGGCTCCTACCGTATCGGCTTTACGGACAGGGATTTCGAGGAGCTCATCAAGACGTTTCTGCGGCCGGCCCTTCGGGAGTTCCTTTTCAAGGAGGCATGACCGTTGGCGCGCCCGCTGGATAAACAGTATCATTATTTCGTCGCGTCCCTGCCCGAGCTGCGGCTTGACGATTACAAGGAGCCGTACCGCGTCAAGGAGTTCATCGGCGAACTCAACGGGCTCCTGTGCCCCTGTCACCGGCGGCTGGTCGACGACGTCCTGAGCTTTTTCGACAACCGCAACCTGATCGACGTCCTTTTTAAGCAGGATTTCAACCCGTTGCATGTCCGCGGCCGTTTCACGCGCAAGGAGATGGAGGCGGCGGTCGCCGGCTCGCCGGACGAGAGCCTGCCCGATTATATGTATCGGTTCCTGGAAGAATATCGCGCTACCGGCGGCTGGGCGGGAGAAGATAGGCGCGCCTGCGCGCTGCGCCTGGAGGAATATTTCTACGAGCGGATGGCGCGCCATGAGAACGGCTTCATCCGCGCCTATTTCCGTTTCGACCGCGCCCTGCGCAATATCATCGCGGCCCTGGACCGGCGCCGGACCTCCGGCGCCCCGGCCGGCCTGGTCGGCCAGGAGACCGACGACGACCTCGTCCTGTATAAGCTGCGGACGGACGCCGGCCCGGACTTCGGCCTGGCGGGCGACCTCGAATTCATCACGGCCCTTATCGAGGCCTACGAGGACGGCGACCCGACGGTCATCGAGAGGACGTGCGACGCCGCGCGCTGGACGCACATCGAGACGCTCAACGCGTTCCGCTATTTCGAGGTCGAGGTCCTGCTGGGTTTTCTGCTCAAGCTGATGATCTGCGAGCGCTGGCTGCGCCTGGAGGCGCACCACGGGCAGGAGGCATTGGAGAAATACCTCGCGGCGGCGGACGCCTAATCGGATGTAATTTACGGGATGGAAGAGAGGGTAAATTAATGGGGACAAAGGGTCAGGTCACGGGCGTCGTATCGAATCTGGTGACCGTGAAGGTCGACGGGCCGGTGAGCCAGAACGAGATCTGCTATATCCGTCTTGATGAGAAGACGGCATTGCGCGCCGAGGTCATCAAGATCATGGGGGAGCGTATCCACGTCCAAGCCTTTGATTCGACGAGGGGCCTTAAGACCGGCGCCGCCGTCGATTTCAAGGGGCATATGCTTGAGGTGGACCTGGGCCCGGGCATGCTCTCGAAGGTCTATGACGGCCTCCAGAACGACCTCTACGGTCTCGATATGCTCTTTCTGGTCCCCGGCGCCGAGACGCAGGGTTTTTCCCTCGAGGCGAAATGGGATTTCACGCCCCTGGCGAAGAAAGGGGACCGGGTCCAGGCCGGAGACTGGCTGGGCCAGGTGACGGAGAACTGGATCGCCCACAAGATCATGGTGCCTTTCGTCCTGGAGGGGTTCTGGGAGGTGGCGTGGGTCGCCGCGCAAGGTCCCTATGCCGTTCGGGAGGCGGTCGCGCGCCTCAAGAATACCGCCGGGGAGACGCGCGATGTCACGATGCATCAGCGCTGGCCGGTCAAGATGCCCCTGCGGGCATACGCCTCGAAACCCCGTCCGCACAATCTTCTTCAGACGGGCGTGCGCGTCATGGATACCTTCAATCCCATGATGGAGGGGGGCACGGGCTTCGTCCCGGGACCCTTCGGTTCGGGCAAGACGGTCCTGCAGCATATCATCGCCGCGCATGCCCAGGTCGACCTCGTCATCATCGCGGCGTGCGGGGAGCGCGCCAACGAGGTCGTGGAGCTCTTCAGGGAATTCCCCGAGATCGAGGACCCGCACACCGGCCGCAAGCTGATGGAGCGCACCATCATCATCTGCAACACGTCGAACATGCCGGTGGCCGCGCGCGAGGCGAGCGTCTATACCGCGATGACCATCGCCGAGTATTACCGTCAGATGGGCCTCAAGGTCCTGCTTCTCGCGGATTCGACCTCCCGCTGGGCCCAGGCCCTGCGCGAGGTGTCCAACCGCCTGGAAGAGCTGCCCGGCCCCGACGCCTATCCCATGGACCTGCCGGCGATCATCGCCAATTTCTACGCGCGGGCGGGCACGGCGATCCTCCATAACGAGAAGACGGGATCGATCACGTTCTTGGGGACCGTTTCGCCCGCCGGCGGCAACCTGAAAGAGCCGGTGACCGAGGCGACGAAGAAGGTGGCGCGCTGCTTCTACGCGCTCTCCCAGGCGCGGGCCGACAGCAAGCGCTATCCCGCCATCGATCCTATCGACAGCTATTCGAAGTATCTGGAATACGACGAGGTCCGCGAGACGCTCAACGACAAGCTCCACTCCCACTGGACGCACCGCCTCGCCGAGGTCAAGGACATCCTCATCCGGGGCAAGGAGGCGCGCGACCAGATCAACATCCTCGGCGACGACAGCGTGCCGGTCGCCTATCACATCCGGTTCTGGAAGGCCGAGGTCGTCGATTTCGGCTTCCTCCAGCAGGACGCCTTCGACCCCATCGACAAGGCGACCGACATCGACCGCCAGCGCTATATGTTCGACAAGATATACGAGATATGCAGCACCGAGTTCTCTTTCGATACGTTCGAGGAGGTGGCCGGCTATTTCAAGCGCGTCATCTACATCGTGCGCCAGATGAACTACGCGGAATTCCAAAAAGACGACTTCAAGAGATTCGAGGACGAGCTCCATGCGGTCCTGGAGGAGCGCCGATCATGAGACAACCCGCCGCTTTTACCACCGTCTATACCAAGATAGAGGAGATAACCAAGGCCACGGTCACCCTGCGCGCCGCGGGCGTGGCCAACGAGGAGATGGCCTATGTCGGCGGCCGGCTCGCCCAGGTCGTGCGCATCCAGGAGGACCGGGTGACCCTGCAGATCTTCCGCGGGACGGAAGGCATCGCCAACAACGTCGACGTCGTTTTTCTCGGGGAGCCGCCGACGCTGGCGGTGGGCGATGATCTGCCGGGCCGCTTCCTCAACGCGTACGGACAGCCCATAGACGGCGGGCCGGAGCTGGAGGGAGAGAAGACCGTGATCGGCGGCCCCACGGTCAATCCGGTGCGCCGCGAGCAGCCTTCCGAGCTGATCACGACGGGCATCGCGGGCATCGACGTCAACAATACGCTCGTGACCGGACAGAAGATCCCGTTCTTCGCCGATCCCAACGAGCCGTTCAACCAGGTGATGGCGATGGTCGCCCTGCGCGCCGGCGCCGACCGCATCATCCTGGGCGGCATGGGCCTGTCGCACGACGACTACCTGTATTACCGCAACACGTTCCAGAACGCGGGGGCTCTCGAGCGCATCGTCTGTTTCATCAACACGAACGAGGACCCGCCCGTCGAGAGGCTGCTGATCCCGGACATGGCGCTGACCGCGGCGGAGTACTTCGCGGTCAAGAAGAAAGAGAGGGTCCTGGTCCTGTTGACCGACATGACCCTGTATTGCGACGCGTTGAGCATCGTCTCCAACCGCATGGACCAGATCCCCTCGAAGGACAGCATGCCGGGCTCGCTGTACAGCGACCTGGCAAAGATATATGAGAAGGCGGTGCAATTCGAGGAAGGGTCCATCACCATCATCGCGGTGACGACGTTGAGCGGCGGCGATATCACGCACGCCATCCCGGACAACACCGGCTATATCACCGAGGGGCAGCTCTTCCTGCGGCGCAACACCGACATCGGGCGCGTCATCGTGGATCCGTTCCGCAGCCTTTCGCGTCTCAAGCAGCTTGTCATCGGTAAGAAGACGCGCGCGGACCACGGCCAGGTGATGAACGCGGGCGTGCGGCTTTACGCCGACGCGGCCAACGCCAAGACCAAACAGGAGAACGGGTTCGACCTGACGGATTACGACACGCGCTGCCTCGGTTTCGCGCAGGATTACGCGCGGGAACTCCTGGCCATCGACGTCAACCTTAAGGTAGACGCCATGCTTGATACCGCCTGGAAGCTGTTCAAGAAATACTTCAAGAAGGAAGAGGTCGGCATCAAGCAGGAGCTCGTCGAGAAGTACTGGGACAAGGCATGAGGTCTTTCCAATACAATAAGACCGAGCTGTTGAGTCTGCGCCGGGAATTGGCGGTGCGCCTCAACGCTCTGCCCACGCTCAAGAACAAGGAGGCCGCGCTGCGCGCCGAGGTCCTTCGTTTCAAGACGCTCCTGCAGGAAGAGGAGGGGCGTTTCGCGCGCCGGCGCGAGGCCCTGAAGGGCATGACGCGTCTCTGGAGCGAGTTTCCTCCCCTTGTGCGCGTCGGCAAGGTCCGCGTGGAGACCAAGAACATCGCCGGCGTCAAGACGCCGATGGTCGCGGGCATCGATTTTATCGAGGAGCCCTACAGCCGTTTTTCCATGCCGGCCTGGTTTCCCTTCGGCGTGGAGCTGCTTAAAGAGCTCCTGACGATGCGTGCGCGCCTGAAATCCCTGCGCGCGGCGCTGGCGACCATCGAGACCGCGCGGCGCAAGACGACGCAGAAGGTCAACCTTTACGAGAAGGTCCAGATCCCCGCTTATGAGGACGCGATGCGCCGCATCAAGCGCTTTCTGGAGGACGAGGAGAACATCTCCAAGTCCTCGCAGAAGATCCTCAAGAAGCGGCTGGCCGTGCCCGTGGCGGAGGCCGTATGATCGCGCCGATGGAAAAGGTCACGGTCTTCATTTATCATAAGGCGCGCGAGGTCTTTCTCATGCGCCTGCAGGAGCTGGGCCTGCTTCACGTGGAGCTGCGCAGCGCCGAGGTGTCCGAGGAGAGGCTGCGCAATGTTCGGGATCGCATCGAGCGCTGCGGCCGCTTCCTGAAGAGGGCGGCCGCGCGCGCCGTCGCCGCGCCGGAGAAGGGCGAGGAGGGCATCTTCGGGTCGGTGGAGCGGGAAGAAGCGATCCATCAGGAGATCGGCCATCTCGACGCCCGCATCGAGAAGGCCCAGGCCCGCCTCGAGGGGCTTGCGCCCTGGGGGGACCTGGATGTCTCGTTGCCCCCCAGGCTCAAGGAAGCGGGCGTGACGATGCGGTTCTTCGTTGCGACCGCGCGGAAGTTCGCCGAGGCGGACATGGCGCCGCTGCCGCACGCCGTCATCTCGCGCGACAGGACATACGTTCATTTTGTCGTTTTCGACACCGACGGCGGCACGCCGATCGACGCCGACGAGTTCTTCTATCCCGAGGAAGGCCGGGCCCGTCTCTTCCGGGATCTGGAGGCGTTGCGGGCCGAGCGCCAGAGCCGCCTGAAAGAGCTCGATGGTTTTTACAGGCAGGCCGCCGACGTGGCAGGCTACCGCAATTTTCTCATCTCGCGTTTCGCCTTTTTGAACGTCCGGGACCACCTTGCGGCCGCGGCGAGCGAGACCGTGTACGTCCTGCGCGGCTGGGTGCCGACAGACAAAAAGGAGGCGGTGGCTTCTTTCCTGGGGAAGGAAGAGGTGTATGCCTTTTTCGAGGCACCGGCCCCCGGCGAGCGGCCGCCGATCCTGCTGCGCAATAACCGGTTTGCCCGCCTCTTCGAGCCGATAGCGAAGATGTTCGATCTGCCCAACTACGCGGAGCTGGACCTGACGGCGCTTTTTGCGCCCTTCTTCACGCTCTTCGTCGGCCTGTGCGTGGGGGACGCGGGTTACGGCCTGGTGCTTTTTCTGGCGGCGACGTTTCTGCGCCGCCGCGCCAAGACGGAGGGAAAAAGCCTTTTTGTCCTTATCCAGATACTGGCGGTATCGACCTTTGTGTGGGGGTTGTTGACCGGCACGTTCTTCGGGTTCGACACGTCTTCGGTGACGGGGCTCAAGAACCTGGTCGTCTTTGACCAGAACGCCCTTTTCGGTCTCGCCCTCGTCCTCGGTCTGATCCAGGTCCTCTTCGGGATGGGGGTCAGGAGCGCCAAGATATGCCGTCAGCAAGGGGTTGCGGCGGCCCTGGCGCCTGTCGGCTGGATCCTGCTGGTGCTGGGACTGGTGGCGTTGACCAGGACGCGGCTGGGATGGGTCGGCGTCTGGGCGGGCGCGGCCTTCGTCCTTTTCTTCAATGATATGCGGGCGCGCCTGCCGTTGCGCCTGGGTAAAGGACTCTGGGAACTCTACGGCGTCACCGGCGTGTTCGGCGACGTCTTGAGTTATATCCGTCTCTTCGCCCTCGGCATCTCGAGCGCGATCCTGGGGCTCGTCATCAATGACAGCGCGCGCCAGATGCTGGGCATCCCTTATGCCGGATGGGTCCTGGCGCCGGTCTTTTTCATCGCTTTTCACGGGTTGAACATAGCGTTGAGCGGGCTGTCGAGCTTCGTCCATCCGCTGCGTTTGACGTTCGTCGAATTTTACAAGAACGCGGGTTTCGAGGGCGGGGGGAAGGCCTTTGCTCCTTTTGCCCGCACGCAAAAGGGGCGGACAGCGTCCCCGTCCGCCGGCATATAAGCAAACTCAGGAGACAGGAGAGAGGAAAGGAGCCGTTCCATGACAATGCCTTTGATCTTGGCGTTCATCGGTGTGGGATTGATGGTGGGGTTGGCCGGCAGCGGCTCGGCGATCGGCGTCTCCATAGCCGGGTCCGCCACGCTCGGCGCCGTCAAAAAGAAGGAGGAGGCCTTTGCCTCCGGTATCGTCTTGAGCGCCCTGCCCGGCACGCAGGGGCTTTACGGTTTCGGCGCCTTTTTTATCCTTAAGCCTCTTTTGACGCCGGAGATAACGCTGTTTCAGGGATGCGGCATCCTGGGCGCCGGTATCGCCATGGGGCTGGCGGGCCTCATCTCCGCCATCCAGCAGGGAGAGGTCTGCGCCAACGGCATTGCGGCCATCGGTTCCGGTTCGGATGTTTTCGGCAAAACCATGGTCTTAGCGGTCTTTCCCGAGCTCTACGCCATCGTCGCCTTTGCCGCGACCTTCCTTATCAAGGGCGTGATCTCGTAGGCCCCCTTGCGGGCGAATAGCTCAGCTGGTCAGAGCATCCGGTTTACATCCGGAAGGTCGTAGGTTCGATCCCTACTTCGCCCAGGAGATCACCGGAGAAGATGGACCTTTTTTCCTGGGACCCCAGGCAGTTCACGCCTCTCCCGTTTTTCTTCTTTCGCTAGTCTTCCTCGGGGTCTGGGGTCGTTCTGGCCCCCCGCGCCCCCCTTGGGGAATCCTCCCGTGGTTCCCCCGAGATGCTGCTCGACGGTTC
>JBLMXZ010000047.1:0-8944 GCA_050258015.1 Deltaproteobacteria bacterium
TGTTTGGGGGCGGGCAGGCCCGTCCCCTTTTTTACGCCCAGGACCCGAGGTTCAACGAGGGGGTTGCTGCCGCGGCTCACTCGCGCTCGGCCCGAAGGGCCTCTGCGAGTTTTTGGGCGAACCCGGCGTTGGAAGTCCCGAGAGCCTCGGCCTGGCCGTAGTAACGCGCGGCAAGGCCGAATTTTTTTTGCCGGAACAGAGCGGCGGCAAGGTTGTAATAGGCTTCGCCGAAGTCCGGGCGCAGGGCGATCGCTTTTTCGAAGAGGGGGATGGCTTTTTCGGCGGACCCTTTGAAAAAGGCGACGATAGCCAGGTTGTTGTAGGCCTCCGCATAATGGGGGTCCAGGCCGATGGCCTTTTTGAAGAGGGCCTGCGCTTCGTCGAGCTTCCCGGCGTCCTTATACAGATTGCCGAGGTCGTTGTAGGCCTCGATGTAGTCCGGCTCCGCCGCGATGGCGCGGCGGAAGAGGTCCGCCGCCTCCTGCGCGCGGCCTTTTTTATACATGAGGATGCCGAGGTTGTTGAGCAGGCGCGCGCTGCGCGGCGCGTAGGCCAGCGTCTGCCTGTAGAAGACGATGGGGTCGTTCCACACGGCGTTCTGCCGCAACGTCAGCGCGCCGAAATAGAGGATGAGGACCGCCGTTGCCGCCAGGGCCGCTTTCAGGCCGCGGCGGCTCTTGAGGAGATCCAATCCGCCGGCTGCCAGGGCGCAGAAGCCGATGGAAGGCAGATACAGCCAGTGTTCGCTCATGTAGGCGTTGACGGGGATGATGTTGGCCTGCGGCAGAAGGGTCAGCAGGAACCATCCGATCGAGAACGCGGCCAACGGGCTTCGGTGCCCTTTCCGGACGGCATAGAGGATGAGGCCGGCGAGGAGCGCGATGCCCGCGGGAACGCGGGGATCGGTCCAGGGGAACGTCCCCATGCCGTATTCCATGTGCAGGCCGAAGGGCAGGACGAGCAGCCTCAGATATTCGGCAAGGGCCGCGAAGGATCCCGGAAGCCTTTGACCGACGGAGGTGTCCGCCTGCGGGAGCGTCAGGAAGAAGCGCAGGGCCGTCAGGCGTAAAAGCACATAAAGTCCGGCCAGGCCCCAGACGGCGAAGAAGGGGCCGGCGACGCGCAGGCCGCGCCGCGGCGACACGCGGAAAAGGACGCAATAGAACGTCAGCAGGAACGGCAGGATGAGGCTGTTCTCCCGGCTCAGGAGGGCGGCGGCATAGCTTATCAGCGTGCCCGTAAAAAGCAGAGGCGCGAACGCGCGCTGCGGCGGCCGACCTGCGTCGCCTGCGGCGGCGGGCGGGCCGGCCTGTTTGACGTAGAAGATAAAGGAGAGCAGCATGAAGAGCGCCGCCATCGCGTCCGCGCGTCCCGAGATATAGGCCACGGCTTCGGTGTGGACCGGATGGACGACAAAGAGGCAGGCCGCGATAAGGGAAAGCGCGGGCCGGGCGAAGAGGAGGCTTAACAGCCAGAAGACGCACAGGGCCGTCAGGATATGCAGGACGACGTTCGTCAGGTGGTAGCCGGCGGCATGGCCCTTCCAGAGAGCGTAGTCCGCCATGTAACTGGCCTCCTGAAGCGGCCGGTAAAAAGCGTATTCTTTCCGCACGTCCTTCTTGGTGAAGAGGCCGGCGAAATGGGCGGGATTTCGGATGTAGACATTGTTCTGGACGAGATGTTCGTCGTCCCAGATGAATTGCCCGCCGAGGGAATTCGCATAGGCCGCCGCGCCCAGAAGGGCGATGAGGACGGCCGGCAGGAGGACGTTCCCGGCGCCTCTGCGGGGGGGCGCGCCGGCGTCCGGGGCATTGCGGCCGCGGCCTTCCAGGAAGCGCCGCACCTTTCTTTCCTTAAGGCCGAGGTGGCGCGCTATCTCGGCCGCCGGCATCGTGCCGGCATGGCGCAGGATGTAGTCTTTTTCCGCCGGTCTCATGTGCTCTTATTGTCCCGTTCTTTGGTTTTCCGGTAACGCGCGGGGGGCCGTTAATCGAATCCTCCCTCGACGATCGCTTCCTTGGTCACCTCTTTAGCGACCCCGTACTCTTCGATCGCGTTCCTCCTCTTCCACCCGCCTTTCAGGAACCATATCCCGGCCGTGGCCGCGGCGAGCACATTGCTGACGGGGAATGCCCACCAGATGCCGTTCTCGCCGAGCGCCGTATGCTTGGACAGGACGTATGCGAGGGGAAAGCGCAGGACCCACAGGGAGACGATGGCGATGACCATGGCCATGACGGTGTCGCCGCTTCCCCGGAAGACGCCGGTCATGACCTGCTGGACCCCGATCATGCCGAAGGAGAAGGCCATGGTCCGCACGAAGGCTACGCCTGCGTCGATGACGACGGGGTTCTCCGGGATGAACACCCGCACGAGCGGCCGGGCAAAGATGAAGAAGACCACGCCCAGCCCCGTCAGGATGAGAAAGGCGCCGAGCGTCGCTTTATGGGCGATGCTCTCGGCCCGCGCGAGCTTGCCGGCGCCCATGTTCTGGCCGATGAGGGTGGACGTCGCCATCGAAAGGCCGACGGCGGGGATGATGATGAAGCTCAGGATGCGGATACCGATGCCGTAGGCCGCTATGGTCTTGGTCCCGAAGCTCGTCACGAGTATGGTCAGGACCGTGAGCGCCAGCGCGCGTGTGGACTGTTCGATGGAGGAGGGGATACCGAGACGGAACATCCGCCTGATCAGCGGCGTATCCGGCCATAAGGAGGTTATCCGCAGGTGGATGCCGTAACGGCCGCTAAAGAGCAGGAAGATCCCCAGGACGGCCGACAGTCCCTGGGTGATGATGGTGGCGATGGCCGCTCCCGAAACGCCGAAGGCGGGCAGGGGCCCCCATCCGAAGATGAACAGGGGATCGATGACGAGGTTGAGCAGGACGGTGCCCAGGACGATGTAAAGCGGGGTCTTCACGTCGCCGACGCCGCGCATGAGGGCCTGAAAGACGAAGAAACCGAAGAGAAAGATGAGGCCCGCAAGCGATATCCTCATGTAGGAGACGGCGTCCTGCGTGACCGTCGGCTCCGCGCCCATGAGGCGCATGAAAACGGGGGTCAGGGCGTAGCCGACGGCCGAGATGAGGCCCGCGGCCGCGACCATCATCACGATCGTCTGGCCGGCGATGTGGTCCGCGGCGCGCGCGTCGTTCCTGCCGGTGTACTGGGCCACAAGGATGGAGCCGGCGATGACGATGCCGCCGCCCAGGGAGATGAGCAGGAAGATGGCCGGAAAGCAGATGGATATGGAGGCCACGGCGCCCGCCCCCAGCCGGCCCACCCAGAACGTATCGGTCAGCTGATAGGCCGTCTGCAGGATATTTGCGAAGACGATCGGCACCGCGAGAGCGAGGAGGGACGCGACGATCGATCCTTCCGTGAGATTGCGTCTGGACATAAATGTTGTGATTGTTTTTGGGGCGACGCGTCGATGAAAGCACTATATAGCACAACGTTCCGTAATGCAAGGGGAATGAGGGCTGCGAACGCCGGCCTGACGGAATACGGGGGGTGTCCTGACCTTTACAAAGGGGATCCCATGTGATAAAATCAGTTAAATCAAGTAATAATAAGGCATTTTAAGGAACGAAACCCTGCCCTTATCCTTCCCCAGGGCCTTGGGGGAAGGTTCTGCGTTCCCGGAGACAGGCCATGCTGCTTGACGGTTTCCACCAATTACATATGACGCTGCGTTCGCTCGACCTGCATATCCTTTTCCTGCTGGGGGTGGCCCTGTTCGGCGGGACCATGGGCGGGCGGCTTTTTCAAAAGATCAAGATCCCCCAGGTCGTGGGATACCTGATCATCGGGTTCCTGGTGGGGCACCATGTCCTCGATATCGTCAACATGGATACCCTCGAGGTGCTGCAGCCCTTCAATTATTTCGCCCTGGGGCTGATCGGGTTCATGATCGGCGGCGAGCTCAAGAAAGAGATATTCGAGAAGTACGGCAGGCAGTTCTTCGTCATTCTCTTCTCCGAGGGCACCGCCGCGTTTCTTTTTGTCTTTCTCCTGATCGGCGTCGGCGGGACCATCATCTCCGGAGGCAAGAGTTTCTACATGCAGCTCGGTCTTTTGCTGGGCGCGATCGCCTCGGCCACGGCGCCGGCGGCGACCACGGACGTCCTGTGGGAGACCAAGTCGCGCGGCCCCCTGACCACCACCATCCTGGGCATCGTCGCCCTGGACGACGCGCTGGCGCTCCTGTTTTTCGCCGTCGCTTCCAGCATCGTCGTGAAAATGTCGGGCGCCGCCTCGGCGGGCGGCTGGTTCCTTTTGCTGGACCCGTTGTATAAGATCAGCGTTTCCGTGGGTATGGGCGCGGCGGTGGGCTTCGCGTTGGCCAAGATCCTCAGGGGCGGACGGGTGGACAGGGACCGCATGCTCATCCTTTCCCTGGCGACGGTGCTCATCCTGTTGGGGCTGACGCTGATGATGCAGGTGGATTCGCTCCTGGCCGCCATGGCCCTCGGCTCGGTCCTCGCCAACCGCGCCCCCTATATGAGCAAGGAGGTCTTCCGGACGGTCGCCGGATTCACGCCGCCGATCTATGTTCTCTTTTTCGTCCTGGTCGGCGCCAAGCTCAATCTGGGGCACGTCACGCCGGCGCTGCTCCTCCTTGTCTTCGTCTATCTGTTGGGCCGCTCGAGCGGCAAGATGCTGGGCGCGAACATCGGCGCGAAGCTGTCGGGCGCGCCGCCCTCGGTCCAGCGCTACCTGCCCCTGTGCCTCTTCAGCCAGGCGGGCGTGGCTATCGCGTTGACGATGGTCGTTTCGCAGATGTTCCCGGGGCCGATGGCGAACTACACGGTCATCATCATCGCCGTCTCGACGTTCGTCGTCCAGCTTTTGGGCCCGCCCTGCACGAAGCTGGCGGTCGTCCGGGCGGAGGAGGTGGGCCTCAACATCACCGAAGAGGACCTCCTGCGCCAGGCCCGGGCAGCCGACCTGATGGACGCCCGGCCGCCGCTCATCACCAAGAACATGCCGCTGGTCAAGGTCCTCGATATCTTTAAGTCGAGCGATTTCCTCTATTATCCCGTCGTGGACGAGGGTGGGCTCCTGGTGGGCGTCATCACCCTGGAGAGCATCCGGCAGACCATGATGGAAACGGACCTTCATCCGTTGCTGCTGGCCCACGATCTCATGGAGCCGGTCAAGGAGACCGTGCGGCCGGACACGCCGCTCGCCGAGATCCGAGACCGCCTGAACAAGAGCCGCGCGGGGTATCTTCCGGGGACGGGGGAAAAGGGGGAGTACGTGGGGATCATCGAGCAGAACACCCTGAACAAGTACATATCGACGAAGATGCTGGAGCTGGAACGCAAGGTCGCCTCTTTCTCCTGAAGGGAGAATTCTGTTGCGCAACCCGGCTTCCGGAGTATCATAGGCAAGAAGGAAGGGGACATGAAAAGGATAACGGGGGCTTTCGCGGCCGCGTGCGCGCTGGCCGTCGCGGCGTGCGCGTTCTTGAGACCGTCCTTTGCCGAAGAGAGCGTGGCGGACTTAAAACAGCAGATCGCGGCTCTTCAGAAACGCGTCGACACCCTTGAGGCGGGCCGGCCGCAGGGCATGCAGGCGGCGACGCCGGCCGTTGCGCCGGGCGCGGGAAACTGGGATCCTTTCGATGAGATGCAGCGCATGCAGGACGAGGTGGGGCGCATGTTCCAGGATTCTTTTCTCTGGGCGGGTCCCGTCGGCACCGGCGTATTCGGCAGCAACATGAATTACGAGGACAACTTCAACGTCAAGGAAGACAAGGATAAATACGTCGTCACGTTCGACCTCGCGGGCCTGGATCAGAACAAGGTCGATATCGAGGTCAACGAGCACTCCATCACCGTCACCGGCGAGTATTCCCAGGAGACCCGGCAAAAGGGAGAGAGCGAGCAGGTCGCCGCGAAGAGCTACGGTTCTTTCCTGAGGTCCATCCCGGTCCCCGAGGACGCCGACACGACGAAAATGCAGACGGATAAGCAGGGCGAGAAGCTCGTCATCACGCTGCCCAAAAAGGCGGCCGCAGCCGGGCAGAAGAAATAGGCGCCGTCGTTGTTCGGCGGCGGCGAAAGGGAAACACATGGTCGATGTCACGAACTTTATGGATCCGGAGAGGATCCTGGTCGGCGTTAAGGCCCGCACCAAGGAGGAGGTCGTTCGTCTTTTGGTCGACCGGCTCTTCGCGGGCGTTACGGGGCAGCTCCACGGGTTTGACCGCAACCGTGTCTTTGATGAAGTGATGCGGCGGGAGAAGCTGCATTCCACGGGCATCGGCAACGGCCTGGCCTTTCCGCATGCGCGGCTGGAGGGCTGGGGCGGCTTGAGGATGGCGCTGGCCCTGTGTCCCGCGGGCATGGATTTCGCAAGCGTGGACGGGGCGCCGGTCTATGCCGTGTGCCTGATGGTCTCCTCCCAGAACGAGCCGTACGCTATCCTGCAGGCCATGGCGGCCATGGCGCGTTTCTTCGCGGACGAGGACAACGCCCGGATCCTGCGGGAGGGGCGCCTGATGGCCGAGGACGTCTTCGAGAAGTTCCGTTCCGTCGGCATCAAAGCCACGGAGATCATCGTGGCGCGGGACATCGCGCGGCCGGCCACGCTGGTGGTGACGCCGCAGACGTCGATCGAGGAGGTGACGCGGCTGATGCACCTCAACCAGCGCGACATCCTGCCGGTCGTCGGGGAGGACGGCGCGTTCCTGGGCGAGATATCGTGCCTGGAGATCTTTCAGTACGGGATGCCGGATTTCTTCAAGCAGCTGCACACCATCTCGTTCGTGCGCCACATCGACCCCTTCGAGAGGTATTTCAGGATCCGGCGCGACCTCAAGGTCAAGGATTTCCCGATCGAGAAGGACGCCCGCGTGGTCGAGGAGGCCACGCTGCTTGAGGTGATTTTCGAGATGACGGTGAAGAACAGGTCGATGCTCTTCGTCGTGCGGCGGGACGGGACCCTGGCCGGCATGATCGACAGGTTCTGCGTGATAGACAAGGTCCTCTTTTTCTAGGCTTTTGGGCCGGTCCCGAAAGCCCTTCCAGCGGGAGCGGGTCTTTTATGAAAGCATTTTTGTCCATCGCGGTCTTTTGCGGGGCGTATGCCCTGATCGCCACTGAGAAGATCAACAAGACGATTGTGGCCGTGGCCGGGGCGTCGCTCGTGCTCTTCCTGCGCCTGGTCACTTTCGAGCAGGCGGCCGCCGCCATCGACATGAACGTCATTTTTCTTCTGGTGGGGATGATGACGTGCGTGTATATCCTTTCGCGCACGGGCTTTTTCGAGTGGGTGGCCATCAGCGTGGCCCGGCGGGCGCAGGGGGATCCGGTACGCATCATGCTGTGGCTGTTGACCGTCACCGCCGCGCTGTCGGCGGTGCTCGACAACGTCACGACCATCATCATGATCGCGCCGGTCACCATCCTCATCATGCAGCTGCTGGAGATATCGCCGGTGCCGCTGTTGATCCTCGAGGCCCTCGCGTCCAACATCGGGGGGACCTCCACCCTGATAGGCGATCCGCCGAACATCATCATCGGTTCCTCGGCAGGACTGTCGTTCAACGATTTTCTGGTGCACCTGTTCCCTGTGGTGGCGCTGGTCTTTCTCGTGTTCCTGGCCACCAACGTCCTGGTCTTCCGGCGGCGGTTTATCGCTTCCGCGAGCGTGCGCAGCCGCGTGGCCGATGCCGTTCCGTCCCTCGCGGTCGTCGACCGCGCCAATATGAAGAGGTCCCTGATCGTCCTCGGGTTCATCTTTGCGGGATTTTTCTTCCATGAGCTGGCGGGCGTGCCGCCGGGGATCGTCGCGTTGTGCGGGAGCATGGTGATGCTGGTCGTCTGCCGCCACAAGAGCGACGACACGTTGATGCGCGTGGAGTGGGGGGTCATCTTCTTTTTCATCGGGATGTTCATGATGATCGCGGCCCTCGAGGCCAACGGCGTGATCGCCGCCCTGGGCAACGGCATCATCCGGGTCGCCGGAGGGGACCTCTTCGTCATGTGCCTGGTGGTCCTCTGGGGCTCGGCGCTCTTTTCGGCCATCCTCGACAATATCCCTTTCGTCATCGCCATGGTGCCGATCATCAAGCAGTTCATCGCGCATTTCGCGGCCGGCATGCCCATCACCGACGGCGCCGCCCAGGCTCACGCGGCGACGCCGTTATGGTGGGCGCTCGCCCTGGGCGCCTGCCTGGGCGGCAACGGCACCCTTATCGGCGCTTCCGCGAACGTCGTGATGTCGCGGATCAGCGAAAAGAACAATTATCCCGTGACATTTTCCCGTTTCCTGCGCTATGGGACCCCGTTCCTGCTGCAATCGCTGCTTATCTCGACGGCCTATCTTTGGTTCCGCTATTTCCGGTGAAGGGGCGCCGGCGCGCGCCTGCGGCAATCGGGTTCGCGGCATAAAGGGGGCATAGGATGATCCCGCCGGCCGAATACGGACAGAACGCCCAGATCCTGCTCAATGGGCTCGCCGACCTCTCCGGTCCGGGCGGCGGTCTGCCGGGAGGGTTCACGTTAGGGGGGTTGATCGGCGGCCTTGTGTTCGGCGCCGTGGGTTTTGTCGCCTTCGTGTACGGAAAAAAGAACGCCGAGTTCAAGCCGCTGATCCTGGGCGTCCTCCTGATGGCGTACCCTCTTTTTATCAGGAGCACCGCGGTGTTGTACGTGCTGGGGATAGTTCTGACCGCTGCCGTGTTCTTTTGGCGTGATTGATTCGTTATAGGGCATAACGCAACGTCAGCATGGGGGCTGCTTCCTTTTAAAGGGGCGGCCTTTTTTGTCGGTTAGCGCTCAGCCCTGCAAAGATAGAAATAAGTCTATTTTCAAGAGAAGCCGGCTCTGGACGAAAATTTAAGATCGGGCATACTGCAGAGGGTGATAAAAAGGGCCCAAGAAATTAAAGAACTAAAAAAGTTGTAATTTACGATACTTGGTTATATACTATTT
>JBLMXZ010000048.1:0-7476 GCA_050258015.1 Deltaproteobacteria bacterium
CCAACAACAGGCGGGGTCACAATGGCGCTCTCCGGTTTAGACATCTACAAACTATTGCCGAGGACGAACTGCAAGAAGTGCGGCCAGCAGACGTGTCTGGCGTTCGCGATGCAGTTGGCCAAGAAGGCCGTGAGCCTGGACAAATGTCCTTTTGTCGCCGATGAGGTCCGGCAGAAGCTTGAAGAGGCCTCCTTGCCGGCGATCCGCGAGATCGGGTTCGGCGCCGCCGACAGCCGCGTGACCGTCGGTCATGAGACGGTCCTCTTCCGTCACGAGGAGAAGTTCCATAATCCGACGGTGCTGGGGGTCATCCTGGAGGAGGGGATGAGCCGGGGGGACCTTGAAAAAACGGTGGCGGAGGTGGAGCGGCTTCGTTTTGAGCGCGTCGGCCAGGTGCTGGCGGTGGAGGCCGTCGCCCTGCGCCAGACCTCGGAGAGCGCGGAAAAATATGCGGATTTCGTCAAGGCCGTCGTCGAAAAGTCGAGCCGGGCGGTGATCCTGATGCCGCGGTCGGCCGCCGCGCTTAAGGCCGCCCTGGCCTCTGCGGCCGTCCGCATGCCCCTGGTGTCCGCCGCCGGTCCGGCCGCCGCGGATGCCCTGGTGCCTCTCTGCAAGGAGGCGGGTCTTCCCTTGACGCTGCGCGCCGAGGACCTTGCTTCTTTTGCCGCCGGAACGCAGGCGTGGGCTGGCCAGGGCTTCAAGGATATCGTCCTGGAGCTTCCCGGGGCGGGCGTCGCCGAGCGGTTGTGGCTCCTGACCCAGATCAGGCGCCTTGCCATCAAGAAAGGGGAGCGCCGCCTCGGGTATCCGGTGCTCGCGGTCATCGAGGAAGACGACCCGGTCGCCGCCGTGAGGGAGGCCAGCGCCTATATCGCCAAATATGCCGGCATCGTTCTGGTAAAGACCCGGCGGCCGGAATACGTCCTTCCCTTGTTGACGCTGCGGCAGAATATCTTCACGGACCCGCAGAAGCCGCTGCAGGTGGAACCCAGGGTTTATCAGGTCGGCGCCGCGGATAGGGACGCGCCGGTCCTGATCACGACGAATTTCTCGCTGACCTACTACACGGTCCTGGGTGAGATCGAAGCCAGCCGTGTGCCGAGCCATCTGATCTGCGTCGATACCGAGGGGATGTCGGTCCTGACCGCATGGGCCGCGGAGAAGTTCACGCCGGAGCGGATCGCCGATTCCTTGAGCCGGTTCCATCTGGGAGATATCGTCGCCCATAAGGACCTGATCATTCCCGGCTATGTCGCGATGATGAGCGGCGAGCTGGAGGATAAGTCCGGCTGGACGATCCACGTCGGGCCGCGCGAGGCCTCGGCCCTGTCATCGTATCTCAAGAATTTCTGCCGGTCTTAGCCGCGAGGACGCATGGGCGCAAAATTTACGGTGACCTTTTTCCCGGAACGCCGCGAGGTGGTGGTGGATGCCGGCACGACGCTCCTGGCGGCCGCTTTATCGGCGCAGGTCCCGCTCGCCTCGAACTGCGGCGGCGAAGGGGTCTGCGGCAAGTGCCGGGTCCGGGTCACCTCCGGGAAGGTGGAGGGGGCCGGACGCCCCCCGGCAGCGCCGGGCGTCCCCGCCGATACCGTTCTGGCCTGTCAGGCGCTGGTCGTTTCGGACGTGAACGTCGAAGTCCCGCCCGAATCCCGCCTCGAGGAGACCATCCTGGACCGGGAGGAGACCGGCCTGAGGTGCCGAGGGTTTTTCGACAGGATCGAGGAAGCCGCGCCTCAGGAGGCGTCTGAGGCGGAGGCCGCGGCGCGGACCCCTCTGGTGGTCAAGGTCTACCTGGAACTGCCGCCGCCCGACCTCAACGACCGGTTGAGCGACTTTGAGCGCGTGTGCCGGGAGGTCGAGACGAAGACCGGCATGCCGGTCGGCGCCTGCGGGTTGTCCAATATCCGCGAGCTGGGTCCGTTGCTGCGTTCCAGCGGCTGGAAGGTCACGGCAACGGTCCTGTGCGCGGGGGATGATGCGCGCGTCATGGCGATAGAGGCCGGGGACCGCACGGCGCATCATTACGGCGTCGTCTTCGATATCGGCACGACCACGATCAGCGCGGAGCTGGTCGATATCGCGCGCGGGTGCGTCCTGGCGACCAAAGTGACGTATAACCGGCAGGCGCGTTTCGGCTCGGACGTCATCACGCGCATCATCTATGCGCAGGCGCCCGACGGCCTGGAGCGTCTGCACGCGGCGGTCACGGCGGCGATGAATGAGATGATCGACGCTTTTTGCGCCGAGCGCGGCGTTGACGTGAACGACATTTCCGCGGTGTCCGTGGCGGGCAACACCACGATGATCCATCTTTTGCTTAAGATCGATCCCCGCTATATCCGGCAGGAGCCGTATGTTCCCGTCGCCAACATCGTGCCCCGGGTCCGGGCCGCGGACGCCGGGATCAAGATAGGCCCGCACGGGGTCCTGGTGTGCGCGCCCGGCGTGTCGAGTTATGTCGGCGGGGACATCACCGCGGGCGTGCTGGCGTGCGGGATGCACCGCCGGCCGGCTGTCCAGGTCTTGATCGACATCGGCACGAACGGCGAGATAGCGCTCGGCAACGACGATTGGATGATCAGCTGCGCCGCGTCGGCCGGGCCGGCCTTTGAGGGCAGCGGCATGTCGTGCGGCCTGCGCGCGGTCCGGGGGGCGGTCCAGTCCTGCAGTATCGACCCCGGGACTTTTGAAACGACGCTCGGCACGATCGGCGCCGAGAAGCCGCGGGGCATCTGCGGCTCCGGTTACATCGATCTCCTCCGCGCCCTTCTCGCCGCGCAGCTTCTGGACAAGAACGGCAGGTTCCGCGAGGCGGCGTGCGCCCGTTTGCGCCGCGGTCCGGACGGACCGGAGTTCGTCGTCGCGTGGAAGAAGGACGCGGCGGGAGAGCGGGATATCGTCATTACCGAGGCGGACATCGATAATCTCAAGCGCGCCAAGGCCGCGATCTATTCGGGGCTCGCCACGCTCCTGCGGCACATGGACATGACCGCCGCGGACGTCGAGCGCATCTATCTGGCCGGCGGTTTCGGCACGGCGCTCGATATCGAGAGCGCGGTCCAGATAGGACTGGTGCCGGACATGGACCGCAATAAGTTCGTTTTTAAAGGCAACACGTCCCTGGCCGGAGCGCGGCTGCGGCTGCTGCATCGCGACCTGCTGAAAGAGACCGAGGCGGTGGCGGCGAATACGACGTACTTCGAACTTTCCGCCGATCCCGAATACATGGACGAATACATGGCGGCGCTCTTTTTCCCGCACACGGACACGCAGCGCTTTCCGACCGCGGCCTACGCCCGTCAGAAGTGAGGCAAAAGGCCCGGGGTTCCAAAGTCCGGGACAATGAGATTTGAGGCATTTTGTTTTTTTCAGGAAGGGCCATGGCTGAGGTCATCGCGATAGCGGGCAAGGGGGGCACGGGTAAGACGACGCTGGCGGCGTTGTTGACGCTCTGGCTCGCCCGCAGCAGGGCGGACGGGGTTCTGGCCATCGACGCCGACCCCAACAGCACGCTGGGCGACGCCTTGGGCGTCGCGGACATCGTGAGCGTGTCGGATGTCATCGAGCAGGTGGCCGCGTCGCCCGAGACCGTGCCGGCGAGCATGGGCAAGGACGCATACATCGCCTATCGGATCCATCAGAATATCAAAGAGGCCGGCGGTTTCGACCTCCTGGCGATGGGCCGGCCCGAAGGGCCGGGCTGTTACTGCTATGCGAACAACGTCCTGCGCCGGGTCATGGGAGAGCTGACCTCGGATTATGCTTTCTCCATCGTCGATAACGAGGCAGGGCTGGAGCATTTTTCGCGCAAGACGACGCGCTCCTGCCAGAAGCTCTTTGTGGTATCCGACGAGTCGGCGGTCGGGCTGAAGTCCGCGCGCCGCATGTTCGAGCTGGTGGATGCGCTCGGGATACCGGCCCGTGAAAGGTTCCTTGTCGTCAACCGGTCCCAGGGCAATCTGGACCCGGATGTCCTGAGAGAACAGTTTAACGTGGGCGGCGTCTTCCGCGTGCCGCAGGACGAGGCTCTCTCGGCCGCGGCCCGCGAAGGCCGGGGCGTCTTCGCCCTGCCTGCCGGCAGCGGGGCCCGCCGCAGCGTTGAGGAGATAGGAGAGCGTCTATGGCCGAAACATTGAGTCATATCGAAAAATGGAGCCAGGAGGTCCATACCGTGCGTCTGGGCGCCGGACCGGCAGAGGGCGGGACGCGCGCGACCGTCCTTGAGGTGGGCGGCGAGAAGACACTGCCTTTCCTGCTGAAGGAAGGAATGATCCCGCACCGGCCGCTCATCGCGGCTGAGGTCTATGATGTTCCCGATGCGGATTGGCCCGCCGGCCTGACGCAGGACCTGGCGCCGGTCCTACGGGATCCGGTCGCCTGGGCGAAATTCGCGCTCAAAGAAGCGGGGGCGGACCTGATCTGCCTTCGGCTTCAGGGAATCCACCCCGAAGAAGCGAAGACCGATAAGGATCGGGCGCTCGCGTTGACGCGTGCTATCCTTAAGGAAGTGGGCGTTCCGCTCGTCGTCCTCGGGTGCGGCGACGCCGCTTCGGATAACGAGGTGCTGCCGGCCGTTTCGGAGGCGACGAAAGGGGAGCGCCTCCTCTTCGGGGACGTCGTCCAGGAGAACTACAAGACCCTGGCCGCCGCCTGCGTGGCGGACGGTCATAACATCGTTGCCGAGTCGCCCATCGACGTCAATATCGCCAAACAGCTGAATATCCTCCTGACCGATCTCGGCGTGCCGGCGGACCGCATCGTGATCAACCCGACCATCGGCGCGCTCGGTTACGGCATGGAATACGCGTATTCCATCATGGAGCGCGCCCGCAACGCGGCGCTCTCGGGGGATAAGATGCTGGCCATGCCTTTTATCTGTTTCGTCGGCCCTGAGGCCTGGAAGACGAAAGAGGCGAAAGCCGGTCCGCAGGAGGCTCCGGAGTGGGGGCCGGCCGCCGAACGCGGGGTGATGTGGGAGGTGGTGACGGCACTGGCCATGCTTCAGGCGGGCGCCGGCATCCTGACGATGCTGCATCCTCAGGCGATGCAGATCGTGCGTCGCGCTATCGACGACCTCATGGCCGGCAGATGACGGTCGTCCTGCAGTCCTTAGGCAGATATGTTTATTATCGGTGAACTGATAAACGGTATGTATCCCCGGGTGGCCGAGGCGCTGGCGGGACGGGACGCTCGTTTCATCGCCGAGCTGGCCTGCCGCCAGGAGGCGGCAGGGGCGAACGCGCTCGACCTGAGCTGCGGACCTCTCTCAAAGGACCCCGCGGCGGATATGCGCTGGCTGGTGGAGACGGTCCAGAAGGAGACCGCAGCGTCGTTATGCCTCGACAGCACGAAGCTGCCGGTGATCGAGGCGGGGTTGGCGGTCTGCAAGAATAAGGCGATCATCAATTCGACGACCGCCGATGAGACCAAGCTCGCCGCCTACATGCGGCTTGCCGGGAACAGCGGGGCTGACCTTATCGCCCTGACCGTGGACAAGAGGGGGATCCCCCAGGACAAGGACCGCCGCGTGGAGCTGGCGGCCCGGATCGTGGAGGCGGCTGCGGTCGAAGGCCTGCCTCTTGAGCGCCTCTTCCTTGACCCGGTCCTGATGCCGATAAATGTTGCCCAGAAGCAGCTTTTTGTTATACTGGAGGTCATTAAAGATCTTAAGCTTTTGGCGCCGGAGGCCCGCACGGTCGTCGGGTTGAGCAATGTGTCGCAGGGGGCGCGCGGCCGCCGCTGGATCAACCGCGCTTTTCTCGTGATGGCGCAGGCCCACGGGCTGGATGCGGCGATCCTCGACCCCCTGGATACCGAACTCATGAAAACGATGGTCGCGGGCGCGCTCATTCTTGACAAGTATATCTATTGCGACGCCTATTTTGACGCGTATTTGAAAAGCAAAAAGTGAGACTTTCCAGCCAGGCTGAAAAGTCTCACTTTTCGGCGGCGTAGCTCAGTTGGTAGAGCAAGCGGCTCATACCCGCTATGTCGGTGGTTCAAGTCCACCCGCCGTCAGAAAAATTCAGCGCTCTTTAACAGAAGAAATCCTTGGTCCTGGATCGCTTCGCTCTGCATGAAGCGACCAAGGATCTTTCTGTGAGTTTTTACCCGCACCGTCGAACGTTCTCCCTCGCGGGACTAACGTGTTTCCGGATGGACAAGCCCCGGGGACGTCGCCGGGAGCGAACACGTGCCGCCGCTATCGACCGGGAATGTGGCAGACAGCCTATGAAGAAGTGCCCGTATTGCGCCGAGGAGATCCAGGACGAGGCGATCAAGTGCAAACACTGCGGCGAGATGCTCGGGCCCAGGCCCGCGGCGCCGCCTGGTCCCCGGCAGACCCCCTGGTATTTCAAAACGTCTTCGCTCGTCATTGCCTTTCTGTGCGTGGGTCCGCTGGCCCTGCCGCTGGTCTGGCTTCATCCCCGGCTGCGCCCCGGCATGAAGCTGGCGGTGACCCTCATTGTTCTTCTTGCGACCTTCCTGTTGGGCCATATCGTTGCGATGTCGCTGCGCAAGATCTCCGAGTATTACGAGCCCCTGCTCAACGGGACGTTTTGAGGCAGCGGCGTCTCCGCGGACATCCGGGCGCCGGGCCGCAGGCAACAAAAGAGGAGGCTTCATGACGCAGACGCAGAAAAAAACGCTGGGCTTGGCGATCGCGAGCCTCATCCTGGGGTGTTTTTTCTGGATACCGCTCCTGGGGTTCTTATTGGGCATGACGGCGCTCATCATGGGGATCGTTGCGCTCGTCAAGATCAATAAGAACAAAGAGCAGCTGCAGGGAGAAGGTCTGGCCATCGCGGGTATCGTCATGGGCGGCTTGTCGCTGTTGGTAATACCCGTTCTGGCGTTATTGGCGGCTATCGCCATCCCGAATATGCTGCGCGCCCGGCTCAACGCGAACGAGGCGATGGCCCAGGCGAATATCCGGGCTCTGGCTACGGCGATGGAATCCTACAAAACAGCCAACGATGTTTATCCGGCCGGCGAAGACGAGCTGCTCCGGGAACAATATATCGCTCATGCCTATAACGGGCAGACCGTGGGGGGATATGGTTTTGCCGTTCGTTCGAGCGGCACGGCCTATGAGATCATCGCCGTCCCCGAGGCCTGCGGCACGACGGGAATGACGATATTCCGTGCGGGCCCGAACGTGGAGATCACGCAGACGCCGTGCGGCAGCGGCACATCGGGCGACCCTGCCGGTAGCCGGCGGGGCGCCATCTGATACTTTATGGACCCTCGGAAAGTCCTTCTTATCTGGCCTCCGGTCCTGACCTCGAACGTCCTTCCGTTGGGCATTCCTTTCATCAACGCGTATCTGGCGGCGCGCGGGGCGGGCCCGGTCCCGGTCTACGACATGAACATGGCGTATCTGCGGCTGTTCCAGATACGCGTTGATGAAAGGAATGCCCAACGGAAGGACGTTCGAGGTCAGGACCGGAGGCCAGATAAGAAGGACTTTCC
>JBLMXZ010000049.1:0-6009 GCA_050258015.1 Deltaproteobacteria bacterium
TCACGAAACAGGGGCAGGCAGATCGGGGCCTCTGGACCCGTTACGCCTCCTTAATGTTGGTTTCGCCTCGGGCGACAAAGGGCTCGCCTGCCCCATCACGAAACAGGGGCAGGCAGATCGGGGCCTCTGGACCCGTTACGCCTCCTTAATGTTGGTTTCGCCTCGGGCGACAAAGAACAGGGTTTCGCTCAGATCATTTATGGTGGGTGTAGCTCAGCTTGGTAGAGCACTTGACTGTGGCTCAAGTCGCCGCGGGTTCAAATCCCGTCACCCACCCCAGAATTTGCCTCACGTCTTGATCTTCGCTCTGGGGATGTTGCCAAATGGCCCGGGATTTGAAGGCAACCCGAGCGCCATTGGTCCGACGCCCGAAGGGCGCCCCGAGCGAAGTCGAGGGGGCGAGGGTGCCCGGTTCCGAAGGAGCCGAACGAAGGGGTTCCCCCGATGGATGAACGCCGGTTAATTTCTCCGAACGGCCCCCTCTCGCCCCCCTCCCTTCTTAACAGGCCCGGACCGGCAAGGCCGGGGTTCCCCTTGCCTGAGCTCTCGGAAGAATTCGGGGTTCCCGCCGCAGGCGCACCTGCCTCGGCATGACGCCTGAGACGGAAACTCTGCAAAGACCAACGACCCGTTATGGACAACATTAAGGGGTAGAAAATGTTCAGGGAAAAGATAAAGGTGCTCGACTGCACGATCCGCGACGGCGGGCTCATCAACAACCACGACTTCGACATGCGCTTCGTGCGCGCGGTCTACAAGGCCCTGTCGCTGGCGGGCGTAGACTACATGGAAGTGGGTTACAAGAACTCCAAAAAGCTCTTTTCGGCCAAGGAGTTCGGCAAATGGAAGTTCTGCGACGACGCGGTGATCCGTGAGATGACGGAGGGGATCCCGTCCAAAACGAAGCTGTCGGTGATGGTGGACGTGGACCGCGTCGATTACGACGATATCGTCCCCCGCAAGGACAGCCCCGTCGCCATGATCCGCGTGGCCTCCTACGTCAAGGACATCGACAAGGCGATCTTCCTCGTCAATCACTTCGTCGAGAAAGGATACGAGACGACGGTCAACATCATGGCCATCTCGCGCGCCCTCGACAACGAGCTCAACGAGGCCCTCCAGCAGCTGGAGAACGAGAGCCGCGCCCAGGCGGTCTATATCGTCGACAGCTTCGGCGCCCTGTATCAGGAGACGACCGAGTTCCTCGTCAAAAAAGCCAGGCAGATCCTCAAGACCAAAGAGGTCGGCATGCACGCGCACAACAACCAGCAGCTGGCCTTTGCCAACACCATCGAAGCCATCATCCACGACGCCAACTATGTCGACGCCACGGTCTACGGCATCGGCCGCGGCGCCGGCAACTGCCCTCTGGAGCTCCTGTTGGGTTTCCTCAAAAATCCCAAATTCGACCTGAGGCCCGTCCTCGACCTCATCTCGAAAGAATTCATCCCCCTGCGCGAGAAGATCGAGTGGGGCTACCTCATCCCCTACGCCATCACCGGCATGCTCGACGAGCACCCGCGCACGGCCATCGCGCTGCGCAGCAGCGACAAAAAAGAGAACTATCTGGAGTTCTACGACAGCTTCGTCATGGAAACGGAAGAATAGATGGACGCCGCGCGCTTCCGCAAACGGCCGGTCTTCGGCATCCTGCGCGGCATCGCGCCGGACATCCTCGAGCCCCTGCTGGAGACGCTGCTCGCCGCAGGCCTCGACACCGTCGAAATAACGATGAACACGCCGGACGCGGCCGGCCTCATCCGCCGGGCCGCCGCTTTCGCCCCGAAGCGGCTGACGGTCGGCGCGGGCACGGTCCTTGACGCGAAAAACTATCAAACGGCGCGTGACGCCGGCGCCTCTTTCATCGTGATGCCCACGCTCGAGGCGGATGTCATGGCGCGCTGCGTTCAAGACGGGGTTCCGGCCTTCCCAGGAGCGCTCACCCCCACGGAGATCTATCGTGCCTGGCGCGCGGGCGCGACCATGGTCAAGGTCTTCCCGTCCGACGTCTTCGGCCCCGCCTACTTCAAGGCGCTCAAGGGGCCTTTTCGGGACGTTGAACTTTTGGCCTGCGGGGGAGTGACGCCGGAAAACATCAAAGAGTACTTCGCGGCCGGCGCCGCGGCCGTCAGTTTCGGCGCCGGCATCTTCAGGAAAGAGTGGCTCGCCCGCGGGGATTTTAAGAGCATCGGCGAGGCCCTGCGCCGTTTCCTCGCCGCCCTGCCCGGCTGACCCCCCCCACAACGCGCCCGCCTTCCCGAACCAAGACAGACCTCCCCCGGCCGATAAATAAAAGCGTTTGGGCGATCGCAGCGGAGTTATTCGATGGTGGGCTCGGCGACGGGAACGGGCGTCTGCTGGGACGCCGGGAGGCGGGACGCCCGCAGCGGGAGGGTGAACGAAAAACAGCTTCCTTTTCCCAAGCGGCTGTTGACGCGGATCTTCCCGCCGTGCATCTCAACGATCTGGCGGGCGATGGAAAGACCAAGGCCCGTATTGGGGATCTTATCCGCGGCGCTGTCCGACGCGGTATGATATCTCTCGAAAATGCTTTCCAGCCGCTCGGGCGGGATGCCGGCCCCCGTGTCCCGAACGGAGAACGAGACGAAACCGCCTTCCTTATCCTTCGCGCCGCCCGCCTCAGCGGCGCAGGCCAGGGTGACGTGCCCGCCCGGCGCCGTGAATTTGATGGCGTTGCTCAACAGGTTCACGAGCACCTGAACGACCCTGTCCTTGTCCGCCTCGATCGCCGGCATCCCCTCCGGCGCGGTTACGTCCAAAACAAGGCCCTTGCTGCGGCACCAGTTATCGACGCAGGCGACGGCATCCGTCATGATGCCTCCGACGGCGGTCGGTTCGAACTTCATCGAGAAGCGGCCCGCCCGCATCTTCGATATGTCCAGCAGGTCGTTCGTCATCCGGATCAAACGGTGGGCGCTCGTGTTGATGTTCCTCACGAAATTCTCCTCTTCGCCGGCCGCTCCGCCGGTTTCCATCATGACGGCCGAATTCTTCTCGATATTGATCAAGGGGGCGCGCAACTCATGCACGATGGCGGAGAAATACTCCGATTGCACCTCGTCCGTGCGCGTCAATTCGCGCTCGAACCTCTGGATGAGGATCATCCTCTTCTCAAGCTCGTCCGCGCTCTCCCGCAGCCGGCGGCTTACCTGGTTGATCGACGTCGCCAGGTCCCGGATATCGTCGGCCGCCGCGGGACGCTGCCCAACGGCGGCGTTGCCGGCCGCCACCGCCTTAAGGTTGGCGCACAGCTCCTTCAGGGTGCCCGTCAGGCGGTAAAGGCCGAGCGCGCCCAGAAGGACGATGACGCACGTCGCAACGATGATCAGCCCCCTCATCGAGATGACGGAAGAGACGTTCGTCACCAGATAACAAAAGACGAGCGAAGGAAGGACGACGATCAGGCTGACGGAAACGAATATCTTGCGCGTCATGGGCTACTCCTGCCGGTAAGCGGTCTTGGGGCCTGAGACAAGGCGGATCGCATCGACGAGATTCTCGCATCGGACCGGCTTGGCGATGAAACTGTGGCCGCCGATGTCCTTCATAAAGCCTCCGCCGATCTCCTGTTGCGTCACCATGGCGGTGACGAAGATGAGCGGGATACGGCTCGTGCCGGGATCGCTCGAGAGCGCCTCCGCCACGCGCGGGCCTATCAGCTTGGGCATCACGATGTCCAGCAGGATCACGTCCGGGACCTTTTCCCGGGCCATGACGATCCCCTGCTCCGCGTCGGTGGCCGTCATGACCTCGAACGCGCCCGTCCGTTCCAGGTTCTTGCGCACAAAATAACAGAAATCTTCCTCGTCGTCAATCAAGAGAACCCTTTTCTTCGCCGCCTCCTGTGTCATGACCGCCCCCCCCTTCTTTTCGGTCAAACGCGCGCCTTGAGCGTCAGGACGCGCTCTATCTCTTCCAGCAGGACCTTATAGTTGACCGGCTTGACGACATAGCCGTCGTTATAGAACCAGGAGGCGCGCTTGCGATGGCTGTCATCCTCCAGGGCCGTGAGCATGATGACGGGAATGGAGACGGTCTTGAGGTCCTCCTTCAGCGACCGCAACACCTCGAACCCGTCGCGGGACGGCATGCAGATATCGAGAAGGATCACGTCCGGCATGGTGCGGCGCGCCAGGCGCAGCCCCCTGTCGGGGTGGTGGGCCACCGCGACGGAAAAGGCGCCCGTCGTCTCCAGGTTCTTCTTAAGGAAGTAGCAGAAATCCTTTTCGTCGTCTATCACGAGGAGCTTCCGGCGCATCAGGACACCTCCCTTTCCGGCGCGGCCGGCGCGGTTGCCGGCTGCGCCCGCTCTTTATCCTGCAGAGGAAAGCGGAGGACGAAGGTTGTTCCCCGACCGACCTCGCTGTCCACCTCGATGACGGCTCCGTGACGCTCCAGGATCATATGAACGATGCTCAGGCCCAAGCCCGTCCCCTTGCCCGGCTCCTTGGTGGTGAAGAACGGGTTGAACATCTTATCCCGTATCTCCGCGGGGATGCCCGTGCCCGTGTCGCGGACCGCGACCATGAGCGCCGCCCCTTGCCCGTCCGAAGGCGGCTGCCGCCACGCGCTCAACGTGAGCTCTCCGCCCTGCGGCATGGCGTCGATGGCGTTCATGCTGAGATTGAAAAAAACCTGCTGCAGCATATTGGGGTCGGCCTGAAGCGTCCGGCCCGAGATATCCCATTCCTTGTGGACGCGCACCTGCCGCAGCCGGGCCGTGTTCTCGATGAGGCCGCAGACGGCCTCGAGGATCGGGCCGATATCCACGGACTGGGACTGTATCTTGGAGGCCCGGGAAAACTTCAAAAGATCGACGATGATGTTATTGGCCCTTTGGACCGCCCTCTCGATCCTTACGAGAGCGTCGTCCGGGGGCTGGTCGACCCCATGCCTGTCTGTCTGGATGAACTCCACCCCTTCCAGGATGATGGACAGGGGATTGCGGATCTCGTGGGCGATGCCGAAAGCCAACTGACCCACCGCCGCCAGCTTTTCCGTCTGGATCAGCTGGTTGCGGGTCTCCTCCAGCTCACGGATCGTCTGCTCGAGATCTTTGACCTTCTCCTGCAACTGGGCATAGAGCCGGTAGTTCTCGATGGTCGCCGCGGCCTGGCTGCAGAGGACCGAAAAGAGCGTCTGCTCCCGCAGCGAGAATCCGTCCCCCGAGACCTTCTCGGAGACATTGATGACACCCAGAACGTCCTTTTGTGAAAAGGGCCGTCTGCCCTTCAGGGGCATGCTCAGGAAAAGCCGCGAGTCGGCGTCTCCCCCGGCGGCGCCCTCCGCGGGGACGGCCGCGGCTTTCGTTTCCCCGGCGTCCGGCGTCTGGCACTCCAGCCGCACCTCCTTATTGCCCTCCTCAAAAAGCAGCAGGGACCCCGAACGCGCCCGAACCAGGGTCAGCATGGAATGCAACATCTGACGCAAAAGCGTCCCCAGATCGGAAGAGGCGGTCAGGGTCTTGCTGATCTCGAAAAAAGTATTGAGCTCTCCGAGCTCGATATGGTCCAGCGTGTTGCGCTGCTTCTCCAGGCACCTCTGGATGACCGCGACGATCTCCGCGATATCGAAAGGTTTGCACAGGAAATCGAAGGCGCCGACCTTGATGGCCTCCACCGCCGTCTCGATGGTAGGATAGCCCGTGATGATGATGACTTCGATGTAGGGGTTGACCTTTTTGATCTGCTTCAAGACCTCGATCCCGTTCATCCCGGGCAGCTTCAGGTCCGTGATCAGGAGGTTAAAGAACCCCGAGCTCACCTTCTTCAGGGCCGCCGGCCCGTCCTCGGCAGGCTCGACGTGATAACCGCGCCGCGTCAGCGTCTGGGCCAGGAGGTCACGGATGACCTCCTCGTCGTCGATCACCAGGATCCTTGATTTTTCCACTGTCCCCCCCGTCTTACCGGCCGCTCACGGCCGCAGGTTCCTCGCGGGCACGGGCAGACAGATCGTAATGAGCGTGCCTTCTCCCGGCCGGCTGACCAC
>JBLMXZ010000050.1:0-3836 GCA_050258015.1 Deltaproteobacteria bacterium
GCCCGCTCCATGAGCACGCGCCGGTTGGTGTAGTCGACGGCATAGACGCCTTCCGCCGTAACCCCCGAAGAAGCTTTGGCGGCGGACCTTTTGCGGGCAAATGCCGGCGCGGGCTGAAAAAAGAGCGCCGCACCCAACACAAAGAGAACGACCCTATTTTTTATGGACGTGGATATAGAAAGCACAGCTTCTGCACAAGTTCTTTTTAATGCTGATGGGCCGGCCGGCGTCCTGGGGCATGCGGCAGCAGACGACATCCACCTGCCAGCAGGGGGTCGCGCCCACCTCGCCCATCAGACAACTCTTCTGTTTCTCGGGATCGCAATGAAAGAACTCCCAGCATCGTATCATAGGCATCCGGGAACAGCGGCCGGCATCCCCCCGAAAGCCGGGGCTGCGGTCCGTTCAGGCGGCTTCTCGTGCCCGCCGCTCCTCTTCCTCGAAAAAACGCAGGCGCTTTTCGAGCGCGTCGAAATCGACCGCGTGGCCGTCGAACTCCGGCCCGTCCACGCAGCCGAAGACGGTCTTGCCGGCGACGCGGCACCGGCAGGCGCCGCACATGCCCGTCGCGTCGACCATTACCGGGTTGAGGCTCACGACCGTCTTTATTCCGGCGGCGCGGGTCCGTTCGGCCGCCGCCTTCATCATGGGCACCGGCCCCACCGCATAAACGAGGTGACACGGCTCCCGGTTCAAGACGTCATCCAAAAGGCCGGTGACGAGACCCGTGCGGCCGAGAGAGCCGTCCTCGGTGGCGATGAGAAGTTCGTCGCAGGCCCCCTTAAGCTCGTCGGCCAAGACCACCTTTTCCCGGGTGCGCGCGCCCACGCAGCACACGACCCGGTTGCCGGCCTGCTTAAAAGCGCCCAGGACCCCGAGGACTTCCGCAGCCCCCACCCCGCCCGCGACGGCCACGACCGTGCCCACGCGCCGCGTATCCGTGGGTTTGCCCAAAGGGCCCAGCACGGCATAGAGATCCTCGCCGGCCTTCATGCGGCCCAGGGCGAGGGTCGAAAAACCCACGTGCTGAAAGACGAGCGTCAGGTCCCCCGTTATCTGCGAGACACCGGCGATCGTCAAAGGGATGCGCTCTCCCTTCTCCTGCGGGATGACGACGACGAACTGGCCGGGCAGGGCCTGGCGCACGATGTCGGGCGCGCGCACGACCATACGCGTGATGCCGGCGGCCAGGTCGCGCGCCGAAACGATATTATAACGAGATGAGTCTCCCATGATCGTCTATAAGTTCGGCGCGAACGCCGGGATACCGCCCCAACAGATCGCGGCAGCGGGACATGTCGAGGACCATGCACGAGGTGGCAAGCGCGTCCGCGGTCGCGGCGCTGGGGGCCACGACCGTGGCGGCGACGGCGCCCGCCTGCGCCGGATAGCCGGAATGGGGATCGATGATATGCGAATAACGCTTCCCGGCGATCTCGAAAAATTGCTCGTAGTCCCCCGATGTCGCGGCCGCCTTGTCGCGCAGCTCCATCCTGCCGAAAAGGCGACCCTTGCGCCGCGGGTCGCGGATCGCCACCTGCCAGGGTTTGCCGTTGTTGTCCCCCAGGCAATACACGCTGCCGCCGGCGTTGACGAGCGCCGACGTGATGGAAGCCGCCTTGAGCCGCGCCACGGCGCGATCGAGAGCGTAGCCTTTGGCCACGGCCCCCAGGTCCAGTTGGACGCCGTCCTTCAAAAGCTTCACCCGCCGCGTCGCGTCGTCGACATAGACATAGTCCATGCCCACGCGCCGGCGGGCGTCGGCGATCGCGTCCGCCGCAGGCAAGGTCTTGTCGCGGATCGCCGCCTTCCACAGAAAAGATAAAGGCCCCACCGAGACGTCGAAAGCGCCGGCGGTGGCGGCGTTGACGTCCTGCGAAAGCTTGAGGACGCGGTAAAGGTCCTCGGAAGCGACGATCTCCCCTTTTTTGTTCAGGAGCGCCAGCTCGCTCGTTTCATCGAAAGCGTTGAACACCTTCTCCAGCCGCCGGAATTCGTCGAAAACGATGGAAAAGGCGCGCGGGTCAAAGGCGGTGACCTGGACGAACGTCCCCATGAAGAAAGCGGAATCCTCTTTGGGCGCCTTCTGGGAACACCCCGACACCAGGATCGTCGCGACAAAGAAGAGCGCCGCCAAACGCTTCATTTCTTCAGCTCCTTCAACAGCTTTTTCAGGGAACGGGTGTTCAGGATATCCTTGGGGCCGAGCCACGCGCGGCGGGCCGTCCCCACGCCGAACCGCATGAACCCCAGGTGTTCGGCGTCATGGGCATCGGTCCCGATGGCCAGCCGCACGCCCGCGTCCCTGGCCGCGCGCGCGTGGTCGGCGTCCAGGTCCATGCGCATCGGGTTCGCGTTAAGTTCGAGCGCCGTGTTGGTCTGCGCCGCCGCTTTATAGACTTCCTTGAAATCGAGCTCGTAGGCGGGCCGGACCGGCCACTGCCGGCCGGTGGGATGCGCGATGATGTGGACGTTGGGGTTGCGGCACGCGGCGACCATCCGGCGCGTCAACTGCCTGACGGACTGCTTAAAACCGCTGTGGACGGCCCCGATAACGACGTCAAAGTTCCGCAGTATCTTTTCCGGATAATCGATGCGTCCCTCCCCGTCGATCTCGGCCTCCGTGGCGAAGAGCAGCCGCACCCCTTTCGATCTCCTGTTCAACCGGTCGATATGCGCCCGTTTCTTCGCGAGGCGCGCTTCGTCCAGGCCGTGCGCCACGCGTAAGGTCACCGAGTGATCCGTCAGGCACAGGTATTCGTAGCCCAGCGCGTCCGCGGCCGCCGCCATCTCCTCGGGCGTGCGCCGGCCGTCCGAGTAATTGGTATGGGCATGGAAATCGCCGCGTATATCCCGCAACGACGCCAGGCGCGGCAGCCGGTGCGCCGCCGCGGCTTCGACCTCCCCGTTATCCTCGCGCATCTCCGGCGGGATATAATCCAGCCCGAGACGGCGGTAGACCTGCGTCTCCGCGGCCGCCGCCAGCCGCCTGCCTTTGCCGTCGAAAACGCCGTACTCGCTGATATGGCCGCCCCTTTTGAGGGCGCGCTGCCGCAGCTTGATGTTGTGGTTCTTGGACCCGGTAAAATAGACCAGCGCCGCGCCGTAAACGGACGGGGCGACGACGCGCAGGTCCACCTGGGTGTCGTCCTGCGTCAGTATCGCGGATTTCGTGGCCCCGTGCGCCAGCACGCGCTTGACGACGGGCAAATGAACGAAGGCCTCCATCACCGCGGCGGGCCGGGTGGAGGCGGCCAGGATATCGACGTCGCGCACGGTCGCGCAGCCGCGGCGCAGGCTGCCCGCCGGCTCGATCGCTTTGACGGCAGCCAGGCCTTTCAGGGCCTCGATCACCGAGCCGGCCGCCTTATGCGCCGTCATGATATCCATGCGCTCGCGCCCTTTTTCAAGGAGCTCGATCCCCCTGAGGATGTTGTCGACCGTCTTGCGGCGGATGCCGGGCAATCCCTCCAGGCGGCCCCGGCGCGCGGCTGCCCGCAAGGCCTCGACGCTGCGGATACCCAGCTTGTCGAAGAACAATTTTGCGGTCCTGGGTCCGATGCCCGGGACCGCCAGCATGGCAACGACGCCCTCCGGCACGGCTTTTTTCAGCTCCTCGAGGAACCGGCATGTGCCGGTTGCGGCGATCTCGGCGATCTTCCCGGCCAGGTCCTTACCGATACCCTCGATCTCCTCCAGGCGGCCGGTCTCGATCAGGCCGGCGACATCTTCCTGCATGCCCCCGATACGTTCCGCCGCCCGGACGTAGGCGCGCACGCGGAATGGGTTCTCCCCCCTGATCTCGAGAAGTTCCGCGATAGCGTTAAAGACGTCCG
>JBLMXZ010000051.1:0-19282 GCA_050258015.1 Deltaproteobacteria bacterium
CCTGCGCTTTGAGCGCAGGACCCCTCTTTTTTCATCGAACCAAGAGGGAAGTCCCGGGCCGCGGCGAAGACGGACTGGGCGGGATTTTAGGCGTCGCGACGGCGAAATGTGTTGCGCGGGGACGCACATTATAATAATATAGTGTAATAAGTTACGCAAACCTCGCTTCGGCGGCGGAAGGTGGTTTTCTGCCTATATGCCGCCGGCGCAAGGGCGCGGTTTTGCCGTAAAAGACGTCACGCGCCTGTTGACGCCCTGGGGCGTTGGGCGCACGGGCGTCCGCCGCCTTGCTTCGGCCGTCGTTGGGGGGAGCTTTTGTCGCCATAGACAAGGACAAGGAGCCATCATGTCTAATGCTTTTGATATCCTGGTCATTGAAGACGAGAAGGAGTCGGCGGAGACGCTCGGCGCCGTCCTGTATGCCGCGGGACACAACGTCAATCTTGTCTCTTCCGCCAAGGAGGGGTTGCGTATCCTCAAGGACATCCGCTGCGCCGTGGTCATCACCGAATTGAGGATGCCCGACATGAGCGGGTCGGAGTTCGTCCAGCTGGCCAAACAGACGGACCCGCGCGTGAGCGTCATCGTCGTGACGCCGTATCTCTTCATCAACTCCGCGGTCGAGGTCATGGAGGATGGCGCCTTCGGCTACATCACGAAACCCTTTAATCCGACGGAGATCCGGATCGTCGTTCAGCACGCCATCGAGCGCTATGTCCTCATGGTCGAGGCGGACAAGAAGTCCTACTATTACGACCTGTCGACCCTGGACGGGTTGACGGGCGTTTACAATCACCGCTATCTGCACGAGGTCCTGGACCGCGAACTGTCGCGCGCCAAGCGCTACCCCCAGCATCTGTGCCTGGCGATGATCGACGTCGACAACTTCAAGAAGTACAACGACACCAACGGGCACATGGCGGGCGACGAGCTCCTGCGCAGCCTCACGAATCTGTTCGTCCGGTCCATCCGCAACCTCGACATGGTCTTCCGTTACGGCGGCGAGGAGTTCTGTATCCTGATGATCGAGACCGACAAGAAGGGGGCTCTTTTGTGCTGCGAACGGATCCTGACCCTTGTGCGCATGAGCTTGCCGACGACGATCAGCGTCGGCCTTGCGGATTATCCTACGGACGCCGCCGAAAAAGACCCCCTTATCGACAAGGCGGACAAGGCGCTTTATCAGGCCAAGACGACGGGCAAAGACAAGATCGTCACGGCATCGTGATCCGTCCGCCGGCCGGAGCGGGATCCCCCCGGGAGCGTGACCCATGAAAGCGGTGGTGCTCGACGCGCACGATGTTCTGTTCGACGGGGTCGTTTCCGCAGCCACCCTGCCGGGCCTGGGCGGCGAAAAGACCTTCCTGGACCATCACGAGCCCATCTTTCTCGTTTTGACGAAGGGGTCCGTCGTCCTGCAGACGACGGCGCGCCGCATGGGCGAAGGCGGCGCTTCGGAGGCGCGGGTCTTCAAGATCCGCCGGGGTCTTGCCCGGATGCGACGCAACGAACTGACCGTGTTGGTGGAGTGATCCGTGCACAATTTCACCATAACGCTGATGATGTTCCTGAGCACGCTGGGGCCGTCTTTGATCATCGCCGTGGTGGGCAACGCGGCGATCCGGGCGCTGGGCCGCAACCCGGCGGCGGCGCCTAAGATCATGGTGGCGCTGATGTTCGCTTTCCTCTTCTCGGAGGGTATCGCCATCATCGCGCTGATCATGATCTACAATCTTTTCAAATAGGCGGAGGAACGTTGGGCATCCTGCAGCTCGTCTTTATCCAGATCGTCACCTTCACGATCATCCTTCTTGTCCTGCGTTTCGTTTCGGGCAGCCAGCTCCAGGCGGCGCTCAAGCGCCTGCAGGACCTTCATCAGGAGAACCTCGAGAAAGAAGAGATCCTCAATAAGGAGATCGAACGCGCCCGGGCGCTTTCGCAGGGCGAGATCACGCGCAGCAAAGAAGAGGCCAAGCGGATCATGGACAACGCGCGCAAGAACGCGCAGCGGCTTGACGACGACGCGCGCGCCCAGGCGCAGATCCAGATGAAGAAGCTGCTCGCCGATGCCGAGGAGCACGCGCGCACCCTGCGCGCCGAGGCGGCCGCCGGCGCCGAAGTAAAGGCGATCGATATGGCGCGGGATCTCGTGGCGGAGACCTTCACGGCCCGCGGCGCTGCGGCGGTGCATCGCGAGCTGGTGGCGGAGTTCCTCGATGAGCTCGAGAAGGTCGAGGGCCAGCGGCTGCGGGTCCCGGCGGAGGCGGGCGCCCAGGTCTCAACGGCGCGCCTCCTGGATGAGGACCAGCGCCGGCGGCTGGAGGCGATACTGGAGGAAAAGCGCGGGGAGAAGATCCCCCTGCGCGAGACCGAGGATCCGGCGCTCGTGACGGGCCTGGTCCTGAATCTGGGCGGCCTCGTCGTGGACGGGAGCCTGAGGAACCGGCTCAGGAAGGCGCTGGAGGTCATGCGTCGCCAGCGCGCCGCCGGCGCCAGGCCGCCGGAGAAAAAATAGCGATCGATTCGTAACATGAAGGACAGGGGACGATAGGCGACGGACCACGGACAATAAGCCTGAGTCCCCGGCATTGTCGAGCAACGACGATCAAGAACGGACCGCTGCTTCAAAATAGGGGTCTCTTTGGGCATTCGTTTCCGAGTTTCGGGTTTGTCTATCGTCTAGGGTCTATTGTCTATCGGCCCCCGCACGCTTTTGACGTGTCTTAGCCCATGCAAACAGGCGCCGCATTCAGGTCCCAGGCCTTTGAGATAAAAGAAGTCGGCGTCGTCAAAGACGTCAAGCGCGGGATCGTCAAGATCGAAGGTTTCCCCTCCTGCGTCTACGGCCAGCTTGTCGAGTTCGCCGAGTCGGGCCTTAAGGGTCTCGTCATCGACTTCGACGAGCAGCAGGTCATGGCCTTCGTCTTCGGTGACGAGAAGCGCGTGCGCCTGGGCAGCGCGGTCGCCAGCCACCGCGACATTTTCACCATCCCCGTAGGGGAAGGGTATATCGGGCGCGTCGTCAACAGCATCGCCCAGCCCATCGACGACCGGAATATGCCGATAGCCGTGGCCGAGGAGGGCGCCGTCTTCCGGCGGGCCCCGGGTGTTCTCGACCGCATCCCCATCTCCCAGCAGCTGTACACGGGCATCAAGATCATCGATACCATCATCCCCGTCGGAAAAGGTCAGCGCGAGCTCATCGTCGGCGACCGCCAGACGGGCAAGACCGCCCTCGCCCTCGACGCCATCCTGAACCAGCGCGGCAAGAACGTCGTCTGCATCTATTGCTGGATCGGCGGCGCCCACACGACGCTGGGCAAGATCGCGCGTGAACTCAAAGAGCACGGCGCGATGGATTACAGCCTCGTCGTGGCGGCCTCGGCGTCGGCTTCCGCGGGCGAGCAGTATCTTGCTCCCTACGTTGCCGCCGCCATCGGCGAGTATTTCATGTATCGGGGCCGGGACGTTCTCGTCGTCTTTGACGACCTGACGAAGCACGCGTGGATTTACCGGGAGCTGTCGCTTTTGCTGGAGCGTTCGCCCGGACGCGAGGCGTATCCCGGGGATATCTTCTATATCCACTCGCAGCTTATGGAGCGCGCCGCGCGATTGAACGAGGAGCTGGGCTCCGGTTCCATGACGTTCTTGCCCATCGCCGAGACGCTTCAGGGGGACATCACGGGGTGTGTCCAGAGCAACCTTGTTTCCATGACCGACGGGCAGATCTACGTGTCGAGCGGCCTCTTTCACGAGGGTTTCAAGCCCGCCATCGACCTGGGGCTTTCCGTCTCGCGTATCGGCAGCAAGGTCCAGTCCGAAGCCATCCGGGAGGTGACGGAGTCCCTGCGGCTCGATTACGCGCAATACAAGGAGCTGCTGCGCTTGATGCGTATCCGCACCAAGCTTTCCACGGAGGTGGCCGAGCGCCTGCGGCGCGGCGAGACGTTGACGCAGCTCTTGATCCAGGACGCGCGTCAGCCCCTTGACGAGGTGACGATGGTCGTCCAGTTCTACGCCTTCCGGCGCAAGATCCTCGAGATCCTTTCAGGCGAGGGCCTGGCGGTCTTCTGCCACGAGATCATGGAACATCTGCGCATCACGCGTCCCCAGCTTTTAAAGGAGATCGACGAGAAGAAACAGTTGACGCCCGAGATCCGCGCCGAGCTCGACAAGGCGTTCGTCGAGTTCTTCCGGGAGAGGAAGATCGTCTAATGAGCGGAACCGCCGCATGCTTCCCTTAAGCCAGTTGCGCGCCAACATGCGTTTCGCCGATGACCTCCTGGAGATGATGGAGGTCCTTAAGGCCGCGACCGCGCGGCAATTCCGCATCCTGCAGGGCCGGCGCAAGGGGTTTGAGCCCTTCCGCACACACCTGGAGGAGTTCATGAGCGTTCTGGGCGTGGGCCGCTTCCGGCACCCCTTTCTTCTGGCGCGGCCGCAATTGCCCAAGGCGATCCTCGCCATCACCTCCGACGAGGGCTTTCTGGGCGGCCTCAACGCCGCGATCGTGACTTTGGCCTTCGAGCAGGCGACGGTCGCCGACGACATCATCATCATGGGCGAACGCGGGGCGCGCTATCTGACGGAGATGTACAAGGGCGCCTTCACGGTCCTGCCGGCCCTGGGCGACGACATCACCTATGACCGCGCGGGCGCCATCCGCGATCTCCTTATCGAGAAGTATCTTTCCGGGAAGATCGGCAAGGCGCTGATCGTCCATGCGCGTTTTCTTTCGTTGACGGTCCAGGAGCCCTTTGTCACCAAGCTCCTGCCGTGCCCGGAGCTCTTTCGTCCGCCGGAAGACAGGCAGCGGTTCCGTCCGGGCGCGGCGAAGAAGACGGTGGTCCAGGCGGCGATCGAACCGGGGCCGGCGCAGGCCGTTGATTTTCTGGTGCGCGCGACCCTGACGCAGCAGATCCACAGCATCTTTCTCGACGCCAAGATCGCCGAATACGCGGCGCGCATCGTGCACCTGGAGGGAAGCTATCAGGAGATCACCGAGATGAACCGGCGCGTGCTGTTCAGCTTTTTCAAGCACATGCATCAAAAGAGCGACAAGGATATCCGCGAGATATTCGCCAGCCGCCTGAAAGGAACGCATCTGGGCCATGGGTAAGGACGCCGCACAGAAAAGGGCGCTGGGGCGCGTGGCCGCGGTGCACGGTTCGGTCGTCGATGTCGTCTTTGACGACGCCGTCACCCTTCCCGTCATCAAGGAGGTCATGCGCACCCGCACCTACGACGGGCAGGAGGTCATCCTGGAGGCCGTCGAGTATAAAGACGAAAGGACGGCGCGCTGCTTCGCGTTGACCCCCACCTTCGGCCTGTCCCGCTACGCTCCCGTGGAACGCACCGAGAGCTCCCTGACCATCCCCCAGGGGGACGCGGTCCTCGGCCGCGTCGTCAACGTCCTGGGAGAGCCCATCGACAAGAAGGGGGCCATCCAGACGAAAGACCGCTTTCCGGTGTGGCGGACGGGAACCCGCGACAAGGTGGCCATCGATGACGACGCCAAGGTCGATACCGAGATCATAGAGACGGGCATCAAGATGATAGACCTGCTGTTCCCGCTCTTGCGCAACACCAAGACCGGCATCATCGGGGGCGCGGCCCTGGGCAAGAGCCTTCTGACGCTCGAGATCATCCACAACATTATCCGCAAGCAAAGGTGGTTGTGCGTGTTCACGGGCGCGGGCGAGCGTATCCGCGAAGGCAACGAGCTTTACTTCGAGTTCCGGCGCAGCGACATCCTGCCCCAGTCGGTCCTTGTCTTCGGTCAGATGGACGAATCGCCGGGCGCGCGCTTCGAGGTCGTCTCGACGGGCATCGCCTTTGCCGAAGCGCTCCAGGCCAAGGGGCACAGCATCCTTTTCCTCATGGACAATGTCTTCCGTTTCGCGCAGGCGGGCAGCGAGCTGTCGGCGCTGTTGGGGCGCATCCCGTCGGAGACGGGGTACCAGCCGACGTTGACGAGCGAGATCGGCGAGTTCCATGAGCGCATCAGCTCGCGGGAGGGCGCTTCCATCACCGCCATCGAGGCGGTCTACGTGCCCGCCGACGACCTGACCGATCCCGCGGTCGTATGCATCTTCGCGCATCTTGACTCTATCCTGGTCCTGTCGCGCGACCGCGTGCAGAAGGGGCTTTATCCGGCGATCGATCCCTTGATGTCCTCCTCCGCGTTCCTCAACCCGACCATCGTCGGGAAGAGGCACTTCGGCGTGGCCCAGGAGGTCATCCGCCTTTTTCACAAACAGGAGGAACTCCAGCGGCTCGTCGCCATCGTGGGCATCGAGGAGCTTTCCAAGAGCGACCGCGTGCTTTTCCATCGCGCGCGCAAGCTCAGCAACTTTCTCACGCAGCCGTTCTTCACGGCCGAGCTCTACACCAACAAGCCGGGCCAGTACGTGAAGCTGGAAGACACGCTGGCCGGGTGCGAGCGCATCATCGCCGGACGCGTCGACAGCGCGACGGACGAAGAGTTCTACATGAAAGGGGCGCTGCCGGCGGTGTAAGGCGGTCAATGGCGCGGCACGTGAATACGGGTGAACCATGCTGAAATTGGGAGAACTGCTGATCCGTCGGGGCATCGTGAAGCAGGCGCAGCTCGACATGGCGCTGGCCGAGCATAACCGCACGGGCGAGCTATTGGGCAAGGCGCTGATCCGGATGGGGTTCATCTCCGAAGAACAGCTTCTGACGACGCTCGCCGAGCAGCTCGCGATCCCCTTCGTGCCGACCCTCAAAGACCGCGAGATAGCCGACGAGGTGATCCGCAAGGTGCCCGCGCGGTTCGTCTGGCACTATAAATTCGCGCCGCTGGCCCTGAAAGGCAATACCCTGACCATCGCCGTCTCCAATCCCCTCGACGTCTGGCCGACGGAGGACATCAAGTTCCACCTCGGTTTCGAGGTGGAGGTCGTGCTCGCCATCGAAGAGGAGATCATGGCGACGATCAAGAAGTATTACGGGATGGGCGCCGCCATGGTCGAGGACATCCTCGACAAGGACAAGCAGGCCGCCGCCCCGCCCAAGGCTTCCGAAGAGGGGATGGCGGGGATCACCGTCCTCGATTCGCCCGAGAAGATGGCGCAGGACGCTTCGGTCGTCAAGCTCGTCAACCAGCTCCTCGCCGAGGCGATCCAGTCGCGCGCGACCGATATCCACATCGAGCCCTTCCGGGACCGGGTCAAGGTGCGCTACCGCATCGACGGCGTCCTCTACGAGGTGCCGGTGCCCGACTCCATCCGGCAGCTCCATATGGCCATCACCTCGCGCATCAAGATCATCGCGAACATGGACATCGTCGAGCGCCGCCTGCCGCAGGACGGCCGCGCCAAGGTCAAGCTCGGCGAGCAGGACGTGGACCTGCGCATCTCGATCATCCCCACGCTCTACGGCGAGAACCTCGTCATCCGCATCCTGCCGACGGAGATGCTCTTCGACATGAAGGAACTCGGCATGTCGGAGGCCGACTCGCGGCTGGTCGAGGAGTACATCGAAAAGCCCCACGGCATCATCTTCCTGACGGGCCCCACGGGCAGCGGCAAGACCACGACCCTCTATTCTTTTCTTTCCCGGCTCAACAAGCCCGACGTCAAGATCATCACCATAGAGGATCCTATCGAGTACGAATTGCTGGGCATCACGCAGCTGCAGGTCAACGCCAAGATAGGCCTGACCTTTGCCAGCGCCCTGCGCAACCTCCTGCGCCACGATCCGGACATCATGATGGTCGGCGAGGTGCGGGACCTGGAGACCGCGGAGCTGGCGATCCGCACCGCCCTTACGGGCCACCTGGTGTTTTCCACGCTGCACACCAACGACGCCCCGTCGGGCGTGACGCGCCTTCTGGATATGGGCATGGAGCCGTTTTTGGTGGCGTCTTCCGTCCAGATCTTCATCGCCCAGCGCCTCGTGCGCACGGTCTGTCCGGAGTGCAAGGAGCGGGTGGCCCTTCGGGACGTGATGAAGGGTATCCGGGAGACAAAGCGCGATTCCGTCGAGATCATCGAGCGGCCGGAGTATATTTTTCAGGGAAAAGGATGCGAGGCCTGCAAGTTCACCGGATACCGCGGCCGCATGGCGATCTACGAGATCCTCCCGATCACGGAGGATGTCCGCCAGATGATCGTGGACAAGGCCTCGGCCTCGGCCATCAAGAAGGTGGCTGTCCAGGGAGGGATGCGCACCTTGACGCGCGAGGGGTGGGCCAAGATCGCGCAGGGATTGACCACGCCCGAAGAGGTCATGCGGGTGACGGAGCTGACGTGATTTTTCAGGCAACAGGGTTCAGGGGGCAAGGGTACCGTGCGACGAAAGAACAAAGCCTAAAAAGGTTCAACATCGAACCGCAAACATAGGCGGCAAGGCGTAGATTTTTTGTTTTTCTGAACCCTGCAACCTGTCCCCCGGACCCCGCGCGAGGAGAAAGACGATGCCGACGTATACCTATGTGGCGAAGAAGAATCTCAACGAGACGGTCGAGGGGATCGTCGTCGCCGACACCGAGGACAACGCGGTCGACAAGCTGATCGAGATGGGTCTTTCGCCGGTGAAGGTGGCGCCGCTGCTGGAGGGCGCGTCCGCCAGGGGCGCGTCGCCGGCGGCGTCCTTCCTGGCCCGGCGGGGGCTTAACGTGAAGGACCTGACCGTCTTCACGAACCAGCTCAAGAGCCTGATGAAGGCGCGCGTGGACCTGTTGAAATCGCTGTCCATCCTTTTCGGGCAGACGGAAAAAGTCCGGCTCAAGGAGCTCATTACCGAGCTGCATACGGATATCAAGAACGGCTCGACGTTTTCCGAGGCCCTCTCCAAACATCCCCGCTTCTTCCCGGTCATCTACGTGAACCTTATCCGGATCGGGGAGGCGTCCGGCCGGCTCGACGAGGTCCTGGAGGAGCTCGACGGCTTCCTGGCGAAGGACGAGGAGTTCCGGATGCACCTGAAGACCGCGATGGCCTACCCGACGCTCATGATCATCGTCGGCGTCGTCGTCGTGTTCGTCCTGCTGAGCTATGTGATCCCGAAGTTGAGCAGCATCTTCGCCGATTTCGATTACGCGCTGCCCCTGCCCACCCGCATCATGCTGGCGGTCAGCGGTTTCTTCAAGAGCTACTGGTGGGCGGTGGCCGGGGGGATCGGCGCGGGCCTGCTCGTGCTTGTCCAGATGTCGAAGAACGCCGCTGGCCGCGCCAAGCTCGATTGGATCAAGCTCCATATCCCCATATGGGCGGGGCTTTCTCTGAAGCAGTCGCTGGCGCGCTTCGCGCGCACGCTCTCCCTTCTGATCCGCAGCGGCCTGCCGGCCTTCCAGGCCCTGGGGGCCTCCATCCCGACACTGGAGAACAGCCTTTTCGTCCGCGAAATGGAGATCGTCAAAAAGGACGTCCTGGAGGGCGCGTCGATGGCCAGCTCCATGAAGAAGGTCTCGTTCCTGCCTCCCTTTTTCGTGCAGATGGTATCGGTGGGCGAGGAGGGGGGAAAGCTTGAAGGGGTCTTAAGCGAGGTCGCCAACATCTACACGCAGGAGGTGGACGCGAAACTCAAGGTGATCACCTCGCTTCTGGAACCGATGATCATTCTCGTCCTTGGCGTCGTCCTCGGCGGGGTGGTGATGGCGATGCTCCTGCCGATCTTCCAGATCAACATGCTCATCAAGTGATCATGAACGTTACGGTCGTTCTCGAGGTCGGCAACTCCTGGCTTAAGACCGTCATCGTGCGCTCCGGCTACGGCACGACGTACGTCAAGGCCCTCTCCCTGGAGCGCTTGTCCGAGGCCACCGACGAGACGATCGCCAAGAAGGTGGCGGACTTCCTTAAGACGCAGAAGGTCGGCCGCGCCCAGACGGCCATCGTCTCTTTCTCGCGCAACGCCGTGACCCTGCGCAACCTGCGCATCCCCTCGGCGAATCCTTCCGAGATCGACGACATGATCAAGCTCCACGTCGGCCGGCAGGTCCCCTACGCGAAGGAAGAGATCATCAACGGATACCGCGTCGTCGGCAAGGATACGATGGGATATTCCAAGGTCATGCTCGCCATCGTCCATCGCGAGAGCGTGCGGCGCATCTTCCGGATCCTGGAGCGCGCCGGCCTCTACACGGACCGGCTGGAGCTGAGCTCCGACGGGGTCTTGTCGTGGCTGTGTCTGGCGCTGCGCGGCCGCAACGCCAAACCCCCCGAAAGCTTCATTATCCTCGACATCGACTCGGGATTCACCGATTTCATCATTTCGGGGCAGGAGAATATCCTTTTCAGCCGCGTCATCACGCAGGGGCGCGAGCAGCTCATGGAAGAGGCGAAGTGGCCCAAATTCCTGGGCGAGATGAAGCAGACGCTCGTCATCTCGCAGGGAGAGGAGATCGTCACCAAGCCGAGCCGCATCTACCTGACGGGCGCCGCCGAAGGCCTCGACAAGCTCGCCGCCACTATTGAAACGGAATTCAACATGCCGGTCGAAAGGGGGGCGACCCTTGCGGGCCTGCCGCTGGCGAAGGAAGTGGCGCTGGAGCCCGCGGGCCTTCTGGAAGAGGCGTCGTTCACGGCGCTCTTGGGGCTGGGGCTCGACGCGACGAAAAAGAAGATCAATTTCGTCCTGCCCGAGGCCCAGATCCGCAAGGCGCTGCGCGAGAAGACGCGCGATGCCATCGTCCTCGGGTCGAGCGCGATGTATCTGATCCTGATGCTCTGCGGCATCTATCTCGAGCGCATGCACGGCCAGGAAGCGCGCCTGGCGCTCATCACGGAGCGTTACGCCTCCATGAAGAAAGGCGTCGAGCTTCTCGACGAGAAGCTCGAGCGCATCCGCCAGATCAAGAGCAAGCGCGACACGCGCACGCTCGCCCTCAACTATCTGCTCGAGGTCTCGCGCCTTCTGTCGGGCGACATCCTCGTGACGAGCATCGGTTTCGAGAGGAACGACCGGGTGACCATCAAGGGGCGCGCGGCCCAGATGTCGGATATCTTCGGTTTCATAACGCGGCTCGAAAACTCGCCTTACTTCAAGGACGTCCAGACCCGTTATACGACGCGTCGGCAGTTCAAGGGCGAGGACCTGAACGAGTTCGAGCTGATCTGTCCCGTCGAGCAGACGGACAAGAAGCAGGCCGCGGCCGGTAAAAAGGCCCCCAAGGCGCGGGAGGATTGAGCATGGTGGCGCTCAAGAGACGCGAAATGGTGCTGGCCTATGCGGCCGTGGGCGCGCTTGTCCTGTGGGCCGTGGTGCGCGCCATCTTCGTCCCGTTCCAGGAGAAGCTGGCCACGCAGGGCCGGACCCTCCGGCGCGAGGAGGCGCGCTTCAAGAAAGGCGCCGCGCTGCGCGATCATGGCGACGTGATCACCAGCGAGTACGCGAAGTACGAGACGTATTTTTCGCTGGCCGGGGTTTCGGACGAGGAGGCGGTCGCCGCGTTCCTGAAAGAGATCGAAAAGCTGAGCCGCGAAACGGAATTCACCATCGTGGACATGAAGCCGCAGAAGACCGTGGAAACGGATAAGTTCTCCAGGGAGTTCCAGATCGTGGTGAAGGCCGAGTCGGGCATGGGGGAGCTGGTCAAGTTCCTGTATGCCCTTTACGCCTCGCCCCTCTTGTTCGACGTGGAGAAGATGACCCTCGTGCCCAAGGGAGAGGAGACGCCGACGCTCACCTCGACCATCACCGTGGCGGGCGTCCTGTTCACGTAGAAACAAAGAGGCGATAGGCGAGAGGCTATGGGCGATAGGTGAGGTACGTGTGCTACCGTTGGCCCTATAGCCTGTTTCATGACAAGGAGGTTGTATGAGGCACAAAAAGGGGTTCACGCTGATCGAGATCATGCTGGTCGTCATCATTCTGGGTGTTTTGGCGGCGATGGTCGTCCCGCGGCTGACCGGCCGGTCGGATGAAGCGCGCCGTTCGGTGGCCAAGACGGACATCGATTCCAACCTGGCCCTTGCCATCGATCTTTACGAGGTCGACACCGGAGAATTCCCGAGCGAGCTGGACGATCTGACCAGCGCGCCCGCATCGGTGTCGGGATGGAAGGGGCCTTATCTCAAAAAGGCGCCGACGGACCCCTGGGGCCGCGACTACGTCTATCGCTATCCCGGTACGCACAATACCGGCAGCTACGACCTGTTCTCCAAAGGCAAGGACGGCAACGAGGGGGGCGGGGACGACGTCGCGAACTGGAAAGACAGCTAAGGAATAGCCCGGGCTCGTAGCTCATAGCTCCTGGCTCCTAAGAGAAAAAACAATACCTTTGTTGGTTTGTTTTCAAGAGCTAAGAGCCAAAGGCAGCAACCATCCATGAGGCGTCGAAGCAGAGGGTTCACGCTGGTCGAACTGCTGGTAGCGGCGGCGGTCATCGCCGTAGGCATGGTCTATGTGCTGGGCGCGTTCGGCCGCTGCGTCACGGCGCTGGCCGCGTCCCACAACATGGTGACGGCGACGTATCTGCTCGAGGGCAAGCTTTTCGAGCTCGCCGAGCTCTACCGGCAGGAGAACGGGGCCGAAGAGGGGACGACGGAAGGGGCGTTCGAGGAGCCCTACGCCCGTTTTACGTGGACGCGCGTCGCCGCCGGCGTGGCGGCGGACATCGGCGACGAGCTCAGCCGGACGACGGTCCTGCGCAACAACCTGCTCGAAGAGACCGTGCGCGTGGCGTGGCGGCAGGGGGCGGTGGAGCGCGAGGTCAGCGTGACGCGCTACGTCTTGCGGCACAAGCCATAGGGGACATATGCGGGGACGGATAAGAACGCAGGCCGCCGGGGATGCCTCCGCGGCCGCGCAACCGCGGGGCTTCACGATGATCGAGGTCTTGATCGTCGTCGCGCTCTTTTCCGTCATCGGCGTCTCGCTCTTCCAGTGCTTCGCAACGGGGCTCAAGGTCTGGAAGGCGGCGACACAACCCAATTTTTCTTATCGCCGGGCCGTGCTGTGTCTTGAGCGTCTCGGCCGGGAACTGCGTCAGCAAAGGACCTATCCCAACACGACCTGGACCGGCCGGGACGACGCGCTCACTTTCGCGAGCGTCATCCACAATCGCGTTTATAACATCACGTATGCGTTCGATAAGGATGCCGTGCGGCGCGAGGCGTTCGTCGTCGGCGCGGGACCCTTCGCGGGGTCGGTCGACAGCCGCGAGGTCATCCCCCAGGTGCGCGCCGCCGCCTTTAGTTACTGGGGTTACGACCCTCAGAGCGGCGGGTTTGCTTTTTCCGATGAGTGGACCGTTGGACCCGGCAAGCTCGCCCCCGACGCCGTGCGCGTCACGCTGGAACTCGACGACGGCACGCAGATCGAGAAGCTTTTTTATGTTCCCGTGCATTGAACAGTCGTGGCGGCAACTCCGGGGCCGCAGGGGCTCGATCCTCTTCGTGGCGGTCGGGGCCGTTTTGGTCCTTTCGATCCTCGCCCTCGGCGCGACGTCGAGCGTGATGCAGGAGTTGAGGCTGGCGCAGGCCGTGGTCCGTTCGAGCCAGATTGTTCCGGCCGCCCTGGCGGCGAAGACGCTGGCGCAATACGTCCTCGCGTACGACGAGACGCCGACGTGCATCGTGCAATACGACCTCGAGACGCGCGAGGTGCCCTTCGGCGACAAGCGGCTGCGTATCGAGCTTTTTGACGAACAGAGCCTGCTGCCGTTGCCGCAGGCGTCGGGCGGGGAGCTGGTGCGCCTGCCCGGCCTCGACGACGGGGCGGTCGCCGGCAACCTCGCCGAAGCCGAGATCTGCGTCAAGGAGGACGCGACGCGCGTCAGCGGCGTCACGCCCGAGATATACGCCCAGTTCGCGCCCTATGTGACGACTTTCTCCGACGGAAGCGTGAACATCAACACGGCCGGCCCCGCCTGCCTGACGGCCCTGGGCATGGACAAGGCCCTGATCGAGGCCATTCAGGACCTGCGGGCCGGCGACGACGGCACGTGGGGAACGGAAGACGACTTTTGGTTCCTGACGCCGGCAAGCATCGCCCCGGCGCTGCAGGATTACAAGGGCATCGGCGCGGAAGACGCGGCCCTGATCTCCGCCCTTGTGGCGCAAAACAAGCTGGGCACGAGCTCGGGCTATATCCGGGTCACGGCGACGCTTTTGAAAGGGGCGCGCGTGGAAGCCAAGGCCGCCCTTGTGGCGCAGCTTGCCAGCGACAGGATCGTCGCCTGGTACGAAGAATAGCGCGCCGGGCCGGGGTGTGAGATAATGAGAAAACGATTACACAGATGAAATCCCGATGACACAGATTCATTCATCGAAGGCATAGCGCGGGCAAGAACAATGAGTTATTATCAAATATTGGGTTTGGAGAAAGAGCCGTTCTCGACGAGTCCGGATCCCGAGTTCTTCTATCAGTCCCAGGAGCACCGGGCGGCGTTGACGCGCCTGCTGATCGAGATCCGGCTGCGCCGGGGTTTAAGCGTCATCCTCGGCGATGTGGGGACGGGCAAGACGACCCTGTCGCGCAAGCTCTTTCAGATGCTCAAGCAGCGCGAGGACATCGAGTTTTTCATGATCCTCGACCCCACCTTCGATACCGAGCAGGTCTTCGTTGAGTCCCTCCTGCGCACCTTTCGCATCCAGCTCGAAAAACAGGCGCCGTCCCTGCTGGACATGAAGGAGGCGATCAAGCAGTATCTTTTTCAGAAGGGCGTCCAGGAGAACAAGACCAGCGTCCTTCTGGTCGACGAGGCCCAGAAGCTCAATACCGAGTCGCTCGAGGTCCTGCGCGTGATGCTGAATTACGAGACGAACGAATACAAGCTGCTGCAGGTGGTGCTGCTGGCGCAGCTCGAGCTGTTGCCCAAGATCCGCGAGATGAAGAACCTTCTCGACCGCGTCAGCATGCGCTACATCATCAACCCGTTCGACGACGTCGAGACGCGCGAGATGATCGACTTCCGCGTGCGGCAGGCGGGATACGCCTCCACGATGCCGCTCTTCCAGGAAGAGGCAATCGCCGAGGTCTACCAGCTGACGCAGGGCTACCCGAGACGCATCGCCATGGTCTGCCACAATGCCCTTAAGCGGCTGGTCCTTGAGAACAAGGTGGTGGTCGACCGCGCCATCGTGCGTCAGTGCGTCGCGGAGCGCGAGATATGACCCGCACAGGGTCTTGAGCCCTGCCGGGGGGAGTTGAGATGCCGGAGCCGAATCTGACGCCGGAAGAGAACCTGTTGCGCATCATCGAGTCGCCGGGGCAGGCGCCGCGCGGCGGCCGCGGTATGGGCCGGCCGGGCGCGGCCTTCGACCTGCGCGGGCGCGGGCGCGCGTTGCGCAAGACCTTCCTGGGCAAGGCGGAAAAGCTCCTCACGCTGCGCGCGGCGAACATCCTTCTCGCTACGGCGGGCGGAGTGGCGACGCTTTTCCTCGTCGTCGACTTTTGGGTCGGGTTGCCCAGGCCCGATTTCATCGAAGGGCTTGAAGCCCAGGCGCGCGCCACGGACTTAGGCGACCTTTCCGTCGGCCAGATAGACCCCCTGAGCGTCTATCTGCAGGACATCAAGGGGCGCAACATGTTCGCGTTGACCGCGGCGGCGCCGAAATCCGACCAGGGACAGGCCACCACGCCCGAGGAGCTCAAGAACCAGGCTATTCAGGCGGCGATCCAGGACATCATCACCAATTACAAAGTCGTCGGCATCATCTGGTCCGAAGCGCCGCAGGCGGTCATAGAGGACGTCAAGGGCGGCGATACGTTCATGGTCAACCGCGGCAGCATGGTCAAGGTCGCGCGCGTAAAAGATATCTTGAAGGACCGTGTCATCTTGAGTTATGATGGCATGGACGTCGAATTGCGTTAGCGCTTCGATGGGAAAGCAGGCATGAAAACACAGAACTCCTTATTCCGCAGGGTGGTCGCGATGACGCTGACGCCCTTTTTTCTGGCGGGCGGCATCGCCGGGCCGGCGCCGCTCTGGGCGCAGGACGCCGCCGCGAGCAGCACCCCTTCGCCGGCCGCAGGAGCGACCGATACCGGGGTCGAAGGTTCCAGCTCCATGATCGCCGACGCCGAGCCGGGACGCATTTCGCTAGATCTTAAAGGCATTGATATCATTGAACTTCTGAAGATCATGTCCCTCAAGATGGGCGTCAATATCGTCCCCACCAAAGAGGTCACCGGCCGGGTGAATATCTTTCTCAACAACGTGACGCTCGAGGACGCCTTCGACATCATCCTCATCAACAATTCACTGGCGGCGGTCAAGGAAGGCGACATCATCACCGTCATGACGACCGAGCGCTACAACCAGCTTTACGGTAAGCGCTACACGGACGAGCGCAAGATCCGCATGTACCATCTGAAGAACGCCTCGCCGCAGGATGTTCTCAACATCCTGAGCCAGCTCAAATCGGACGTCGGGAAGATCATCATCGACGAAAAATCCGGGACGGTGATCCTGATGGATGTGCCGGCGAGCCTGGACCTGCTCGAGAAGGCCCTCAATAATCTCGAGGAGGCCCGGCGGACGGAGGTCTTCACGCTCAACTACGCGAAGGCCGATGAGATGCAGGGCAAGATCGCCTCGATCCTTACGCCCGGCTCCAGCGAGGTCCAGATAGACACGCGCACCAACAAGATGGCCATCACGGACCTGCCGGAGAAGCTCAAAAAGATCAAAGAGGTGATCAAGGCGTTCGACGAAGAGGACAAGCAGGTCCAGATCGAGGCGCAGATCGTGCAGATAGCCCTGAACGACCGGACCGCCGTCGGCGTGGACTGGGAGAAGATCTTCGCCTATCACGTCCTGAACCCGATCACCATGAAGGGCACGTTTCCTTTGTCGGGCGTGCAGGAGGCCGGACAGTTCTCGGTCGGGACGCTTGAGAAGAACGATTTCGACCTCGTCATCGATATCCTGAACTCCATCACCAAAACGAACGTCTTGTCGCGGCCGCGTATCACCGTCGTGAACAACCAGGAGGCGAGCATCCTCATAGGCTCGAAAGAAGTGTATTTCTCGCAGACCCAGAGCCAATCGAGCGTCACGACGACGACGGCCGAATCGGTCAATTTCGTCGACGTGGGCGTCAAGATCAACGTGACGCCGACGATCACCGACGACGGCTTCGTCATCATGAAGATCCGTCCCGAGGTCAGCTCCGTCCGGGAGACGGCGACCTCGCCCCTGGGGAGCTCCGTGCCGGTCGTGGAGACCGCCCAGGCCGAGACGACCGTCAAGGTCCGCGACAACGTGATGGTCATGATCGCGGGCCTGATGAAAGAGGAGGTCCGCGACACCCGCACGAAGTATCCGTGGGTGTCGGACCTGCCGCTGATCGGCTGGCTCTTCGGCTCCAAGAACAAGCAGAAAGTGAAGAGCGAGCTCGCCATCTTCCTGACACCCCATATCACGCGGGGCGACGAGGAACGCGTCGACGCCGCGAAAGAGCAGATCAAGACGTACGGCATCCTGACCAAACAACCCAAGGGCGCCATCGAGTAGGCTCCTTCGGGACGCGCACGGGCCCATGGACTTAACGAAGATCCTCCTTATCTTTATCGGGTGTCTCCTCGTCCTCGCCGCCGTCATCGGCTTCATGATGTATTTCTCCGAGGTCGAGAACAACCGGCGTTACCGCGCGGAGACGCGCCGCCTGTCCGAAGAGTCCCAGGAGGAGATCCGCGGCCTTAAGGAGCAGTTGAGCGCCCAGAAGGAGAAAGACGCCGAGGCCAAGCAGAAGGTCCTGGACCAGCTGACCGATTACGCCCAGCAGCGCGACGCCGCCATCAAAAAGGTCGAGGAGGTCACCCAGCAGTTCACCAGGAAGCTCGGCCTTTCCGAGGGCGCCAGCGAGGACATCAACAAGCTGCGCTCCATGGTGGTGAAACTGCGCCAGGAGAACGAGGAAGGGATCAAGGGCCTCGAGGATTTTTTCAAAAAGAGACAGACGGCCTACGAAGCGCGCATCCTGTCGCTCGAGGCTCAGGCCGCCAAGGCGAAACAGCGCTATGAAGAGGAGGCCGAACGGTATCACTACAACCTCGGGGTCGTCTACACGCAGGCGAAGGACTTCGAGTCGGCGGTAAAGGAGTTCCAGAAGGCGCTGGGCTTCAATCCACGCAACGCCAAGGCCCACTATAACTTAGGCATCATCTTTGACGATTACTTCCGTGACACCGAGAGTGCGCGCTACCACTATCTCAATTTCCTCGAGCTCGACCCCCTCTCCGACGACGCCGATTCCGTGCGTGAATGGCTTAATAATCTCGACAAAAAGAAATGAAACGCCGTTTTCCCATCGACTGGCGGATGGTCCTCGGTTTCGGGGGACTGTTGTCGCTTGTTCTCGTCATCGGCCTCATCGGCGTCCGGCAGATCGAGATGCTCAACAGCACGGTCACGCACCTCGCGCGCGTGGACATCCCGCTGCAGAACGCCGTGCAGGAGATGAAATCGAGCAACAACAAATACGCCATCGGTATCCGCAGCTATATCTTCTGGAAGAGCGCGCGCTACCTGGATGCCGCGGCGGTCGCCAAGACCGATCTCACGAGCCGGGCGACGGAGAACTTCGAGCGCAACATCGCGTTCTACGCCTCCCAGATGACGGAGCCCGAGCAACGCGCCTGGGTGGCGACGACGCGGGAGAGCCAGGAGCAGCTGCGCGCTATCGGCGTGCGCATCATGAGGCTTGCCGACGCTTCGGCCACCGCGGACGGCGAGGCAAAGGCGGCCATCATCGACGATATCCGACGGACGCTGATGGAGTTCGAGAACAAGCTCTTTCAAATAGAGGGATATCTCGACGAGACGCTGCTGAAGCACAACCTGGCCATGATCGACGGGCAGCTGATGCGCGCGAAGGCGAGCCGCGACCGGTCGGTGAAGCTTTTGTTCGGCTCGCTTGCGATCGCGCTCGCGCTGGGCGTCCAGATGGCGTATCTGACGTACCGGCGCAGTAAACGCGACTCCGAGCACAGGGAGCTGTTGTGCCGGACCGTGATCCGCGTCGAGGAGGAGCAAAAGAACAATCTGTCGCTGCAGGTCCATGATCAGATGGGCCAGGACCTGAGCGCCATGAAGATCTATCTGGGGCTCATCGAGGGGGACCTGTCGGCCGAGGCGAACGAACAGAGGGATCGCATCGGAAAGATAAAACGGATCGTGGACGCGCTGATGCAAAAGACGCACAATATTTCGGAACTCCTGCGGCCGCCCGAACTCGACGATCTGGGATTGTCCGAAAGCCTTGAGGCGCTTGTGGCGCAGGAGTTCCGAAATATTGTGCGTCTTTTGCATCAGCGCGTCCACGATCCGTTTTATCTTTCCGATGCGATCCCTCTGTTCGTTCGCCTC
>JBLMXZ010000052.1:0-27928 GCA_050258015.1 Deltaproteobacteria bacterium
CGCCAGGACGAGGGCTTCGGTGGTCTTTATGTCCGGATAGCCGACGGTGAGAACAGGAATGAAGGCCGCTTTTTTCGCGGCGCGCAGGGCCTTAAAACATCTGTCGATGCGGTTGCTCATAGGAGCCCCTTCAGGGCGCTGACGTCCTTGTCGCCGCGGCCGGAGAGGCACAGGATGACCACAGCGCCCTTCCTGAGCCCGGGGACAAGCTTTTTCAGGTAAGCGATCGCGTGGGCCGACTCGAGCGCCGGAATGATGCCCTCGGTCCGCGAGAGGAGCTTCAGGCCCTCCAGCGCCTCTGTGTCCGTCACCGCGGCGTAGCGCGCGCGGCCCGTCTTCTGGTAATACGCGTGCTCGGGCCCTACGCCCGGATAATCGAGGCCGGCGGCGATGGAGTGGGCGATCTTGATCTGTCCGTCTCTATCCTGCAGGAGCCGGCTCTTGGCGCCGTGCAGGACGCCGATCTCCCCCTTTAAGAGCGTGGCCGCATGGTGGCCGGAAGAGAGCCCCGAACCCGCCGCTTCGACGCCGACGAACTGGACCCGCCTGTCGTTAAAGAACGGGTGGAAGAGGCCGATGGAATTGCTTCCCCCGCCGACGCACGCGATAAGGCAGTCGGGCAGGCGGCGCTCCGCCCGCAGCACCTGGCGCCTGGCCTCCAGCCCGATGACCCGCTGAAAATCGCGCACCATCATCGGAAAAGGATGCGGCCCTCCCACGGACCCCAGGATGTAATGGGTCGTGCGCACGTTCGTCACCCAGTCGCGGATGGCCTCGGACATCGCGTCCTTGAGGGTCTTGGAGCCCGCGTCCACGGGGACGACCTCGGCGCCCAGCAGCTTCATCCGGTAAACGTTCAGGGCCTGCCGTTCGATGTCGGTCGTGCCCATATAGACGTGGCACTCCAGCCCGAAAAGGGCGCACGCGGTGGCCGTGGCCACGCCGTGCTGCCCCGCGCCGGTCTCGGCGACGACGCGCTTCTTCCCCATGCGCAGCGTCAAAAGACCCTGGCCCAGCGTGTTGTTGATCTTGTGGGCGCCGGTATGCAGAAGGTCTTCGCGCTTGAGGTAGATACGGGCGCGGCCGCCGAGGGCGGCGCTCAGCCGGTCCGCCCGGTACAGCGGCGTGGGGCGTCCCGCGTAAACGCGCAGATAATGGTCCAGCTCCCGCTTGAACCGCCGGTCGCGGCGGGCCTTGTGGTAGACCGCCTCCACCTCCGCGAGCGCCTGCATCAGCGTCTCGGGGACGTATTGGCCGCCGAACGGGCCGAAGTAACCTTTTTTGTCGGGCAGCATCGTCATGCCTTCTGGGACTCGTAGTTGAACTTAATGGTTGCCTTTGCGAGCAGGGAAAAGACCTCGTGGTCCCGCTTCATATAGGGGGACGGCTCGATGACGCGCGAAAACCCCTCCCAGATGCCGAACCAGCCCAACGGCATCAGGATGATGGCCAAAAGCTCGAGGGAGAGCGTATCGGCGGCCTTATAATAGGTCAACAGCGTCAGGGTCGCCAGGGAAACGATGCCCGTCAGCAAAAAATAAAAACCGCGGCGCCGCAGGTCGTTGATCTCCTTTAAGACCGACAGCGACCGGAACTTAAAATACTGCTTCAGGCGTTTGATGACCTTGCGCTCGAACTCCTCGTCCTTGAGCGCGGCCGGCGCCATGAACGCGACGGTGACCTGGCCGGCGCCGGATTCGCGGAAGCGTTTTTTGATCTCGGTGAGAAAGTCTTCCGAGAGGACGCGCTTCTCGATCGGCCGGGGATCGAAGTCGGAAAAGATATCATCCCAGGTATCGATAGCCACCGACATCTCCTGGGTATCCAGGATGTGCTCCTCTTCCCTCTTCTTGGGGATCGTTTGATCCATAGCCTTCTTTCTATCATATTCGCGGCCCCCCCACAAGTCAATTTTGGCGACGTACGCACAAAAAAGCGCCGGCCGAGACAATGGCTGGCGCTCCAATCAAGTGCCCAGACGCCGGCCTGCCGCCGGCAGGGAATCGAACCCCCTGACGGGGACGTCGCCCCATATGGGGGCTCCTACTGCCTCCGCAGGGACTACCCAATGGACCGAAAATCCCTGCGTCGACGTACGCACAAAAAAGCGCCAGCCGAGACAATGGCTGGCGCTCCAATCAAGTGCCCAGAGACGGAATCGAACCGCCGACGCAGGGATTTTCAGTCCCTCGCTCTACCGACTGAGCTATCTGGGCAAACAATAGATCTAACGCGTCTAGTCCTCTCTCTACCCCCGCCAAAGATCTCGGCGGGCCCGCCACGATTTGTGGCGGGGACTGAGCTATCTGGGCGAAAAATCCGGAAATCGGACATTAATTATAGCAGACCGCGCCGCTGCTTCAAGGATTATTAGGAAGGTCCGATGCCGGCCGCGACCGGCTTCGGGCTCGGACCGAACCTGTTCTCTTTCGGCGTGCCGTCGATGCAGGCAACGATGATGATCCCCAACGAACCGAGGTAAGGGATCAGGCCCAGCAGTATCCACCAGCCGCGGAGGTTGATGTCGTGCAGCCTGCGCACGATGACGGCCGTCGAAGGCAGGAGCATGGCCATCCAGGCGATGCCCAAAAGAAGAGCCAGCGCCTCCTCCTCTCCGTTGAGCAGGCCGATCATGGTCAAACCCGCCATGAGGAGGAAAAAGATCAGGACGAATGACCAATATTCCTTTCTGCGCGCCCGGCCGCGGAAGTCGCAGCATTTCCTGAGCGGCTCCAGGCCCCAACGCACAAAATTCATGTCGCGCGGACGCTCTTCTTGCGGCATACCTGCCTCCAATCTTGCCTATCTTACCGACAGGGCTTCCGGCAGCTTCAAGGATTATATATGGGCGGAGGCGGCATCGGCGGATCTTGCGGCGGGGGCGGCGCGGAACCCTGCTGCTGCGACGACGGACTGGCCGGGACCGACGCGGAAGACACGAGCGTCGGCGCCGCCTCATCCGAAGAGAAGGCCAGATAGGCCAACAGGAACAGGTTGGCCAGCGGCACCAGGGTCAACAGACCGAGCCACGGCGACTTGTGTCTCGCCTCGCAGATCCCCATCATGATTATGACGCAGATGATGATGTTCACATAGGGGATCAGCATCAGGAAACCCCACCACCACTCCTTCCCCGCGACTTCGGCCATCAAAAAGATATTGAGGATCGGTATCCACGCCCACCACTTGTTCTCCTCGTTGCCGGTCTTCTCGGCGATCCTCTGAAGACAGAAAGCGCCAAAGACATAAGCGACGGCGGCAAATATGAGCATGAAGAACATGAGCGACGAAGCGACGGCTATGGCGGCCGCCGCATCGGCCTGGCTGGAACCGGAACGGGGCCGGGCCGCCGGGGTCGAGGCCGCCTTGGGCTTGTAGGCATGATTGACGGGGGCCGCGGCCGCGCCGGCGCTCGCCGCGCCCGCGCACTCTTCGCCCAGCAACAGGGAGACGCTCTCGCCCTGATACGTGAAACGAACGGAGGAATCGCTGATCTCCTCGACCGTGGCGCCGTTGATCTCGTCGCCCACGCCGACGATGCGGTCGTTGACGATAGCGACGGGCTTCTCATCCGTCGTCATCGTCCCCTGAATGCACAAGGCCGGCCGGTTCCCCGCGCAAAAACCGGATCCCGCCCCGACAAGGAGGAAAGCCGCCACCAGGCCTCCCAAGACCAACCGCACTCCCGTTCTCATCACGACTCCTTTATTTTTGCCGTGCGTCATATTCAGCCGCCAGGCCCTGCGCCCGGCGCAGTCCTTCCGAAGGGCTCATCTCCTTCATCACCTCGAACGTCCCGGTCAATTGAACCGGCGTCGGCCAGCTACGCGGCGGCCCGCCGATATCGGCGTAGCGGGCGCGGACCGTCGTCCACTCCTCGCCGTGAGAGACGCCGCCGATGTCCTGCGGCGCGCCGGTCGTATCCGCCAGGACGCAATAAACGTAATCTCCCGTCACGCCGGGACGGGCCGGATAGGCGCACAGGCCCGTCCGGCCGGGTCCTGCCCCCTCGATCTCGCAGAACAGGTAACCGCTGTCCGGCACGGCATCCGGCCGCCCGTCCCATGCCCTGAAAAAAACCGAATCCTGCGCCGCGGCGGCCTGCATGACCTCTTCGAACGTGCCGTACCGCTCGGCTTCCATATAATAGATGTTGGCGAAGGTCTGATACTTCTTAAGCTCGGCGCGCGCCTTTACCTCGCACGCCTGCTTGTAGAAAGGCAGCGCATTCACGCAGCCGGCCAGACACAAGGATGCGAGAAAAAGAAGTCCCCGGGCCGTCGCCGCCCGCTTGACGCCTGAGGCAAAAGTCATGCCTCATTTTAACACAAGCCGCAAAGCGAAAACAACGGGAAATCGAAAGAAAACGCCCGCCCGCCGGTTCCATGTTGACAGGCGCGTAAAGTAACGGTATACTCTTCAGCACTGCCGGGATGGTGAAATTGGCAAACACATAGCGTTCAGGGCGCTACGCCCTCACGGGCTTAAGGGTTCGACTCCCTTTCCCGGCATTAATCTTGCCTCTAACTGGTTTCCATTCCTTACAAGATTAACCCCGCAGCCTGCGCAGTGAAGTTCATGAGAAATCGCGGTTTTCGATTTTGCATGAAATTCACAAGCGTTTAGGCAAGGGGTACCCTCCGCCCCCTTCCCGCAAAATCCAGGCAACGCCCCGGCGTCACATCGAATCGATATAATCCTTGAAATTGATCTGCTGCCCCGCCGCCTCTTTCGCCGCCCGCATGCGCTCGCCGTAATAAGGGTGCGTCCGGAAATAGGATTTGGGCTGCGCCGGCTCCTTGCGGTCGTGCTCCCGCAGCCGCTCCAGGAAACGCACCATGGCGCCGGGGTCGAAGCCGGCCCGCGTGCAGTAACGGGCGCCGAGCCGGTCGGCCAGAAGCTCATCCTCCTGCGCGTATTCCATCAGGACCGAAGCATAGGCCAGCTGCGTGCCCCGCGCGAAATCGCTGTTCTGTGTCTGGACGGACAAAAGGGTCAGGATGCTGTAGCCCCAGATGGCCTGCATCCTCTTGATCTGGTGCCGCGCCGCGATGTGCGCCACTTCGTGCGCCAGGACCGCCGCGAGCTCGTCGTCCGAGGCGGCAAAATCCATCAGCTTCTTAAAGACATAGACGTAACCGCCCGGCAGGGAGACCGCGTTGATGATCTCGGGGTCCTCCTTGTCCTCGATGACGCGGAAACGATAGAGGATGTCCTTGCGGTCCGCGACGGCCGCGATGCGCGCGCCTATCCGCGCCACCCGCTCTTCCCGCGCCGGGTCCCGCACAACGACGTACTCGCCTTCCATCTGCCGGGCGAGCGCGTCGCCGATCGCCACCTCCCTTTCCGTCGTATAGATCAGCCAGTCCTTCTTCTGGGTCGCCAGGTTGAATTCCGTCGAGACGCACCCCAGGAGCCCGAAGGCGCACACAAGGCCCAGCAGGGGAACGCCCGCCTTCTTAAAAAGCCGGGCGAGCACGGCCAGCGGGAGCCCCACGACGTTGAAATAACAGCCTTCGATCCTGCGGATGAACAACCCGCCGCGCCCCTGGATATCGAAGGCGCCGGCCTTGTCGAGCGGCGAGACCTTCCTGAAATACGAGCGGATCTCTTTGTCGGACAAGGGCTCCATGAAGATCTTCGTCCGGGCGCACCCCCACCACTCCTTTTTCCGCTCGGCGTCGATAAGGGCGACGCCGGAATAAAGGGTGTGCGGCCTGCGCGAGAGGCGCCGCAGCATGCGCCGGGCGTCGGCCATGTCCTTCGGCTTGCCGCAAACGCGGCCGCCCTGGACCACGAAGGTGTCGCATCCGATGACCAGGCCGCGCGAAGAGCCGCCCAAACGGCGCGCCACATCGCGCGCCTTCAGCAGCGCGTTCGCGCGCGCCGAGGCCTCGGGCCGGCGCGGATGGACGGCGTGTTCTTTGACGCGGGGAGCGACGACGCGAAAAGCGACGCCGAGGCGCCTGAGGAGTTCGCGACGCGCCCTGGACCGCGAGGCGAGTATGATGGGTTTTTTCATATCGAGGGGGCGAACTTCATTCGCGATCCGACGATCCGCGGTCCGTCAACTCTTGCCGGCGGCCTCGCCGGCCAGATAACCCGTCGAGAACGCCGCCTGAAGGTTGAAACCGCCGGTAACGGCGGCCAGGTCGAGCACCTCGCCGCACAGATAGACGCCCGGCGCCTTGCGCGACGCCATGGTGCGCGGATCGATCTCCTTGAGGGCGACCCCGCCCTGCGTCACCATGGCCTCCTCCAACCCCAGCGTCCCGGTGACGGTGAGGGGCAGCGCCTTAAGCATCGCGATGAGCCGGCGGCGTTCCGCCACGGTGACCTGATGGCACTTCTTTTCCCCGTCGAGGCCCGCCGCGGAAAGGAACGCGCCGATCAGCCTCTTCGGCAGGAGACCGGCGAGGAAATTCTTGAGCGTCTTGCCGCCGCCGGCGGCAAAGGCGCGGCGCAGCTTGTCGTCCAGTTGCGCCGCCTCCAGGCCCGGCTTCAGGTCGATGGCGAGCGTTACCGGCCCGCTCTTGAGCTCCCCGGCAACGCGGCCGGATTCGTTCAGGACAAGGGGACCCGACACGCCGAAATGGGTCAGCAGGAGCTCGCCGACGTCCGTCGTGCGCGCGCGGCCGGCTGCGGTGAAGGTCAGGCGCACGGGAAACAGGACCAACCCCGCGCAGGACCGGACCCAGCGCTCGCGCGTGCGCAGGGGCACCAGCGCGGGCTGCGGCGGGACGATCTCATGCCCCAGCGCGCCGGCAAAGCGGTAGCCGTCCCCGGTGGAGCCCGTCGCGGGATAGGACGCCCCGCCCGTGGCGATGATCACCGCGCGCGCTTCCAACACCCTGCCATCCTCAAGAACGACCCGTTTGGGGCCGGCGGCCGGCGCGGCGATCTCCCGAACGGATGCGCGCGTCCTGACCTCGACGCCTGCCGTCCGCAGCGCCCGGCCCAACGCCTCGATGACGCTGCGGACGTCCTCGTTCGCGGGAAAGACGCGGGCCTGCCTCTGCGTCGCAAGCGGGACGCCCAAGACGGAAAAAAACGCCTTGAGCTCGGGCACGAAGAACCGGCTGTAGGCGTTGCGCAGGAAGACCCCTTGCTTCCCGAAAGCGCCGATATGGGTATCGAGAGAAGAATCGTTCGTGAGGTTGCCGCGCCCCTTTCCGGTCAGACTGAGCTTGCGCCCCAGAACGCCGTTCTTTTCGAGGAGCAGGACATGACGGGTGTCCTGGGCGGCGCGCCAGGCGGCAACCATGCCGGCCGCGCCCGCGCCGACTACGATCACATTATAGGGCTGCATAGGGCAGGAAAAACAAGGGTCCTAACGACGCGCGGAAAAATCGGAGGCCTTAAAGAGCGCCGAAAGCGCGCAGCCTTTGGCGGCGAGGTTGGCGGCGGCGCCCTCCTCCCGGTCCACGACGACGATGGCCCTGTCGACCTTGACGTCCATCTTGCCGAGCACGGCGATCGCGTCGATCAACGACCCGCCGGTCGTGGCCACGTCGTCGATCAGGACGACACGGGCGCCGGCCTCAAGGGGCGGGCCCTCCACCTGGAGCATGCGGCCGTGCGCCTTGGGCGTCTTGCGGATAAGGAAGGTATTGACGGGATGTTTCTCCTGGAAGCTCACCGCCGCGAGGGCGCCGACCAAAGGATCGGCCCCCAGCGTCGGCCCCCCCACCGCCTGGACCGCATCCCCCCGGACAAGGTCCAAAAGAAGCCGCCCCACGCAGTAGGCCCCCTCGCTCGAGAGGGTCACGGCGCGCGCATCAATATAATAGTCGCTGGTCTTGCCGCTGGCAAGCTTGATCGGACCCGGGTGGTACGCTTTCTCTTTGATAAGGGCGAAGAGCCGTTCGCGGACGGCGGATATGGTTTCCATTGAAGGGTATTCTACTTTTGCTCCGTGAGGCTGTCAAACGTTTCTTTAAGGCCTGCGGGCCCCGCACCTTTCGCTTGAAAAGCCGCAGGACGGGTGCTACCATATCATCCATGTTTAAGCAGACCCTCCTCACGCTCGAACGCCTCCTGGCCCCGGAAAACTGCCACGCGTGCGGGACCATCCTCTACGAACACCTGAACGCCTTTGACGCGAACCTATGCCACGCCTGCGCCGGCCGCCTGCCCCTGCTGCCGCCGACATCGTGCCCGTGCTGCGGCGCTCCCGTCAAAAGCGTCGACGACTTTACGGCAGGCCGGTGCCGGAACTGCCGTCCGGCCGGTGCCGGCTTCGACCGGCTCCACGCCTGCTTTCGCTACGACGCCACGACCCGCCGGCTCATCCACCAGTTCAAGTATCAGGGCCGCGCCTACCTGGGGCGGACGCTGGCCCGCCTTATGCTGACCGTCCTGCACAGGGAAAGCATCTGCTTCTTCGACGCCCTCGTCCCTATCCCCCTGGCGGGCGCGCGGCTGCGGGAACGCTCCTTCAATCAGGCCCGCGTCCTGGCCGAGGGATTAGCCGCCGATACGCAGGTGCCGGTGCGCGACCTGCTCGTGCGCGTGCGCGAGACCCGCGCCCAGGCCCGGTTCGATGAGGCGCAACGCCGCAGCAACGTCGCGGGGGCCTTCGCCGCCGCGCCGCAGGCGGACGTCGAGGGATACAGGCTCCTCCTTGTCGACGATATCGTGACGACCGGCGCCACGGCCCACGAGGCTGCCGCCGCGCTCAAGGCGGCGGGGGCCGCGCACGTCGCCGTCGCCGCTTTCGCCAAAGGCTGACCTATGAAGATCCTGCGCAACTACATCGTCAGAGAATTCGTCGGGGCGTTCCTGCTGTCCCTTTTCGTCCTCACCTTCGTGATGGTCCTCGGCAACCTGATCCGCCTGGCGGAGATGATCCTCACCAAGGGCGTCCCCCTCCTGACGGCCATGCGGCTGTTCCTTTATCTCATCCCGTTCCTGTTCAGCTTCATCCTGCCCGTCGCCACGCTGGCCGGCGTGCTGTTGTCGGTGGGACGCCTGGCCTCAGACAACGAGATCATCGCCATCCGGACGAGCGGCATCAGCGCCCTGAGGATCCTGACGCCCCTGCTGATGATCGGGCTCATCATCAGCCTCTTCTGCATCCTTCTCAACAACCGCATCATCCCCCAGAGCCACCACCGTTCCCGCGAGGTGCTCCTCGAGATGGGGACCCAGAACCCCGCGGCGGCGCTGGAGGCCGGCACCTTCATCACGGCCTTCGAGAAGTTCATCATCTTCATCTACCAGATCGACGGCCAGAAATTCTCGAACATCCGCATCTACGAACCTCAGGGACCGGGCAAGCCGCCGCGCACCATCATCGCCAAACGCGGGGAGTTCATCGTCCTGCCCGAAAAGCAGATGCTCAAGCTCAAGCTCGTGGACGGCACGAGCGACGAGATCAACCCGCAGGACCCCGAGAACTTCTATAAGCTCAATTTCAAGACCTACTTCATGAACATCGACTTCAAAAAACAGAGCGGCAAGATCAACAAGAAATCCAAGGACATGACGCTGCCCGAGCTGCGCGCGCAGCTGGCCGACTTCCGCAAGAGAGGCATCGACATCACGCCGATCTTAAGCGAGATCTACAAACGCAACGCCCTGGCCTTGTCCTGTTTCATCTTCGTCATCATCGGCGCGCCGTTCGCCATGATCACCCGCCGGCGCGAGAAATCCATCAATTTCGGGTTCGCGTTCCTCATCGTCGTCCTCTACTATCTGGCCCTGATCGGCTTCGAGGCGCTGAGCATCGAAGGCAAGATGGAGCCCGGGCTGGCCCTGAGCATGCCCAATATCATTTTCGGCGCCATCGGCGTGGGACTGCTCTCCAAAACATGCTTATCCTAGACCGCTATATCGTCGGCCGGTTCTTCAAGAACTTCCTGACGTGCCTGTTCATCTTCCTGTTCCTCTATGTCGTCATCGACCTTTTGTCGAACCTGGAAGACATCATCAAGAACCATCCCCCCGTCCTCAAGGTCGCCGAGCTCTATCTCTACTCGCTGCCCCTCATCCTCACGCAGACCATCCCCGTCGCGGCCCTGCTCGCCACCCTCTTCACGCTGGGCGGCCTCAACCAGAACAACGAGGTCATCGCGATGCGCGCCAGCGGCGTCACCGTCTCGCAGATCGTGCGTCCGTTCTTCCTCATCGGCCTCGTCCTGAGCCTGGGGATATTCTGGATCAGCGAATCGGTCCTGCCCCAGGCCCAGCGCCTGAGCACGTCCCTGAAGCAGGTCTATATCGACAAGAAGGCCGCGGTCGGCGCGGAAAGGCCCGTCGAGAACGTGGCGGTCTACGGCTTTAATAACCGCCTCTTCTTCATCAACAAACTCTATCCCCAATCGAAGAAGATCGACGGCCTGACGATCCTCGAGCACGACAAGAACCAGAACGTCATCTCCAAGATATACGCGGACAAGGCCGTCTGGCGCGACAACCGCTGGATCCTCTACAATGCCTTCGTCTACCGCCTGGGCGACAACCAGCGCGTGCGCGGCGAGCCCCTGTATTTCACCGATACCTTTCTCAAGATCCAGGAGACCCCGCAGGACTTCCTGCGGCAGAACATCCCCGTGGAGAGCATGAACATCCGGGAGCTCGCGCAGTATATCAGCCGCCTGCCCGAAGGGCGCCTTCGGCAGCCCGAAAAAGAGGCGAATCCCACGATAACGCGGCTGAAGGTCGACCTGTACCAAAAGACCGTCTTTCCCTTCACCACCCTCGTCGTCATCCTGATCGGCATCCCCTCTTCCATCATGATCCGGGGCCGGGCCGTCGCCTTCTCTTCCATCGGCCTGTGCATCGGCATCAGCTTTCTCTTCTACGTCCTGTTCGCGGTCTGCCTGGCGCTCGGCAAGGGCGGGGGCCTGCCCCCTTTCCTCGCCGCCTGGGCAAGCCACGCCACCTTCGGCCTCATCGGTCTCTACCTCATCTCGCGGATTCCCTGACAACAAGCCCCGAAGTCGGAAGTCCGAGATCCGAAATCCGATAAACCTGAATAGCTCCAGGGTTTTCGGACCTCGGTCTTCGGACTTCGGACTTCGAGACTACAGATTCTTATAGATACGCGGCACGCGCTTTGAGGGTTTGTTCTTTCGGACCTCGGACTTCGGTCTTCGGACTTCGGACTTCGAGACTACAGATTCTTATAGATACGCGGCACGCGCTTTGAGGGCTTGTTCTTTCGGACCTCGGACTTCGGACTTCGGACTTCGAGACTACAGATTCTTATAGATACGCGGCACGCGCTTTGAGGGTTTGTTCTTTCGGACCTCGGACCTCGGTCTTCGGACTTCGAGGCTATTGACTCTTATAGACGCGCGGGACGCGGGGGTTCTGGTCGGACGAATAAGTCCGACCGCTTAGAACGCCCGGCGAGCCGGTGAGCCGCGCCGGGCCCGAGCGATTCCTTGGGCCTCAATTTAGGCTAAGCGAGGGGAAACTTTAAGGATGAACGTAGACTCGAGGTACCCGCGGCGAGATCCAGCAGATGACTTCGTAGGGTATCGTATGACACAAACCCGCGATCTCTTCGGCGCGGATCCGGGCGTCCTGCTGGCGCCCGATGAGGACGACCTCCTCGCCGACCCGAACGCCGGGGAGGCGCCCGACATCGACCATCGTCTGGTCCATGCAGACAACGCCGACGACAGGACAGCGCCTGCCGCGGATGAGGACGCTGCCGCGGTTGGAGAGCAGACGGTTGTATCCGTCCCCGTAACCGACGGGAAGCGTTGCGATAAGCGTGTCGCGCCGGGCGACATAGGTCCGGCCGTAGCTGACCGACCGCCCCCGGCGGACACGCTTCAGGTGCGCGATGCGCGTCTTGAAACTGAGGACGGGCCTCAGGTCGATCTTTCCGACGAGGGCGTCCTGGGGATGCAGGCCGTATACCGCCAGGCCCGGACGCACCAGGTTGAAGTGCGCGGCTTCAAACCCGACGACGGCCATGGAGTTGGCCGTATGCTTCAGGGGGATCGCCACCCCGCGCACCGTGAGCCTGTCGATGAGAGAGCAAAAGACGGCGATCTGGGACCGCGTAAAGGCCTCGTCCGAGTCGGCGCTGGGGAAGTGCGTGTAGAGGCCGTCGACGCACAGGTTCTTGAGGCCGCACAGCCTCACGACGAGGTCTTCCGCCTCCTCATGCCAGAAGCCGAGACGCCCCATGCCGGTATCGATCTTGATATGCACGCGCGCCTGCGCGCCCTGCCGGCGGGCGGCCGCGTTCAGGCGGCGCGCCATCGCGACATCGGTGACCGTCGCCGCGATATCGAAAGCCAGCATCGGCGCGATATCGCGCGGGAAAAAAGCGCCCAGATTCAGGATCGGGGTGCGCACGCCGCTGCGGCGCAGGACGATCCCCTCGTCCACGCACGCCACACCCAGATAATCGACGCCCGCCCCGGCCAGGGCGCGGCCGACCTCCGCGATGCCGTGGCCGTAGGCATTGGCCTTCACCGCCACCATCACCCGCGTGCCCGCGGCCAGGCGCTTCCTGAGGACCCTGTAATTATGGCGCAGCGCCGCCAGGTCCACCTCGACCCAGGTCGGGCGAAAAAAACGCGTCTTTTTATCCACGGCGCACCTGGCAATCCTGCTCATACAGATAGACGGCTTTAAGCGTGAAGGCGTCCCGAAACGCCCCGCGGGCGATGCCCTCGCGCGTCAGGGCGGCCAGCGCCTCCGGACGCGGACGCTGGAAGCGCGGCGGCAGCCCGACGGCGCGCCGGCGGCGCAGCTCCCCGGCGAGGAGCGGGACGGCGTCTCCCGCGACCCGCGTCCCCGGCTTCAAGCGGCGGATAAAATCCCCGGCGGGGACGAGCGCGGGCTGCGACCGGTGCGCGACACCCGCGCCTGTCACCTCGTAAAACCGGCAATACACGTTCGACCGCCGGGCATCGACCGCCACGGCCAGGGGGCCGGCCGCGATCCGGGCCGCCCCGAACGCGAGCGCGTCAAGACTCGAAAAGGGAACGATCTTTTTTCCCAGCGCGTAGGCCAGGCCCTTGACGGTGCTCACCCCGATCCGTATGCCGGTGAACGACCCCGGCCCCACCCCCACGCCGAAAACGCCGATATCGCCCCACGAAAGGCCCGCCTTCGCAAGGGCCGCCTTGATCCATCCCGCCAGCAGGTCGGCGCGTCCCCGGGCGAAGGCCCTGCACGAAGAAGCCTGCAAACGCTGCGGCGATCCGACGGCGATCACCGAGTAAGGCGTGGACGTCTCGAGGGCGAGAAAGGCGCGCGCGGACGTCATGGGACCCTCCGCACGCGGCAGGCGTTATCGGGAAGAAAGAACCCGGCCCTTGCCGGGCGGCGGCAAATAAGGTTCACGTGAAGACCTCGCCGTAGGTCCGTCCCCGCTCGAGATCTTCGGCGGCGGCAACGAGCCGGTCGAGCGCCATGATCAGCGTCTTACGGCAGAAAAACTCGGGATAATTCTTTTCGAAGACCCCCAGGATCCCCGACGCCCGCATGCGGTAGACGACGTATCCTTTTTCGATGGCCGCGTAATGCGGCAAGCGGTTAAGGTTATACCCAAGGGCCTTGCGCAGACGCAGGGCGATATGCGGATACGTCATCAGCTCCCCCTTGATGCCGGCGAAGGCGATGCCGAGGACGATATCGCGCCCATGGTACGTCCCGCGCATCTCATCCCTGCCGTACGGACGCAGGGCTCCGGCGCGCTGCCGCCGGCCGCCCTCCAGCACGTCGGCGGCCATACGGAGAAACCCATGGGAAAGCACGGCGACGCGGCAGATCCACGCGAGCGCGACGGCAACGGCAAAGCAGCCGCAGGCAACCAGGATCATCAAACCGGGAGTAAATATGGAGTCCATCACGACACCGGCCTGCCGGAAGACGCCGTGAAACGGAAGGCGCGGCCTTTGGGGCCCTGCGCCTCGATGCGGCGCGCCGCTTCACCGAGGATAGAGAACCGGATGCGCCAGGAGGCCTCAGGCAACATCCTTTCGGCCGCCTGCGGCCATTCGATCACCGTCACGCCGTCGCCTCCCGTGAACTCATCCCAGCCGATATGGCGGACCTCAAGCGCCCCCTTCAGGCGGTAGAGATCGAAATGGTACAGCGGGACACGGCCCTCATAGATGCGCAGCATCACGAAAGAAGGGCTGGCGACCTCGCGCGGTTTTCGGACCTTGAGACCCGCGGCCAACCCCTTGACAAAGGTCGTCTTGCCGACGCCAAAACCACCCAACAGAACGAGGCAGTCGCCCGGCCGCAGGTGCCGGGCGAGGCGCGCGCCCGCCTGCCGGGTCTGCCGGGGGCTCGCCGTCTCAATGACCGCCTTCCTCTTCTTCATATCCCTCTCCGGATAGGCCGGCCTTCGGCCTGATCAAAAATGCGAGAAACCGCCGGCTTTAAGGCGCCGGCGCCGTTCCCTGCCGTCTTCAAGCCAAACGCCGCGCACGCGCCGGTCCAGGCGACCGACCGGATAAAACAGCTGCGGCGCCCTCTTCGTCCGCACCCATCGCTCCAGCCGGCCGGCCTCGGGAACGGGCATGGCGAAAAGAAGCTCAAAGTCCTCCCCGTCGTACAGGGCGGACCGCAGGCCCCGCCCCTGCGGGTGCACCGGGATGTCGGACGCGGTCAGGACCGCGCCGCAGCGGCTTGACCGCGTCAGCCGCTCGAGGTCCTGGGCCAGGCCGTCGGAAAGGTCCATCATGGCGTGGACCTTGAAATTCTTCACCAGGAAACGCGCCGCTTCGAGACGCGGCACGAAATCGAGGTGGCGGCCGCGGCCCGCGCCGCCCAAAGGACCGGAGACGAACAGGACATCCCCCGGGCGGCCACCGCTGCGCAACACCAGACAACGGCGCTCGACCACCCCGACCATAGAGACGTCGATAACGAGGCGCCGGCTGCGCACCGTATCCCCGCCGATGATATCCACCTTGAAGGCGCGCGCGGCGCGCGCCAGCCCCTCCATCAGGCCGCCGGCCGTGCGCTCTGCGCGCGACGGGGGAATTCCGACGCTGACCAGCGCATAGCGGGGTTCCCCGCCCATGGCCGCGATGTCGCTGACGGACACGGCTAGGGCCTTATAGCCTATCCGCCGGGGATCCTCGTCCTCGCGGAAGTGGACCGAAGCGACGAGCATATCGGCGGTCAAAAGCCAATAGGACCTTTTGTCGCGCTCCAGCACCGCGGCATCGTCGCCTATGCCCATGACGACGCCGGCGCGGCGCGGCTTGAAACGCCGCGCCAGACGATCTACAAGAACGGTCTCAAGGCTTCCTGCGTGCACGGCCATACATCTTCCGGATGTTTGCGGCATAGGGGGCGCGCAACACGCCCGTCTCGGTCACGATCGCCGTCACGAGGCGCGACGGCACCATGTCGAAAGCCGGGTTATAAACATGCACGCCCGCGGGCGCGATCGGCCGCTTGAAATACAGCGTCGTCACCTCCGCGGGAGCGCGCTCCTCGATGGGGATGTCCTCGCCGCATTTCAGGGAGAGGTCGAAGGTCGAAAAGGGCGCGACGACATAGAAGGGGATCTTATGATGCGCCGCGCACACGGCCAGCATGTACGTGCCGATCTTGTTGGCAAGGTCGCCGTTGGCCGCCACGCGGTCGGCGCCGGTAAAGACGGCATGGATACGGCCCTGCTGCATCAGGCGCGCGGCCATGTTGTCGCAGATCAGGGTGGTGTCCACCCCGTTGCGCAAGAGCTCCCAGGTCGTCAATCGGGCGCCCTGCAGGAGCGGCCGCGTCTCGCAGGCAAAGACCTTGATGCGCTTGCCCTCTTCGTGGGCGCGGTAAAAAACGCTCAGCGCCGTCCCGTAGCCGCTCGTCGCCAGCCCGCCGGCGTTGCAGACCGTCAGGAGGCGCGCGCCGGAACGCACCAGGCGGGCGCCGTTACGGGCCATGTGCGCGCACATCTCGATGTCCTCCTCGTGGATGCGCCGCGCCTCCTCCCTGAGGACCCGGACCCTGCGGGCGGCGGGGGCGCCCACCGAGCGCAGGAAGACCTCGAGCATGCGATCGAGCGCCCAGACGAGATTCACGGCCGTCGGCCGGCTCGAAGCGAGGTACGTCTTGAGCGCGCGCGCCTGCCGGGAAAGGTCGGCGCGGGGGCGCGCGGCCGCCAGGCGCTCTATCCCCAAAAGAAAACCGTAGGCCGCCGTGATGCCGATGAGCGGCGCTCCCCGCGTCTTAAGCTTCTTGATCGCGTGCCATACGTCCTGCGGCCGGCGGCATTTTTCGATGACATACCGCCCGGGCAGCTGCGTCTGGTCGATTATCTCCAGGTGATCCCCTTTCCACCGCACCGGCTCTATCAAAATTCTCGGCATCACAAACTCCTCATCAGCTCGGCCGAGAATAGGGAATGGAGTATAGAGAATAGCCCAGGGCGGCAAATCACTCTCGCCGAACCATATTCTTTCCCTGTTTTCCGGGACTATCCTCTGTTCTCTATCTTCTATTCTCGGTCTTTTCTATCGCATCATCCTGAGGAACAGGCTCTTTTTCAGGCCGACCGCGCCGTGAGGGCAGACCTCCTGGCAGCACAGGCACAGGATGCACTTCTTGCCCTCGATCGTCACGCGGCGCGCCTGCGTGATGGCGTGCGCGGGACACGCCGCGCGGCACACGCCGCAGACACGGCACTTCCCCGCGTCGATCGCCGGCTTCATGCGCAGGAGTATCCGCACGAACTTAAGAAGCCAGCGCGGCGCGCGGTGGAAAAAAGTCGTGCGCGGCAACGCGAAATCCGGGACCAGGAAGGCGTCCACGGCAACGCCCCGCACCTCGATCCGGGGCGTTGCCGCCCCGGCGGCCCGGCGCCGCAATGCCTCGCGGTTCGTGGGAATATCCTGCGGCTCGAGCCCCATGATCTGCGCCAGGACCATGTCCACGGCCAGAGCGTCGGGGCTGGCGGCCACCAGCTCCAGGCGCCTCAACGTCCCGCTCGACCCCGGCCCCTCCCCCTCCATCGCCGTGATGCCGTCCACGACGGTCAGATGGGGCGCGCAGTGCTCATAGATGTCGACGAGGGCGGCGCACAGGTCCGCGGGATGGGGACGGTCGCCGTGGATCTTCATCTTGTTCATCCCGACGACGAACCCGTAACAGTTCTTGACGCCCGCGGTCAGGACCGTGAAGCCGTGGGTCTTGAATTTAGGAACGCTGATGACGCGCTCGCATGCGTCGAGCTGGTCCGTCAGCGGATAGCTTCCGCGGAGCCTCGGGGTGTTGAAATGGACCATGGCCACCCCCTCTTCTTCGCAGACACGGCGCATGCCGGTAACCGCGTAGACGCGCTCGACGTCCTTCCTCTCGCCCCAAACGCTCGGCGCGTCCCCGCAGACGACGTGCGGCGTCACGGACTTGACGCACCGCAGCACGGCGCGCACCACCTCGGGGTGCGTCGTGACCCCGGCTTCGGGCGCGGTATCCGTCAAAAGGTTGGGCTTGACCAGGACGCGCGCCCCCGGCGGCACAAAGGCGCCGATGCCTCCCAGCAGGTCGAGCGCGCGGCGGACGGCCGCCTCGACCCGCGCCGTCTCGTACGTCGGGCAACGCTCCAGGGATACGGCAACGCTCGTGTTCATGCGGACAGCCGGAAAAATTCCCGGGCGTTCTGCGTCGTCCGGGCGCAGACGGTCTCGGTATCGACGCCCTTGAGCCGGGCGACAAGCTCGGCCAAAACCGGCAGGGCGGCAGGCTCGTTGCGCGTGCCGCGCTTTCCTTCCGGGGCCAGGAACGGCGCGTCGGTCTCAAGGAACAGCCGATCCAGCGGCACGCGGGCGAGGACGCCGCGCAGGGTCTCGGCCTTCTTATAGGTGACGTTGCAGGTAAAAGAGACGAAGAAGCCGGCGTCGAGACAGCGCGTCAAAAAGGCGGCGTCTCCCGAAAAGCAGTGGATGACGACCCCCGGCAGGTCCGAGGCCTTCCCGGCCTCGAGCATCTCGAAGGAGCGTTCGTGGGCCATCCGCGTATGCACGATCAAGGGGAGTTTCGCCTCGCGGGCCAGGGCGATGAAGCGCTCGAAGACCCCTTCCTGCTCCTTCGGGGGGGAAAGATTGCGGTAAAAATCGAGACCCACCTCGCCGACCGCGACCACCTTCGGCTCCCGGGCGAGCGAACGGACCTCGGCGAAGGCCGCCTCGTCGCAATCCTGCGCGTCGTGCGGATGGATGCCGACGCTGGCGTAGACGCCGGGGAACCGCGCGGCGAGCGCCACCGCCTGCCGGCTCGCCTTAAGGCTCGAGGCCACATTGATGATCGTCCCGACGCCCGCATCGGCGGCGCGCCGGACGACCTCCTCGCGGTCCGCGTCGAACTCCGGGAAATCCAGGTGGCAGTGGGTGTCGATAAGCACGACGTGAGCGTCTCGTCACAGGTATCAGGTAGCACGCAACAGGTAAAACCAAGAAAAACACGAACAAAAAGCAGAGCGATCAGGGAATCGGAAAAAAACGGGCCTATGATCTATCCGTTGCTTCTACCTGATACTTGATACCTGTTACCTGATACCTGGTTCCTGATACGACCTAAAAAGAACGTCGCTTTGTCTCTTAAGCTTCTTTCTCTTCTATCCTCGGAAACAAGGGCGCGGTCTTCTTGACGGCATCGCCGCCCACCTGTTCGGCGATCCTGGCGGCCGTATCGGGCATGAACGGCGCCAGTTCCCGCGCCGCGGCCCGAAGGGACGCGATGAGAACGGCGCAGAAAAGCCCCAAATCCTCGGTCCGGCCCTCCTTCTTCAGGTTCCAGGGCTTGGTCTCCTCGACGTACTTGTTGCAGGCGCCGATGAGCGCCCAGATCGCCTCGAGCGCCGCGATAAAATCAAGGCTGTCGAGGCCGGCGGCGACGTCCTGCGCAAGCGACGCCATCTTCGGCAGGATCCTCTCGCGGGCATAGGCGTCGGCCGCTTCTTGCCGCAACGCCGGCACCCGACCCTCGAAATATTTCTCGACCATCGTCACCGTCCGGTAAACGAGATTGCCCAGATCGTTGGCGAGGTCGCCGTTGAAGCGCTTGATAAGCGAAGCGCGCGAAAAGACGCCGTCGAGCCCGAAAGGCACCTCGCGCAACAGAAAGTAACGGTAGACGTCGAGGCCGAACTCGTCGATCACGGCCATGGGATCCACGACGTTGCCGCGGCTCTTCGACATCTTCTCCTCGTCGACCTGCCACCAGCCGTGCGCGAAGATGCGCCGCGGGGGCGCCAGCCCTATCGCATGGAGCATGATGGGCCAGAAGACGGCGTGCTGGCGCAGGATGTCCTTGCCGATAAGATGCAGGGCGTGCGGCCAGTACGTCGTCATCTTCTGCGTGTCCTCGGGGAACCCGAGGGCGCTGATGTAGTTGATGAGCGCGTCGAACCACACATACGTCACGTGCCCGGGGCTGAAGGGCAGCGGGATCCCCCAGCTTAACCGCGCCTTGGGGCGCGAGACGCACAGGTCCCCGAGTTCGTTGCCGCGCAGGAAGCTCAATACCTCGTTGCGGCGGGAAACGGGAAGGATAAAATCCGGATGGGAATCGATATGGCCGATGAGCCACGCCTGGTACGCGGACATGCGGAAAAAGTAATTCGTCTCCCGGATCGTCTCAAGCGGGCGCCGGCAGTCCGGGCACAGGCGATCGGGCGCCTGGGCCTCGGTCCAGAAGACCTCGCACGGGACGCAATAAAGCCCTTCGTAGGCGCCCTCGTAGAGGTCGCCTTTGTCGTGCAGCACGGAGAGGACATGCTGGACGCAGCGCACGTGACGCGGCTGTGTCGTGCGGATGAAATCGTCGTAGCTGATGTTGAGGCGCGCCCACAGCTCTTTGAAGCGCGGGATGATGCCGTCGACGAACTCCTGCGGGCCCATCCCCCTCTCCTGGGCGACCTTAAGGACCTTCTGGCCGTGCTCGTCCGTCCCCGTCAAGAAAAGCGTGGGACAACCGGCCCGGCGCTTGTGCCGCGCCAGGCAGTCCGCCGCGATGGTCGTGTAGGAATGGCCGATGTGCGGCAGGCCGTTGACGTAATAGATGGGCGTCGTGACGTAAAAGGCGTCCTTACTCATGTTTTTTCTCGGCTAATTTCGGCCGGCCGCCGCCCGGTCCGAACTGTACGGTGACGACCTTGCCGTCCTCGAGGACGACCGCCGCCTGGCGCCGGAAGATGTTGACGGAGCATACCTTACCGCGCCCCTCGGGCGTTTCGATGCGCTCCCCCTCGCGCGGCAGGCCGCGCGACGACTCCTTATAGAACTTATGCTCGTAAGAAAGGCAGCACATCAGGCGCCCGCACAGGCCCGATATCTTCGGCGGATTGAGCGACAGATTCTGGTCCTTGGCCATCTTGATGGTCACGGGTTCAAAATCCCTGAGGAAACGGCAGCAACACAGCTCGCGGCCGCAGGGCCCGAAGCCGCCGAGCATCTTCGCCTCGTCGCGCACGCCGATCTGGCGCAGTTCGATGCGGGCCCGGAAGACCTTGGCGAGGTCCTTGACGAGCTCGCGAAAATCGACGCGCCCTTCGGCCGTGAAATAAAAGAGCATCTTGGACCGGTCGAAGGCGTATTCGGCGCCCACCAGCTTCATCTCGAGCTTGTGCTCTTCTATCTTGCGGTCGCACGTCCGGGAGGCCTCCTTCGCCTTCTGCCGGTTCTCCTCGATCTGCTGCAGGTCCTTTTCGTTTGCCGGACGCAGGACCTTCCTGACCGAGCCCTCCACGTGCTCCACGGCAACGGGATCCGAGACCAGGTGCCCGTAGTCCGTCCCGCGGTCCACCTCGACGATAACGACGTCCCCGTTCTTAAGCGTCATCTCCTGGGCCTGATAACACAGGACCGGCCCCATATCCCGCAATCTTACCTGAACGACGATGTGCATAGCTGTGTCCTCATCTGTTCAAAGGCCAGGCGCATGTTGGCATTGCGCCGGATATCCAGACTCGTCTGGGCGACCACGCCCAGCGCCGACAAAATGTCCTTTACCGTTCGTCCCCCGGCGGCGTTCCGCAGCGCCGCGGCGCCCGACGCGGCCGCCAGAAGGTCCGGGGCGTCCGTCACCTTGATGGTCAACATGTCCCGATACCACATCGCCAGGGCCCTGAGCAGACGCAGCGCCGTCTCGCGGTCGGCGGTCCAGGCGTTCGCCTCTTTCATGGGGGCGTCGGAATCGAGAAAACGCAGCAAGGCGTCGCGCTGTTCCAGCACGCCCTCCTGATGGAACCGCAGGGCCTCCCCCGGGCTGCCGTCGCACAAACGACCCAGATCGCGGGCGGCCGTCCGGTCAAGCCCCAACCGCCCGACGAGCAGCGCCTCAAGCTCCGCGGACGCCAGGGCGCCGAAGACGAGACGCTGGCAGCGGGAGACGATGGTCCCCGGCAGCGCGGCGGCCGTCTCGGCGATCAGGACGATGATCGTGTGCGCCGCCGGCTCTTCCAGGGTCTTCAAGAGGGCGTTGGCCGCCTCTTCGTTCATCGCAGAGGCGGGATCGATGATCAGGACCTTGCGCGCCGCCTCGAAAGGCTTGAGATTCACGAAATCGCCCGCCGCGCGCACGGCGTCTATCCTGATGAACGGGCCGTCGGGCTCGAGTATTCTCAAGTCGGGATGCTGTCCCGAGCCGCTCCTGCGGCACCCGCCGCACATCCCGCAGGCGGCCCCTTCCCGGGGGCTTTCGCACAGAAGAAGCCGGGCAAAAGCGCGCGCCACCCTTCCTTTGCCTATGCCCGCGGGCCCGACAAAAAGATAGGCGTGCGCCAGGCGATCCCCGGCATAGGCGGCCGCTAAAAAGCCGATCGCGTCCTTGTGTCCGATGATCTCTTTGAAAGACATGTATCGATGAGCTGGCGGATGTGCGCCTGGGTGGCGTTCCTGTCCTCATGCACGCGCACGATCTTGATGCGCCGGGGAAAACGCCGCGCGAGCGCCCGGTACCCCTGCTTGACGCGGCGATGGAAAGCGTCCGGCCGCGCCTCGATCCGGTCGCGCGCCTTTTCGTTCTTAAGGTTCTCCCGGCTTCGGCCGAAATCAAGCAGGAGCGTCAGGTCGGGCGTCATCCCGCCCGTCGCGACGCGCCCGACGCCCAGGATCGCCTCCGTCGCCATCCCGCACCCGAACCCCTGGTAGGCGAGCGTCGAATCGAGGAACCTGTCGCAGATAACGACCGTCCCGCGCGCGAGGGCCGGGCGGATGACCTCCTCGACGAGCTGGGCACGCGCCGCCATGTACAGGAGCATCTCCGTCGTGGCCGTCATCCGGTCATGCCGCCTGTCGAGGAGCAGCCGCCGGACCTTCTCGCCGATGACGGTCGAGCCCGGCTCGCGGACAAAAAGGACCCGGCGGCCCGTGCGCCTCAGGTGGGCGCAGAGAAGGCGCGCCTGCGTGCTCTTGCCGCTCTTCTCCGCGCCCTCGAATGTGACGAAAATGCCGCGCTTCATGCGCCCGTGTCCTCGATGACGATACCCTGCGCCGTCAGGGCGTCGCGCAAGGCATCGGCGCGCTTGTAGTCCCGGCGCCCGCGCGCGGCCTGGCGTTCGGCGAGCAGCCGCTCGGCCTCCTCCTGCGTGATCGTCATCTTCGCGGGATCCGCGATCCGGATGCGTTGACCGCCGACGGCCTGCCGCGTTTTGTCGGTCGCATGGAGTTTAAGCCCTACGGCGCCCGCCATTGCCACAAGCGCGCGGGCCGAAGAGGCCGCCGTGGCGGCATCCTTTGCGTCCAGGGACCTGTTGCCAAAATTCACCAGTTCAAAAAGGACGGCCACGCCCTGGGCGGTATTGAAATCATCGTCCACGGCTTCCCCAAAACGGCGCACGAGCTCCTCGACCGGCTCGCATTTCTCCGGCAGCGCCGCCCCCTGCGGCAAGAGGGCTGCCTTGTCCAGAAAGGTCTCAAGCTTCTCTAAGGCCTTGCCCGCCTGGGCGAGCCCGGCATCCGTAAAGTCCATCGCCGAGGCGTAGTGGGCCTGAAGAAAAAAGAGCTTGAGGGCGTTGGGCGACGCCTTCCGGAGCGCGTCGCCGATGGTGATAAAATTCCCCAGCGACTTCGACATCTTGCGGCCGTCGATCGTCAGGAGGCCGTGATGGATCCAGCACCGGGCGAAAGGCTTGCCCGTCAGGGCCTCGGCCTGGGCGATCTCGTTCTCGTGGTGCGGAAAAATGAGGTCCCGCCCGCCGGCGTGGATATCGAGGGTCTCGGTCCGCAGGTAACGCATGCTCATCGTCGAACACTCGATGTGCCATCCCGGACGTCCCGGACCCCACGGGCTCGGCCACGAGGGTTCGCCCTCCTTCGACTTCTTCCATAACGCGAAATCCAGCGGGTCACGCTTCTTCTCGTCCTTCTCGATGCGAACGGCCGTGCGCATCTCGTCGATGCTCTGGTTGGAGAGCCTGCCGTAGGGAGCGAACGACCGCACGGAAAAATAGACGTCGCCGTCGACCGCGTACGCCGCGCCCTTGGCCTCCAGGCGCTTGATATGGTCGATCATGTAGACGATATTCTCGGTGGCGCACGGCTCAAAATCCGCCTTATCGATCTCCAGCGCCTTTAAGTCCCGGTAATAGGAATCGATGTAGCGGCTGCGGATGACGGTGAACGTCGTCTTTTCGGCGGCCGCCCGGTTGATGATCTTGTCGTCGACGTCGGTGATGTTGCGCACGAGCTTCACCTCGTAGCCGCGGTACTCGAGGTATCGTTTCAGGCCGTCGAAGATGAAAAGGCTGCGCGCGTGGCCGACGTGGCAATCGTCATAGACGGTCACCCCGCACGAATAGATCATGACCTTGCCCGCGGCGAGAGGCGCAAGGGCCTCTTTCCGGCGCGTCAGCGAGTTAAAGAAAACGATGCCCATCTTCAGGACCGCTTTTCGAGTTTCGTGATGCGCTCTTCCATCTCTTCGAGCGCCTGCTTGAACGGATCGAGCACGTGGATATGATCGAGGCGCAGGTCGATCTTGCGCCCCTCCTGTTTCGTGATCCGGCCTGGGACGCCGACGACCGTCGCGTTGGGCGGCACGTCCCGCAAGACCACGGCATTGGCGCCGATGTAGGAGTTGGCGCCGATCGTGATATTGCCCAGGACCTTGGCGCCCGTCCCGATGACGACGTTATCGCCGATGTTGGGGTGGCGCTTCCCTTTCTCCTTGCCGGTCCCGCCGAGCGTCACCCCCTGGAAAAGCGTCACGTTCTTGCCGATCACCGTCGTCTCGCCTATCACCACCCCCATGCCGTGGTCGATGAAGAGACCCGGCCCTATCTGCGCGCCGGGGTGGATCTCGATCCCGGTCAAAAACCGCGCGATCTGCGAGACCAGCCGCGGCACTATGGGCACCCGCAGCTTAAGAAGCGCCCGCGCCAGGCGGTGATAGACGACGGCATGCAGCCCCGAGTACAGCAGGACCACTTCAAGCGAATTGCGCGCCGCCGGATCCCGGTCAAAGATCGCATCGATCTCCTTGCGGAAGGCGATCAAAAGAAACACGATCCATGCCAAAAGCAGGATGATCAGAAACAGAACGATCTGTAAAAAACAGGTCATGCTCCCCTCCCCGCCGTCCTCTTCAGGCCGCGCACCTCATGCGCGGACACATCCCGGACGGGAACCGGCGACAACGCCGGCTATGCCCTCTTCGTTCGCCCGTTCTCGTGCACCGCCACAACGGCATAAGCCGCCGCGGCTTCGTTCCTGCCGATCGCCCCCACCCCTTCATGCGTGGTGGCTTTGACGCTCACGCGGCTCTCGGGAATACCCAGGACGCGGGCGATATTGTTTCGCATGCGGCCGCGGTACGCTGCGATGCGCGGCGCCTCAAGCAGGAGCATGACGTCGACGTTGCCGACGCCGTATCCCGCCTTCTTGACGATCCCGGCGACGCGCCGCAACAGCTCCAGGCTCGCCGCCCCCTTGAACCGCGGGTCCGTATCCGGGAAATGCTGGCCGATATCCCCCCGGGCCACCGCGCCCAGGAGGGCGTCCGCGACCGCATGCAGGACGACGTCGGCATCCGAATGCCCCGTGAGCCCTTTCTTATGCGCAAGGACCACGCCGCCCAGGACGAGCTTGCGGCCCGCCGCGAAGCGGTGGATGTCGTAACCTATGCCTACGCGCACATCGCTCATGTTCCGGGAAAAGGACGGTCTCGGTTGCGGATTGAATCCTTCAATCGCCTTTTTACGCGCCCAGTCTCAAAAAGCCCGCGATCGCCTCGGCAAAGACGAGATCTTCCTGCGTCGTGATCTTGATGTTGAAATAGGAACCCATGACGACCCGGACCCGTTTGCCCATCGCCTCGACCAAAGATGCGTCGTCGGGGGCCGCGATGCGGCTGGCGCGCAGGTAGGCCTTTTGGATCAGCTCGCGTTCAAAGACCTGGGGGGTCTGGATCTCCCAGAGCTGCTCGCGCCGCAGCGTCGCATCCACCTCCTGCCGCTTGTCCACGCGCTTGACCGTCGCCTTCACCGGGACGCCCAGGACCGCAGCGCCGCCCTCCCGGGCGGCCTCGATAACGCGCGTGATGCACGCCTCGTCGACGAACGGCCGCACGCCGTCGTGGATAAGGACCAGCTCCGCCCGGCTGGGAACGACCTCCAGGCCGTTGCGTACCGAGTCCTTGCGGGTCGCGCCGCCCGCGATCACACGGCTGACCTTGGCGATCTTATATCTCTTCACGAGATCCCGCGCCTCCCCAAGTCCCTCCGGGGAAAAAACGAGGACGATCTCCTCGATCAAGGGGTGGCGCGCCAGCGCCTCGAGCGTGCTGACGACGATGGGCGTGTCCGCGATCTCGAGCAGGGGCTTGGGACGCGCGGCGTTCATGCGCGCGCCCACGCCTGCGGCGGGCACCAGGGCAAAAACACGGCTCATCGCGTCGGACTCTCCGGCCGGGCAAAGACCATGCGTCCGGCCTGCGTCTGCAGGACAGATGTCACCATGACCTTGATCGTCTGTCCGATGTAACGCCGCGCGTCCTCGACGACAACCATCGTGCCGTCCTGAAGGTAGGCCACGGCCTGGTTATGTTCTTTGCCTTCCTTCATGGGCTTGACCTCGATGGCCTCACCCGGCAGAACGACCGAGCGCAGCGCGTTGGCGATCTCGTTGATGTTCAGGACCTTGACGTTCTGCAGCTCCGCGATCCGGTTGAGGTTGAAATCGACGGTGACGATGCGCGCCTCCAGGACCTTCGCGAGTTTCACGAGCTTGGCGTCCACGTCCGGGACGTCCGAAAAGTCCTCCTCGTGGATCATGAGGCTGAAACGGTTGTCGCTGCGCATCATGTGCAGGATCTCCAGACCCCGGCGTCCCCTCTGGCGCTTGACGGCATCGGCGGAGTCGGCGATCACCTGCAGCTCTTTCAGCACGAAACGCGGCACCACGATACGGGCATCGAGAAAGCGCGATTTGATGATATCCGCGATGCGGCCGTCGATGATGGCGCTGGTGTCGAGAAGCACGGCGTCCGCCACCTGCTCCTGGCGCCGGAACTTGACATAAGGAATGATCAGGTTGAACTCATCGCGCCCGCGCAGGGCGATCGTCATGCCGATGTAGGAAAAAGACAGGGTCAGCAGGTACGCCGTCACGTCCGACATGGACTGGTCCAGCGGGAAAAGAGTAAAAAGGGCCTGCGTCAGAAGGCGCGCGATGACGAGCCCCAGGATGAGCCCGAAGACGGCGCTCGACAGCCCGCGCACGGAGATGCCGCGCATCCCCACCTCGAGGATCATGATCAGAAGGCCGATCCCGAAACCCGCCAGGGTGGTCACAAGCACGTTGATGCCGTTCGCGTCGCCGACCTGGAAACCGACGAGCGTGCAGCAGACGAGAAACAGAACACGCACGAACAACAAGGTCATATTCATGACACCCCTGCCCTCCTTATGATGAGAGTATGACGGCCTTCACCGGCCACTTATGATAGATCTTTCCAGAGCGCGCGAAAGGCGCCCAGAACATCGCCCACGGCACAACAGGACTGCGGGACGCTCCTGTTGGAGCGGGGCGTCAGAAATCTTTTAAAGCCCATTTTCTTCGCTTCGGCGAGGCGCTGGTTCAGGTGCGCGACGCTGCGCACTTCGGCGGCGAGCCCCACCTCGCCCAGGATAAGGGTATCCGCCGGCACCGGCTTGTCGTAGAGGCTCGAACCGATGGCGGCGCACACCGCCAGGTCCACCGCCGGATCGTCGGTCCGCATCCCCCCCACGACGTTGACGAAGACATCCTTGTCGAACAGCTTCAGGCGCACCTTCTTCTCCAGGACCGCGGCGAGAAGCGTCAGGCGGTTGGCGTCGATGCCCTGGGCCTTGCGCCGCGTCACCCCGAAGTTGGCCTGGGCGACCAGCGCCTGGATCTCCACGAGGATGGGACGGCTGCCTTCCAGGACGGCGACCACGGCCGTACCCGCGACCCCCTGCGGACGCTCGCTCAGGAACATCTCGGAAGGATTGGCGACCTCCGCGAGGCCCTGGGGCCCCATCTCAAAAACCCCCACCTCGTTCGTGGAACCGAACCTGTTCTTGATCGCGCGCAGGACCCGGTAATGGGAGAAACGCTCTCCCTCGAAATAAAGGACCGTATCGACGATGTGCTCCAGGACGCGGGGACCCGCCAGCGTCCCTTCCTTGGTGACGTGTCCGATGAGAAAAACGCTGATGCCGCTCGCCTTCGCCGCCTGCGTCAAAAGGGACGCGCATTCGCGCACCTGGCTCACGCTGCCGGCGCTGGCGCTCAAGGACGGGTGGTAGACGACCTGGATGGAATCGACGACCACGCATGCCGGCGCCGCTTTTTTGACGGCGGCGAGGACCTGCTCGATGTCGAGGGCGTTGACGATGTAAAAATTCTCGGAGACGCTGGCGCCGATACGAACGGCGCGCAGTTTCGTCTGCTGGGGCGACTCTTCGCCGCTGACGTAGAGGATCTTTTTCCCCTGCCGCGCCAGCTGGTGGCACAACTGCAGGGCGATCGTCGACTTGCCG
>JBLMXZ010000053.1:0-2782 GCA_050258015.1 Deltaproteobacteria bacterium
GTCGAAAAAGCTGGGCGGGGTATATTTTTTGACGATCGCCTCGATGGTCCGGCCCGCGCGGCAGCTCGAGCTGGAATTGCAGGATCCCGAGGCCACCGCGCCGCTGGGAGCCTGCGGGATATACCCTCCTGCGAGGATCTTCTTTGTCGCGGCCCCTCCCGAGACATCCAGGCGGTACTCACCGCGCCCCAGGGAAACGGCCGAGGAAGGAACGCCGGAACCGCTCCAGTCGGTGTCGAGCTCCGCGATGCCGCGGTCCACCGCGGCTTCGGCAAGGTAAAAGGCCTCCTGGCGCTCGCGATCGATGTCAAAAAGCTTGCGGTTCGACAACGTCCGCGTAAAGAAAACGCTGCTTAAAAGCAGGAGCACGCCCAGGACCAGGTACACCATGATCAGGACAGATCCGCGTTTGTTTAGAAAGGACATATCGATCACCCCCCGATCTAATTCCTCAGAAAGACCGCCGCTTCATGCGTCACGTTGATGGTCCTGCCCCCCACCGTGTTCTTGGCGACCGTCGCATTGATATGCAGCAAGCGCGAAGGCGAACTGGCGCGCAAAAAAGCCAGCGACGAAACGTTGTTCGCCAAAACGCGCGTGTCGGAGCCGTTGATGCGCAGAAGCTGGCCCGCCGATACCGAATAGTTGATGGGACCGATCCAGTTGATGCCTCCGCCGGCCGTCGAGCCGTTCGAGATATTGAACGAGATCGAGGTGTCGATGCTGCTGTCATCGGCCACGGAGACCTGCGACGCCCCGGACATCGAAAGCTCGCGCGTCATCTCCCGCATGGCCTTGCGCAACTCCTGCTGGACCGCCACCTGGGTATCCGCCTCGAACCAGGCCGAACGTCCCGAGGACATGACCATGAAGAGCGCCGACATCACCACGGACGTCAACAGGACCACCACCATGAGTTCGACGAGCGTGAAACCGCTTTTCATCTCTGCGCCATGAGCGTCATGATCTGGACCGGAGAATCCAGGACGTGGTTGCCGTTCGTATCATTAAAGGTAACGGTCCCGGAAGCGTCGTAACACTCCCCGATGATGCGCCCGCCTTTTTGCCGCCAGCAGGCGCCGACCGTAACGTTCAAAAGATTGGCATTCGAGTCGTTCACCGTGACCCGGATCACGCTCGCGTTGGCATCCAACCCGTCGACCGTAGTCGTGTATCCGTTGAACGCCGAGTAGATGCCCGTGAAGGCCGTCGTGCGCATGTCCTCCAGGACGGCCTGCGCCGAGAGCATCGCCAATTCGGAGCTGCGGGTCGTCTCGGTCAATGTCAGGGCCGCCACATACGTGCCCAGAAGCCCGACCAGGGCCGTGATGGCGATGCCCGCGACGACCATAAGCTCCAGGAGCGTGAAACCCTTGCGGCCTCTCAGGCGCGGCGATCGTTTGAACATATTCCCATCCCTAACTTATTTAGAAGTATTATCTTATATATGGGTGCCGAAAGTCAATCATTAATTACGAGAAAGTGTCTCCCCGCCGATAAGTTCGAGGTTCTTACGCGCCGTCCCGGAGCCGGGGCAGATATCCAAGGCCCTGCCCCAAAGACGCCGGGCTTGCGCAAGGTCGCCCTGGGTCGCGTACAGCTGGGCGAGGTTGTTGTAGGCCGGGCAATACCCGCCATCCTCCTCGATGGCCTTCAAGAAATACGCCTGCGCTTCGCCGCCTCTGTCCATGCGCTGCAGGATAAGTCCGGCATTATTATAGGCCTCGGCCATGCCGGGACGCAGCGCGATCGCGTTGCGGTACGCCGAGAGCGCCTCGGCCGCCCTGCCCTCTTTGCCGTAAATAACCCCGAGATTGTAATAGGCCGCCGCCCGAACGGCCGCGTGCTCCGGCGCATCCTCTTCGGTCTCCAGGATCCCGGCATACAACAGCCGCGCCTCTTCGAGGTGGCCTTTCTGAATGCTCAACGCGGCCAGCCTGTCCCGCGCGCGCAGGCTATGCGGAGCATGGCCGACCGTATGCGCAAAGAACGCCTCTTCGTCCGCCCAATTCCTGTTGTTCTCCGCGCCCAGGAGGCCGTAGAAAAGAACGGCCAGGCCAAGGACCATCCAGCGGCCGGCTCGCGTCGGCAGACCCTGCGCCAGGGAAGCCAGAAAGAAGCACGGCGCCAGCAGCGGCAGATAGAGAAAGTGCTCGGCCATGACCCGGGGAAAGATGAAGGCGGACTGGGGCAGGAGCCAAGCAAAGAACCAGAAGACGAAGAACAGGGGCTGCCGGTTCCAGGTCTGCGCCCGCTCTGGGGGCCGGGTCAAAAGAACGGCGGTGCCGACGGCCAGGGCCAGCCCGAGATAGATAGACGGGGTGACCGACTCATAAAAAAGCGACCGCTCCATATGGAGCCCCGCGGGCACAAAGAACAACCCTATATAAAGTATGAGGCTCTTCGCGAACAGCAGGGCGCGCGTCCCCGGCCCGATCTCCAGGGCGGCAAATCCCGCCTTTGAGAGGATCGGGTCGCCGGCCGCGAAATTCCAGACCGTCGCCCTTAGGGCGATATAGACGGCGGCTACGACAAAAAAGGGCAGCAGCCGCCGCAGGCGGGGCGGCGGGAAAAGGGAAGCCGGGACGCCGCTCACCTCCCACCCCGCCAGGACAAGAGGCAGAACGACGGCCGCTTCCTTGCAGAGCAAGGCCAGGGCAAAACACGCGACGGCGGCGGAAAGACAGGGCGGTCTCTCCCATCGGCCATAGAGGACCAACGCCCCCAGGACAAAGAGGGCGGCGAGAGAATCGGCGCGGCCCGAGATATAGGAAACGACCTC
>JBLMXZ010000054.1:0-8059 GCA_050258015.1 Deltaproteobacteria bacterium
GCTCAAAGCGACCCTGGCCAAAAAGGTCTTCGATGTCGGAGAAGACATCCGGCCGACGATCACCGGTCGTGCGCCTGCCGGGACCCTCTGGCGCTGGACCCCGCCGCAGGAAGGGATCAAAGGCATCGCGCTGGAAGACAGTGCCCTGCGGACCAGCGATCATCCGTGGAGCAGTGCGGCGCGCCTTTTTTTGCTGGCGCGCTCGTTCGAACCGGGGGAACATGAGATCCCGGCCCTGACCCTCGGCTACCGGTCAAAAAAAGACACGGCCTGGCGGGAAGTCTCGACCAAACCGCTGCCGTTCACCGTCCGGCAACAGGTGGAAGGGGACGTCCTTAAGCTCGCCATCAAAGGGATCAAGGGCCCCTTATCGCGTCCGCATAAGCAGCTATGGGCGCTGGCGGCGCTCCTGGCCGCCGGCCTGGCGTGGGGCGCCCTGAAATGGACCAGACGCCGGCGCGCCGAAGCGCTCCTGCCCGCGCCGGAACCGCCGCCGGACGAGATCGCCCTGAAAAAGATAAGGGAGCTCCTCGCCAAAGACTATATGTCACGGGGCATGGAGGCCCAATTCTACTACGAGCTTTCCCTCATCGTCCGCGCCTACCTGGAAGCCCGTTTCTCGATCCGCGCTCCCGAGATGACGACCGAGGAATTCCTCGAGCACATGCGGGACGCGGCGGCGCTGACCCCGGCCCACAAAGGACTGTTAAAGGACTTTTTGACGCACTGCGACCTCGTCAAATTCGCCCGGTACGCGCCGGGGACCGCCGAAACCGACGCCGCCGTCGCCTCGGCCCGCCGGCTGATCGAAGAGACGCGGCCGTCCCGGGAAGACAACGCGCAGGTCAAGATTGAGAAGACAAAAGAATAGAAAAGGCTTCGAGCGATCTTCCAAGCCCTTTACTTAACCTTACGCCCCATAAGCTCTGAACCTTAACCTTCGCTATTGTTGTTTTGATGCGTATTCTCAACCTAAGCCTTAACCTCAACCTTCTGCTCTGACATGCTATTTAGGTATCCCTGGATACTGGCCCTGCTGCCCCTGGCAATCGGTTTCGTCGTCTGGCAGGCCCGGCGGCAGCACCGGCGCCGCGGCATGACCTTCCCATCGGGGCTTCTGCTCGCGGACCTGCCGCAGACCTTCAAGCTGAGATCGGCCCGGCGCCTCGTCTGGCTGAGGACCCTTGTCTATGCCCTTGCGCTCCTTGCGCTCGCCCGGCCCCAGGGACCGGCCCAACAGGGCACCATCCACCGGGAAGGCATCGACATCGTCCTCGTGCTCGACGCCTCCACGAGCATGCTCGCGGAAGACTTCCAGCTTAAGGGGCTTCGCGTCAACCGCTCGGATGTGGTCAAGGACGTCGTGCGCGACTTCGTGAAGGAGAGGCCGGACGACCGGATCGGTCTCGTGGCCTTTGCCGGCATCGCCTACACGCTGTGCCCGTTGACGCTGGACCACGGGTGGCTGCTGACGCACCTCGAACGCGTCACGCCCGGCATGTTCCAGGACGGCACCGCGATCGGGACGGCGCTCAGCGTCGCCCTGAACAGGCTTAAGGACTCCCGCGCCAAGAGCAAGATCATTATCCTTCTGACCGACGGCATCAATAATGCGGGCGAGATCACCCCCATGACCGCCGCCGAGGCGGCCCGGGCCCTGGGCGTCAAGATCTACACCATCGGCGCCGGCAGCCGGGGGCCGGTACCGTATCCCTTTCAGGATATCTACGGCCGCGTTGTCTACCGGCAGGTGCTGCTCGAGATCGACGAAGCCTCCCTGAAGGACATCGCGCGCGTAACGCTCGGCGAATACTTCCGGGCGACGGATACGGCATCGCTGCGCCGCATCTACGAAGCCATCAACAAAATGGAGAAGGTGCGTTTCGAAGAGAAGGGCTTCGAGGAGCGGCAGGAGCTCTTCCCGCTCTTTCTGCTGCCGGCGCTCGTCCTGATCGTTCTGGAAACCGTCCTCAAGAACACGTGGCTGCGGGTGACGCCGTGAACAAAGGGTCTCAAGTCTCAACGTGTCAAAGAAAAAGCGCGACATCGAAGGCGTCCGGGAAAGATGAGGCTTCGATCGAGACGTCGGATCTCTTAACTCCCGTATCTCAGCTTATATTTTTGCCATGAAATGGGCCGCGCCTGACCAGTTGATCGTCGTTGTCGCAGCGCTTGCCGTCGTGCTGGGCATCCTGCGCCACGGCCTGCGCGTGCGCCGCAGGATCCTCGACGGCTATGCCGAGCCCAAACTCCAGGCGGCCCTTGTCCCGCCCCGCCGCCTCAAGCGCCTGCGGGGGGCCTCGCTATGCTGCGGCGCCGCCGTCCTGTTCCTGGGGCTCGCCCTGATGCGGCCGCAATGGGGCAGCCGGACGGAAAAGGTGCCGCGGGTCGGCATCGATCTTCTGTTTGCCCTGGACGTCTCCCAAAGCATGCTCTCCCAGGACATCCTGCCCAGCCGCCTGGAGCGCGCCAAGCTCGCCATCGGCGACCTCGTCAAAAAGCTGAACGGTGACCGCGTCGGCCTCATCGCCTTCGCGGGCGACGCCTATCTCGCTTGTCCCCTGACGACCGACTACGGCGGGTTCCTGCTGACGCTCAAGGATGTGGGCCCGGACACGGTCGGCCGGCCCGGGACCGACATCGCCGCGGCGCTCGAAGAAGCGGGCAAGGCCTTCGCGTCCGCCTCGGGCGCCGACAAGACCCTTATCCTCATCACGGACGGGGAGGACCATGAAGGCCGGGCTCTTGCCGCGGCCGAAAAACTCCATGCCGAAGGAACAAAGACCGTGCTGGGACAGGGAGGCGTGCGTATCTACACGATAGGCGTGGGGACGCGTGAAGGCGAATTGATCCCCCTGCGGGACGCCGCCGGAAAGATCCGCTTCCTGAAGGACGATTCGGGCCAGACCGTGCTCACCCGGCTCGACGAACAGCTGCTGGAAAAGATCGCCCTGGCGACCAAGGGCGTCTATGTGCGCTCTTCGCCCAACGCCTTCGGCCTGGACGTGCTCTATAAGAATTACTTTTCGGGCCTGGAAAAATCGAAAGGCGAGGATAGGGTCCTTCAGATCTTCACCGAGCGTTTCGAGATCTTCCTCCTTTTCGCCCTGATGGCCCTCGTCGCCCAAGGCATCCTGGAGGCGCTCTCATGACCACGCGCAGACGGATCGCCGGGGCCGGACTCGCGCTGATCCTCTTCTGGGGACCGGCCGCATCCGCGCGCGCCGAAGGGCAGCAAAAGGCCGTGGCGCGCGCCATGCGCGCCCTGGATAAAGGGGACAAGGACGGCGCCGCCGACATCCTTGAGAAGGCCCTTACGGAAAAAAGCGACGCCCCCTTCCTGAATTACCATGCGGGCCTGGTGGATTACGCCCGCGGCGACTATGCCAAGGCCAAAGACTACTTCAGCCGGGCGGTCGGCCAAAAAGACAAACGCAATGATGCGGCCGCGTATTACAACGCCGGCAACAGCCTCTTTCAGAGTGCCCGGCAGGTGCGCGAAAAAGACCCGGAACAGGCCGTCGCCCTGATGAAAGAGGCCTTGAATTATTACGGCCGCGCTATAGAATTGAATAATGCGGACAAGGACGCGTCGTACAACTATGAACTGACCGACAAGGTCATCAAGGTCATCAAGAAAAAGTTGCCGCCGCAATCCAAGCCGCAGGGGGGAGGCTCCCAGGAGAACAAGAAAGACCAGCAGCAACAACAAAAACAGCAACAACAGCAGCAAAAACAACAAGAGAACCAGCAGCAGCAGAACCAGCAGCAAGAGCAGAAGAAACAACAACAACAGCAGCAGGAGCAGCAGAAGAAGGAAGGCGGGGAACAGGAGAACGGGCAGCAGGGGCAGCAGAAAAGGGAAGGCGCCGGCGCGGAACAGCCGCCCAATGATCAGTCTCAAAAACAGGAAGGCGCGGCCCCGCGTAAAGGGGAGCTCACGGAAGACGAGGCGCGCATGCTGGTGGCGACCTACGGAAAGGAAGGCCCGCGCCTGGACATCAACAAGGACAAGAACGCCGACAACGCCCGCGTGCTGAAGAACTGGTAAGACAGATCCGCAGCAGGATCTCTTAGCTCACGGCTCCTGGCTCGTAAGCCCTAAAAAGGAATCAAAAAACCGAGACTTTCCAGCCAGGCTAAAAAGTCTCACTTTTCAGGCAGACATTTTTTATGAGAGCATTGCGGTTATTCTCTATCCTGATCGTTTGCTGGTTCGCCTTTGCGGCAGGAGGCAGGGCGCTCGCCCAGGAGCCGAAGCTGACCGCCCGCGTGGACCGCACGCAGATCGGCATCGGCGATGCGGCCCAGCTCATCCTGACCTTTGAGGGCGAAAAGTCCACCCCGGCCCCCAACATCGCCGTCCCCGAGGGCCTCCAGGTCCAATATGTCGGCCCCTCGACCCAGGTCTCCATCGTCAACGGAACGATGAGCGCCTCGGTCAGCCACCGCTACCTGCTGGTCCCCAAACGCCCCGGCTCCTTCCGCGTCGGGCCCTTCTCCTTCAACATCAACGGCAAGACCTTCTCGGCGCCGGCGTTCACGCTCGAGGTCGTGGCCGCCGGCGCGCCGGCGGCGTCCGCGCCTTCGGCCGGCGGCGCGACGGCCCAGGCCGACCTGCAGGACCGGATCTTCGTCACCCTCGAGGCGTCGAAGAACACGCTCTATCTTAACGAGAAAGCGACGGTGACCATCAAGCTGTTCGTCAACCAACTGTCCATACGGGACGCGAACTTCCCGACATTCGACACGACGGGCTTCACGACGGAACGCGTGGGCCAACCCAAACAATACCAGGTGAACCGCAGCGGGCTGCTGTTCAATGTCCTTGAATTCGACCTCATGGTCTTTCCCACCCGCACGGGCAAGCTCCCGTTGGGACCGGCAAGCGTCCAGTGCACCCAGATCATAACGCGCCCCCAGCAGACCCCTTTCCCCGACGAATTCTTCGCGCAGTTCTTCGGCGGCCAGGATACGCACCGGCTGGATATCCGGTCGAACGCCCTGACGATCGACGTCCTGCCCTTCCCGGAAGAAGGCCGGCCGGCCGGTTTTCAAGACATGGTCGGCGCCTTTTCGCTGAACGCGTCGGTCACCCCGGCGCGGGTCCGTCTCGGCGAACCGGTCACCCTCACCGCCCGGGTAACGGGGGAGGGGAACATGAAGACCGTTACCGCGCCCACCCTGACGGACAGCTCGGGATTCAAGACCTACGACCCTCAAAGGACGGAAACGGACCAGGGCGTCACCTTTGAGCAGGTCATCGTCCCCAGGGAAATGGACATAACGCAGGTCCCGGCCGTGGAACTCGCCTACTTCGATCCCAACGCAAAACAATACCGCATCGCGCGTGCCGGACCTTTTCCTTTACAGGTCCAGCCGCCGCTGACGGCAGACGCCACCAAGGTCGTCGCCTCCAAGGAGGCACAGGCCCAACCCCCGGCGCCGGAAGAGCTCGGATCGGATATCGTCTATATCAAAGAGGACCCGGGCCGCTGGCACGCCCGCAATACCTATCTTTATGAAAGCCCGGCGGTGGCGATCCTGGTCGTGCTGCCGCTGTTCATCGTGGGGGCGCTCTGGAAGTGGGGCAGCCACCGGGAGCGCCTGCGCACGGACACCGTCTATGCCCGGCGGTTACGGGCATCCCCCAAGGCCGAAAGAGGCTATAGGACAGCGGCCGCGGCCCTGGCGTCGGGCCGGCACCAGGAGTTCTATGCCGTCATTTCCCGGACACTGCGGGAGTTTCTCGCCGATAAGTGCCGCTCCTCGGCCCAGACGGTGTCGGCGGACTCTCTGACGAGCCTCTCCGTCTGCGCGGGGATGGAGGAAAACGACAGGCGCGACATCGCGCACCTCCTGCGCCGATGCGACGACATCCGCTACGCCTCGCTTTCCGCGTCCGGGGACGAGATGCAGCGGGACTTGGCAAGCCTGCGCCGGGCCCTGGACCTTATCGCCAAAATCCATGATTGACCGACGCCGCTTTTCAACGCTCTTCGCGCTCATCACGGCAGGCTTGTTCTTCCTGGTCGGGAAAGGCCAGGCCCAGGACGCCGCTTTCGCATGGTCGAAAGCGACACAGGACGCCGCTTTCGCCCAAGCGAACAACCAGTACAAGAACGGCGAGTACCAGGATGCGGTCGCCACCTATCGATCGATCCTGGACGGCGGCTGGGAATCCGCGGCGCTTGACTTCAACCTGGGCAACAGCTATTTCCGCCTGCACCGCCTGGGCCACGCGCTGGTCAACTACGAACGCGCCCGGCGCATGAGGCCTCGCGATGCCGACATCGAGACGAACCTGAACCTGGCCCGCAGCCAACTGGCCTACACCCGGCCCGCAGGACAAGGGTTCCTGCGGCGGATCATCCAGACGTTCTTCTCCTGGGTAAGCCTCGATGAAGCGACGATAGCGCTGCTGGCGCTTTACCTCGGCCTCATGGCGCTGCTGGGCGTCATAGCCGTGCGCCCCGGCGCCGAAGTCCGCCTGCGCGTACCCCTGCGGGTCACGGCCTGCTTTTTTATCCTTGGATTGTCCCTCTTATGTGTTAAGATAAAAGGGCTTGGAAGGGAGGCGCTCGTTGTTCGCCCCCGCGCCGAGGCGCGTTTCGCGCCTTTCGACACGGCGACCGCGCACTTCGAGCTCTCCGAAGGAATGACCGTTTTTGTCGTCGCCGAAAAACCCGGGTGGCTGGAGATCGAGCGCCCCGACGGCAAAGCCGGCTGGATCCCCCAGGACGCCGCCGTCGTCATATAGCGATCCGGTCGGCCCGCGCTCGCAGCTCCTGGCTCTCGGCTGATAAGGAAAACCCGAAAGGACGTATGCCCCAAAACGTCGCCCTTTCCCATGATCTGGAGCAACGCCTGCGCGCCAGCCGCACGGGCCGGCAGTGGGAGATCCTCGGCACGCATCGCCGCGCCGGTGTCGCGACCCCCTTGTTCGGCATCTTCTCCGAATCAAGCTGCGGTATCGGCGAACTGCCGGACCTCAAGATCCTCGTCGACTGGTGCCGGGAGACCGGCATATCGATCATTCAGCTGCTTCCGCTCAACGACGTCGGCTTCAACTTCCGCCCCTACGACGCCCAAAGCATGTTCGCCCTGGACCCCATGTATCTGGCCCCCGGCCGGCTGAGAGGCGTCGAGGCCCGGCGGTGGAAAGAAAGGATCGACGCGCTTAAGGAAAGTTTCCCCTGCGCCGGTCCGCGGGTCGACTACCGCATCAAAGGCGCCAAGCTCGCGCTCTTCTACGACATCTTCAGGACCTCCTGCCCGCAACCGTCGCCGGAACTTAACGCCTTTATCGCGGACAACGCGTACTGGCTCGAAGACTACGCGCTCTTCCGGGCCATCAAGGAAGACCGCCATGAAGCCGACTGGCGAGAGTGGCCCGCCGGATTGAGGGACCGCGCCCACGAGGACCTGGCCTCTTTCAGCCGCGAACGGGCGGCGACGCTCCTCTTCCAGAAGTGGCTCCAGTGGCAGCTCTACGAACAGTTCCGCGACGCCAAGGCCTACGCCGGCGGCCACGGGGTGGCCCTCATGGGGGATCTCCCGTTCCTCGTATCCCGCGACAGCGCGGACGTCTGGGCGCACCAGGGATACTTCAAGCTCGACCTCGTATCCGGAGCGCCGCCGGACCTGCTCTACGCCCAGGGCCAGCGCTGGGGTATGCCTCCTTACGATTGGCCGGCGATCGCCGGCCACGGCTACGACTATATCGTCGAGAAACTGCGCTATGCGGAGAACTTCTACGACCTATACCGCATCGATCATGTGGTCGGTATGTTCCGCCTGTGGACGATCCGGGTCGAGGAGCCCGAGGCCACCGGCGGCCTGAACGGCGTCTTTGACCCGTCCGACGAGAAAACGTGGGAGGGACACGGCCGAACCCTGCTGGATGTCCTGATCGACAACACCCGGATGCTCGCCTGCGCCGAGGATCTGGGGACGATCCCGCCGTGCACCTTTCGCGTCCTCGAGGAATACGGGATCCCGGGTATCGACGTCCAGCGGTGGACGCGCGACTGGGGAAAGACCTATGCCTTCAAGGACC
>JBLMXZ010000055.1:0-5234 GCA_050258015.1 Deltaproteobacteria bacterium
TTCACGAAAGACCACTTTACTTAATGAAGAAGTCCCTTCTAAAAGAAGACGAAGCTCTCTATGGGAAGTGTGTCAACTTGTATAGAGTAAGAAATCACCTTGTGCATAAAGGAGCGCCCAAAGCGACCCTTGGGTATGAGTTAAGTCAGAAAAATGCAAAGGATGCCATCAAGTGTGCCCTTGATGTGTTTAGATGGTTCGGCGTTAGATACGAATACGCCATACCATTTGGCGATAGTCTTGTTAAGGCAAGCGAGGCAGTTCGCCGCCCATAAGCCAGCTACAATATTCCTCCCCTAGAGGGAGTAAATATAAAAAAGGGGCCCATTTGGGCCCCTTTTTTATATTTTGCTTCCGCTCGGACTACGAGAACCTCGGACCTAAAGGGGGTGTGGGGGAGACCGTCCCCCACGCTTGGGGGAGAACAGCGATACCCCGATCCTCATTCAGGTTTGAGCGTTAGGAGGGGGCGTGCCCCCTCCTAAGGAGCGACCCGCCAGGGTTTGTGGCGGGAGCGACAGGTCGATGTCCAGGCTGGGCAGCCAATTTCGAGAGATACGTTTGACTTTTTGAGTCTTCGCTCTTTCGAAAACGAGGTTGATTCTGTGCCTGGACGAGAACCTAAGGGGGCGCTGGTCGGACGAATAAGTCCGACCGTTCAGCGCGCCGACCGAGATGTGAGGCCGGCCGGGGGCGCGGAAGCGCCCACAGCAACCTTATATATCGATGGTCAGGGGAGATCGTCCTCAAGGGATAGGTGAAGATGTCTAAATTTTGCGTGGTCATACTGGCGGCCGGCGAAGGCAAGCGGATGAAGTCCAGGCTGCCCAAGGTCATGCATCCGGTCTGCGGGGTGCCGATGATCAATCACGTCGTGGCCGCGGCCCGGGCGGTCAAGCCGGCCCGCGTGACCGTGGTCATCGGCGGCGCCCGCAAAGAGGTACGCGGCGTGCTGGAGAAGGGTGTCGGCGTGGCGGTCCAGAACGTGCCGCAGGGCACGGCGGACGCGGTGCGATGCGCCGTCAAGGATATCCCGGCCGCAGCCAAAGACGTCGTCATCCTCTACGGCGATACGCCGCTCATCCGCAAGGAGACCGTGGAGGCGCTTTATGCGCATCACCGCGACAATCGCGCCGCGTGCACGGTCTTGACGACGCACGTGGCCAATCCGCGCGGATACGGCCGCATTCTGCGGGATCCGTCGGGGCAGGTCATCGGCATCATCGAGGACAAAGAGGCCACCCAGGTCCAGCGGGCCATCCGCGAGGTCAATACGGGCATGTATGTTTTCGCCAAGGACGATCTCCTTGAGGGGTTGGGCCATGTCCATCCGGCGCCCAAGACGGGGGAATACTACCTGACGGATGTCCTGGGATGGCTCTTTCAGAAGGGGCGCAAGGTCGAGGCCTGCGTTGCCGAAGACAGCGAAGAGGTGGCGGGCGTCAATTCACAGATGGATCTTTTGGCCGCGACCCACGCGTTGTGCCGTCGCGTCCTGGAGCGGCACCTTGAAGCCGGCGTCGGCATCATGGACGCTCATACCGTTTTTATCGATCCGAGCGCGACCATCGGCGAGGGGACGACCGTCTATCCTTTTACGTATATCGAGGCGGGGGTCGTCATAGGCCGCCATTGTTCGGTGGGGCCTTTCTGCCACCTGCGGACGGGGGCGGTGCTGGAGGACGACGTGTCGGTCGGCAATTATACCGAGATCAAGAATTCCAGGCTCGGCAAGGGGACGTTCATGCGCCATGTCAGCTACCTGGGCGATACGTCCGTGGGCAAGGGGGTCAATATCGGCGCCGGAACGGTCGTCGCCAATTTCGACGGCAGGAAGAAGAACCGCACCGCGATCGGCGATAAGGCGTTCATCGGATGCGACGCCGTCCTCATCGCGCCGGTCACGGTGGGCAAGAACGCCGTCGTGGGCGCCGGCGCGGTGGTGCCGCGCGGCCACAACGTAGCCGACAGATCGGTCGTCGCCGGTGTGCCGGCCCGGCCGCTTAGACAAACGGGAAAACAGACAAGGACAGCCTCATGAACAAGCTGGAGATCTTTTCGGGGAACGCCAACACGGCCCTGGCGAAGGACATCGCCAAGGAGCTGGGCAAGAAACTGGGCGGCATCATGGTCAGCCGTTTCAGCGAAGGGGAGATCCGCATCAAGATCGACGACAACGTGCGCGGCAAAGACGTTTTCCTGGTCCAGCCCACGTGCCCTCCGGTCAACGAGAACATGATGGAACTGCTGATCATGCTCGACGCCTTCAAGCGCGCTTCGGCGGGCCGCATCACCGCCGTCATTCCCTATTACGGCTATGCCCGGCAGGACCGCAAGGACCAGCCGCGGGTGCCCATCTCGGCGAAGCTCGTCGCGAATCTTTTGACCGTCGCCGGCGCGGACCGCATCCTCACCATGGACCTGCATGCCGGGCAGATACAGGGCTTTTTCGATATCCCCATGGATCATCTCTTCGCCGCCAACGTCTTCGTCGAATATATCGAGAAGCTTAAGCTTAAGGATCTGGTCATCGTCTCCCCCGACGTGGGCGGCATCAAGACCGCGCGGGCGTATGCCAAGCGCCTGGGCGCGGGGCTGGCGATCGTGGACAAGCGGCGCATCTCTCCCGAGAGGGCCGAGGTCATGAACATCATGGGCGAGGTCGAGGGGCGCGATGCCGTCCTGGTCGACGACCTGATCGCGACCGGCGGGTCCCTGCTGGAGGCGGCCCAGGCGCTCAAGAAGAACGGCGTCAAGAAGATCTATGCCGCGGTCGTCCACGGCGTCCTTTCGGGCAACGCCGTCCAGAGCATCGAGCGTTCGATCCTGGAAGAGCTGATCGTCACCAATACGATCCCTTTGAGCGAAGAGAAGAAGTCGAAAAAAATCCGGGTCCTTTCGGTGGCCCCGCTTCTCGCGGAGGCGATCAAGCGCATCCATAAGGAAGAATCCATCAGTTGTTTGTTTGATTGAAGAACGGGGGACAGGGGCAGGGGACAGGAAGATCCGAACCCCGCACCCTAAACCCTGAAACAGCGTTAAGGGTGTTTTTTTCACGCTTAGCATAGGAGATCATTATGGAAGTCGTCACACTGGACGCCGCGCTCCGCGAGAAGGCGGAGGTCGGCAAAAACAATAAGCTGCGCAAGAGCGGTTTTGTTCCGGCGGTGGTCTATGGCGAGAAGATGCAGGCCCTTGCCCTCAAGATCGAGCGCAGCCGCCTCATCAAGTTCATGCACGCTCACCACGGCGGGGAGAACGTCGTCATCACCCTGCGCGTCGCCGGCGGCAAAAAGGCCGAGGAGAGGTCCGTCCTTATCTCCGAGATCCAGAAACACCCCGTCAGCGACGAGATCCTGCACGTCGATTTTCACGAGATCGACCTTACGGAGCGCATCGAGGTCCAGGTGCCTATCGAGGCGAAGGGCGAGGCGGTCGGTGTCAAGCAGGACGGCGGCGTCCTCGAACACATCTTGTGGGAGATCGAGGTCGAGTGTCTCCCCACGCAGATCCCCGAAAAGCTCGAGGTCGATATCAGCGCGCTGAAGATCGGCGACGAGATCCATGTCCGCGATCTGAAGGCCCCGGAAGGCGTCGTGATCAAGCATGACCCGGAGGCGCTGGTCATTTCGCTCCTGGCGCCGCGCGAAGAAGAGCCCGTGGCGGCCGAGGGCGCGGAGGCGGAAGGCGCGCCGGCCGAGCCGGAAGTCATCAAGAAAGAGAAGAAGGTCGAGGACGAGGCCGCGGAGGCCGAGGCTCCGGCAGAGAAAGAGAAGAAAGAGAAGAAATAGCGTGTTCAGCCTGCGCCGTCCTTCCTCGCCGCTGCACGTGGTCGTCGGACTGGGCAACCCGGGCCGGGAATACGAGGGGACGCGCCATAATATCGGCGCACGGATCGTCGACGCCTGGGGGCGGGAGGCGCGCCTGATCTTTAAAGCGAGCCGGCCCTTCAAGAGCCGTATCGCGCCCGGCAAGCTTGAGAATGCGTCTTTTCTCCTGGTCTTGCCGCAGACATTCATGAATCTTTCGGGGGTCGCCGTGCGGGCCGTGCTCCGGAAGAAGTCGGCGGAAACGCGCCGGCTGCTCCTCGTGCACGACGACGTCGCGCTGCCCCTGGGGACGCTGCGCTTCAAGCAGGGCGGAGGCGCCGGCGGGCATAACGGCGTGGCTTCCGTCATCGCGCATGTGGGCAGCCCCGACTTCGCGCGGCTGCGCATCGGCGTGGGGCCGCGGCCGGCCGGGCAGGATCTTTCGGATTTCGTCTTGGGGCGTTTTTCGCCCTCCGATGCGGCTGCCGTGCGTGCCGTCGCCGATGCAGCCCAGCAAGCGCTCACCTTGTGGTTGAGCCGGGGCACGGTGCCCTGCATGGACCGGTACAACGGTTAATTTTGCAAGGAATAAAAACCCGTTATAGGCAGGAGGACCCCTCGTCTCGACACCCGGAAATTTCTGCGCATTCGCCCGGACGCTTCGCGCCGACGAATGCTTGAAAATTTCCCGGGCAGACTTCGGGGGTGCTGGTCGGACGCATAAGTCCGACCGTTTAGCACGGCCGCCGAGATGTGAGGCGGCCCGGGTCTAAGGTAAAACAACCCGTTATAGGCAAAATTAAGGAGGAGAAGAGACAACATGAACCAGTATGAAGCGATGTTCATCATTAAGCCCGATCTGAATGAAGAGGAGCGCCAGGCGGTCCTGAAGGCGATCCGGGATCAGATCGTCAAGCAGGAAGGCAAGATCACAAGCGATGAGGTCTGGGCGGAACGGCGCCGTCTGGCCTATGATCTTTTCCCCGTCGGCGGCGGGACACGGTTCAGGGAGGGGACGTATTTTCTGGTCCGCTTCGAGAGCGCGCCGACGGCGCTCGACGAGATAAAGAAGAGCTATTCCCTTAACGAGAACATCCTGCGCACGCTGATCCTGCGCGCGGAGGCCGCGCTGCCCGTTCTGCAAAAACCCCTTTCCTAGACGCTCGCGCGCAAGCGCTCGACCCGTCGCGGGCAGAATCAAGAGAGGATACTATGGCAAATCTAAATAAGGTGTTGCTTATCGGAAACCTGACCAAGGATCCCGAGTTGCGCTATACCCCGGGCGGCACGGCGGTGGCGAACCTGCGCATGGCCATCAATCGTCCCTACCGGGACAAGAGCGGCGAGAACAAGAAAGAGACATGTTTTATAACCGTCGTCGCATGGGACAAGCAGGCCGAGGTCTGCAATCAGTATCTGCATAAA
>JBLMXZ010000056.1:0-23459 GCA_050258015.1 Deltaproteobacteria bacterium
GACTATAATCCTTGCCAGGAATCCTCTTTTTCCGTATCGCTATCCCATGCCCCACACCGATCCCCGTCTCCACAGTTTTCCGCACGTCTGTATCGTCGAGGCGTCCGCCGGCACCGGCAAGACGTATGCCCTGGCCCGCCGCTATATCCAGCTCCTCATGGATACCGGCGACCTCGGCGGCTGCGCCCCGTTCAAGGGCATGCTCGCCATCACCTTCAGCAACAAGGCCGTCCTCGAGATGAAGGAGCGGATCCTTTATCTCCTGAAGCGGCTCGCCCTGGGTGGGTTTGCCGATCCCGGGGAGGAGGCCGAGCTCCTCGGGAGCCTGGGCCTGAGCGCCGCCGAAGCGCGGCGCCGCGCCCGCCAGTGCATGGACGCCCTCATGCGCAATTACAATTTCTTCCAGGTGCAGACCATCGACAGTTTCATGAACGCCATCCTTTCCGGCTGCGCCTTTCACCTGGGCCTCTCCTCCAGTTTCCGGATCCGGCGCGACTGGCCCGAGTTCCTCGCTTTCTCCCTGGACACGCTCATCGACCGGGGGCAGCGGGAGAAGAAGATCCGGCGCCTCTTTGAGGAGGCGTTGCGGCAGTACTTGTACCTGGAGAGCCGCTCCGGCTGGTTCCCGAAGCGGGAGATCTTCCGGATGATGCGGGACCTCTTTGAGGAGATGAACCGCAGGGGCAGGGAGTACCTGAGGTCTGCGGCAACGCCCAAGGCGCTGGCGCAGGAGAAAAAGGGGGCGGTCCTTGCCATGCGGCGCCTGGCGCGCCTGTTGCCCGCCTCCACGCATAAGCAGTTCGCGGGCCACCTTGAGAAGTTCCTGGCGGGCCGGGGGGACTCGTTCGATTTCAAAGAGCTTTCCCGTTACTGGCACAGGCAGGAGCTGCCGGCGGGCCGCGACGGCCGCGTCCCGGCGGCGGCAACGCGCGCCTGGCAGGCGGTCCGCGGGCACCTGGAGGCGGCGGCGGTGCTGGAGTCGTTGCTGATCTTCAAGCCCTACGCGGACATCTTCGCCGAGCTCCTCGTCGAGCTGCGCCGCGACCTCGCCAAGGAGGACGTGCTCTTCCTCGATGAGCTCAACTTCCGGGCGCACGAGCTCGTCGGGCGGGGGGCGGTCTCGCTGCCGGAACTTTATTACCGCCTGGCGGTGCGGCTGAAACATTTCCTGGTCGATGAGTTCCAGGACACCAGTCCCCTGCAGTGGGCGAACCTGGACGCCATGGTCGAGGAGGCCCTGTCAACGGGCGGTTCGCTCTTCTATGTGGGGGACAAGAAGCAGGCGATCTACCGGTTCCGCGGCGGGGACGTCCGGCTCTTCGACCATCTCCGGGACCGCTTCGCTTCTTTTCCGGTCATCCCGCTGACCCTCGACAAGAACAGGCGCAGCCTCTCTGAGCTCGTTCATTTTTGCAATACCGTTTTTTCACAGGAGAACCTCGGGCGGTTCCTCGCCGACGGCCGCGGGGAGCTGGCCGGCGAGAGCGAGGGGCGGCGCCTCCTGGAGGTGTTCCAGGGCGCCCGCCAGGATGTGCTCGAGGAGGGGTCGGGCGGCTTTGTCTGCGTCGAGGTCGTCGAAGGAGAGGATGCCGAGGAGCGCGCCGGCCGGGTGCGGGAGCGGGTCTTCGAGGTCCTGGACGCCGTTCGCGCCCGCGGTTACGGCTGGCAGGATGTCGCCGTCCTCGTCCGCGAGAACGAAGAGGTGGAGAGCGTCTCCGAGTGGCTGTTGGGCCGCGGTATTCCGGTGGCCTCCGAGAAGACGCTCAATATCCGCAACCACCCCCGCGTCAAAGAAGTCGTTTCGCTCCTGCGTTTTCTCAATAAGCCGGTCGATGATCTGGCCTTCGTTGCGTTCCTTCTCGGCGATATTTTCTGCCGGGCGAGCGGGCGGTCCCGCGCCGAAATGGAGGCGTTCGTCTTCGGCCGGCCGGGCCGGGGCCGCACCGGCGGCGCGCCCTATCTCTACAGGTCGTTCCGCGAGCGGTATCCCGATCTGTGGCAGACGTATTTCGAGAACCTCTTCAAGGGCGTCGGGTTCGTACCGCTCTACGAGCTCGTCGTGCAGGTGCTGGCGCAGTTCCGGTGTTTCGAGGCGTTCGCCTCCGAGCAGGGGTTCTTCATGCGCCTTCTCGAGCTCATCAAGGAGCGCGAAGAGGAGAGCGCGGTCCTGACGGATTTCCTTGAGTTCTTCGATACCGTTGCCGTCGAGGAGCTTTATCTGAAAGGGATGAGCACGGCGGCGGTCCGGGTGATGACCGTCCATAAGGCAAAAGGGCTCGGTTTTCCCGTCGTCATCCTGCCTTTCCTGAGTATCCGTCCGCGCGTGGCCCCCCTGGCCGTGCAGGAGACGCCGGAAGGGCTTCTCCTGCGCCGCGTGGGAGGCAAATACGCGGGATTTTCCGCCGACCTTGACGCGGTGGAGACCGAAGAGCGCATCCGGTCCCTTATCGACGAGATGAACAGCGTCTATGTGGGTTTGACGCGCGCGCGCGCGGCGATGTGGGTCTTCCTGCCGCAGGGGCCCAAAAGGGCCGGTAATCCGCTCGCCGCGCTCTTTCCCGAGGAGGTGCGCCGTCGCGGCGAGTTGCCCGTGCCGGCGCCGCCGGCCGCAGAGGTCCCGGCCGGCGCCGCGCCCATCGGCCTGGCGCGCTACGGCGATTGGGTGCCGGCCCTGAGCGATGAGTTCGCAGATACGGGGGCGCTGGCGCGCCGGGATGCGATCCGGCGGGGAGAGGTCCTGCACGCGCTCTTTTCCTGGGTCGCCGACGCGGGGCAGAGGGATGCGCGGGAGATCTGGGGGGATATCCGCGCGCGCGCCCTCGCCCGCTTCCCGTTCGTCGCGGATTGGGGGGATTACGAAGAGGCGTTCCTGAGGGCGCTTTCGACCGAGGCCCTCGCGCCCTTTTTCCGGCCCCGGGATGCCCGCGTCCTGTGCGAACAGGAATTCGTCTATGCGGACGGTTCCGCCGGACGCGTCGACAGGTTGATCATCCAGAAAGAGGAAGTCTGGGTGGTGGATTACAAGAGCAGCCGCCAGGAGGCGCGGGACGGGGCCGTACAGGTGCGGCGTTACGTCGAGACCATGGGCCGGGTCTTCGCCGGCAGGCGGGTCAGGGGGTACCTGATATTTCTGGACAATTTTCAGGCCGAGGAAGTGCCATGAGCCGCCTGCATGTTTTTTCCATGGCCGAGCCTTTTATTGAGCGCGTGGCCGATCGGCTCGCCGCCGAGGCCGGCGCACGGGAGGGGGACCTGCGGCGTTGCGCGGTCGTCTTCGGCGGACGGCGGCCGCGCCTGTTCCTGCAGCGCGCGCTCGCCCGGCGCCTCAAAGGGCCGTATCTCGCCCCGCGCTTCTTCACGGTCGATGAGTTCGCTGCGGACCTTCTCTCCGGCCGGGAGACCTTCGGAACGCTTACCGACCTCGACGCCTCTCATCTCATCTATGAGATGGCCCGCCAGGTCGCGCCGCGTATCGTCCGCGGCCGGCCGCGTTTCTCCGATTTCTTCCCGTGGGCGCGGGAGATCCTCCGCTTCATCGAACAGCTCGACCTCCAGGCCGTCCCGTTGACGCCTCTCGCCGGCATCCAGCGCCAGGCGGACATCGGTTACGACGTGCCGGAGAACGTCAATGAGCTCTTGAAGAACATCGTCGGCCTGCGCGAGGCCTTTCATGCCGAGCTCCTCAAGCGGCGCCGGTACGTCCGCGGTTTCATGTATTACCGGTTGAGCGCGCTTATCGAGGACGTGCCGCTCGAAGCCTTCGATACCGCCTATCTGTGCCATTTCTTCTATCTCCACAAGACGGAGGAGAGGGTGTTCCGCAGGCTTTACGAGATCGGCAAGGCGCACCTTCTTTTCCAGGGCAGCGGCCGCGATTGGCCCGTGCTTGAGGATCTGGGACGGCGCTTGAACGTTGCGATCGAGAGCCCCGCGCCTGCAGCCCCGGCCCCGCGCGTGCGCGTCCACGCGGGGTTCGACCTGCACAGCCAGGTGGGGCAGGTACGCGACACGCTCGCCGGCGTGACGGATCCGCAGAAGACCGTCGTCGTTCTGCCGGACACGGGCGCGCTCGTGCCCCTGTTGTGCGATATCGCCGAGCGCGTCACGGACGTCAACGTCTCGATGGGATATCCCGTCACGCGCACGTCCCTTTACGCGCTGTTGACCGCCGTCTTCGAGGCGCAGGCGACGCGCCGGGGCGGGAGCTATTACGCCAAGGATTACCTGCGCGTCCTGCATCACCCCCTGGTCAAGAACCTGGACACGGCGGGCGACCCGGCGGCGACGCGGATCCTGCTGCATAAGGTCGAGGAGGGGCTTTCGGGGGTCCTGCCGACGGACCTGTCCGGGAGCCTCTTCATCGGTCTCGGCGAGGTCGCGGGATGCCGCGATATCTTCGACGCCGCCCGCGTCCTTTTGGAAGGCGATACGCCGCCGGCATCCGTTGCCCTCAAGACCGCCCTGGCGACGCTGCACCGGATCTTCTTCGAGGTCTGGCAGGAGGTCAAAGACCTTGAGTCGTTCGGCCGGGCGCTCGAGGAATTGTTGACGTGTCTTTTGCATCACGGCGCCCCGGAGAAATATCCGCTCAACCTCAAGCTGATGGAGCGGCTCTTCGGCATCTGCGAGGAGCTGCGCCTGGCCGCCTGCAGCCGCGAGCCCTTTGCCGCGGAGGAACTCTTTAAGATCTTTAAGGGGCGCCTGGAGCATGAAGCCGTGGCTTTCTCCGGTTCCCCCCTTAAGGGCCTGCAGATCCTCGGTATCCTCGAGACACGCGGGCTGGCTTTTGAGAACGTCCTTATCCTGGACGTTAACGAGTCCGTTCTTCCGCGGCTCAAGATCAGCGAACCCCTGATCCCGCGCGACGTCATGATCAGCCTCGGGCTGGACCGCCTGGAAAAAGAGGAGGAGATCCAGCGTTATCAGTTCGCCTGCCTGCTCGCGTCGGCAAAGAACGTCGATCTCTTTTATCAGGAACGCGACGACCGCGCGCCGAGCCGTTTCCTGGAGGGATTGATATGGGGGCAAGAGCTTCGGGCCGGGCGTCTGGGTGTCGTTCCGGTGGCGCGCGGTTCCTGGAGGATCGGCACCGAAAGCGCGCACGCGCGGATCGACAAGGCGCCCGAACACCTCGCGCACCTGGAGCGGCTCGCCTACTCGGCGTCGAGCCTGGACACCTATATCGGCTGCCCGCTGCGTTTCTATTATCAGTACGTCCTGGGGCTGCGGGAGCGCGAAGAGCTGCTCGATGAAGCCGAGGGAGCGGACATCGGCAACTTCGTCCACGAGCTGCTGGAGGAAGCGTTCCGTCCGTTCCTCGGCCGGGCTCCCCGCCCGGACGCGGCGTTCCGGTCGGGGTTCTTCGAGAAGTTCGACGCCCTCTTCGAGCGCAAGCTCGCGCGCCGGATGCGGGCCGACGCTTTCCTCGTCAAGGAGGTTCTGCGGGTCCGCATGGAGGAGTTCCTGAACCGGGAGGAGGGCCGTCCGGTCGCCGCCGTCGAGGCCGTGGAAAGACCCTTTGAGACGCGGCTGGACTTTTTCGGCACGTCCTTCTCTTTCAAGGGAAAGATCGACCGCATCGACAGGCTGGCCGACGGCAGCCTTCTCGTCATCGATTACAAGACGGGCGCCACGGACGTGACGCCCCGTCGCGGGGCATGGGCGGCGCGCCCTTTGACCCGCGCGGGCATCAAGTCGGGGATGCGTTCCCTGCAGGTGCCCCTGTATCTCTCTTTGATGGAGCAGGAGGCCGACGCGGGGATGCTCGATGCCGCCCTATACTATCTGCGCTACGCGGACCAGGAAGGCGGCTTCAAGCGCTTCTTCGGCGAGGACGTGCCTGCCGAAGAGCGCCGCGCCATTCTGGACGGGTGCAAGCGCGTCACGGCTTTTATCCTGAATGAGATACGGGATCCCGGCGTGCCCTTTGAGCCGGACCGCAGCGACCCGAAGAGGTGTTCTTATTGTCCGTTCTTTTACCTGTGCCGGTAGAATGCCGAACATGAGGAGGGGTTTCTATCTGGGGTTCAAGCTCGTCGTCCTGGGGGCGGCGCTTCTCCTGGCCGCGGCCGCTTTTTTTGTTTTTACGCCTGCGGGCGCGCGTTTCCTCGCCCGGCGCGCGATGGCGGCCGTGAGCGCGCCGCAGGACTACGACGTCAAGGCCGTGACGGGGACCCTTTTTTCCGTTTTGACCCTGTGCGAGGCGGAGGTGCGCGGTCCGTCTTTTCTGCCGGCGGGATATGCCGTGCGCATCCAGAAGGCGAATATTTACTTCGACGCCCTTTCGCCGCAGGGGCTTAACGTCGAGCTCTACAACGGCCGGCTTCTGCTGCCCGGCGGCGCCGCGGTCGTGGCGGACGGCATATATCAGGATGGGGTCGTCGACGCCCAGATCTATGGCCGTCATGTCGAGGTCTCGGACCTCCTGGGGCTTCTCCCGGCGGACGGCAGAGGGACGTTCCCGCTCAAGGGGTCCGTGGCGTCCTTTGATGCCCAGGCGACAGGGCCCCTTGCGGCGCTGCGGGTGGCCGGCGATCTTCTCGCGGACAAGATATCCGTTGAGCGCATCGCCATCGAGGAGCTGCGGCTGCGCTATGACGGGACCGTTTTTGTTTCCTCGGACAGGCCCTGGGAGGGAGAGATCCTCATTGAGTCCGGGCGTCTGATCCTTCCCCGGTCCGCGGTCCGTCTGACGGACGGCCGTATCGTCTTCAGGAAGGACGAAGCCGAGCCGCGTCTGGATATCAAAGGCGAAGCGGTGGTGGACCGCGTGCCCATCCGCGTCTTTCTGACCGGTACGCCTTCCGTCCCCGACTTGCGTTTTTCTTCGGATGACCCCGCCCTGACGCAGGTCCAGATGACGGCGATGCTGCTGGCCGGCCGGTCCCTCGGCCGCGATCAGGAGGAGGCGGCCCGCGGGCAGGTCCCCGTGAACCTGGCCAAGGATGTTCTGGATTATCTGGTTTTCGGAGGGAAGATCACGGAGTTCATCGCCCGCCTCGGCCTCAAAGACGTCTCCCTTACGGTCGAGGGGAACAAGCAGGGGGTGGGCGTCGCGAAAGAGGTCGCCCCGGACCTCGAGGTGCGTTACGGCGTCAGCCAACAACAGGGCGCAGCGGACGGCACGCGCACGACCTCACAGAGCACCGGCGTGAGCTACGGCGTGACCCCGAACGTGAGCGTTGAGGCGACGACAACGGCCAATCGCACCCAGACCGCCCTCAATGCGACCGCCGTCCAAACGGATAACACGTTCCTCCTGAAGTACAGGAAGAGTTTTTAGGCAAAGGATCCTCAGAAGCGGCGCAGCGCCCGCACGACGCTTTTTGTCGTCGCGTCGGGCGTGGAGGCTCCCGCCGTCACGCCCACCGTCCTGACGCCCTTGAACCATTTCCTCCTGAGGTCGCGCGCCGACCGGATCCAGAAGGTCCTGGGATTGAGGCTCTTGGCGATCTCATAGAGGCGGCGCGTATTGGCGCTCGACCGGGAGCCGATCACGACCACGGCGTCGTTGGCGAGGGGCAGGGAGCGGATCTCGTTCTGTTTCTGGCGCGTCGGTCCGCAAATGGTGTTGGTGAACCGGATGCGCGGGATAAGCGTCTTGAGCTCGCGCACAAGGGCGAGGACTTTTTCCATATTCTGCGTCGACTGCGTGACGACCGCGGCCTTCTTGAGCTTTCTGAGCCGGGCGCGCGGCAGGGCGATGCCGCTGTCGATGACGATGGCCGGCCTCCTGAGCTGGCCGACGATACCGCGCACCTCGTCGTGTTCTTTGTCGCCGATGATGATGACGGGCCAGCCGCGCCGTTCGGCGTCGGCCGCGATGCCGTGGATCTCCTGGACCATGGGGCAGGTGGCGTCGACGATCCGATAGCCCAGGCTCTCCGCCTTCAGGCGCGCGGCGCGCGGCATGCCGTGGGCGCGTATCAGCAGCGCCCGGCCCCGCCCCCGGGTGAGCCTGTGGACGCGCCGTATGCCCGCCCGGGCGACGCCGCGTATCACCTCTTCGTTATGGACGATATCTCCCAGCATGACGCAGCGGGGATCCCGGCGCGCGGTCGCCAGGGCGATCTCGAGGGCCCTTTTGACCCCGAAACAGAAACCCGCGGTCTTCGCGAGGCGTATTTTTTTCATGCGTGGCGAATAAGGAGAAGCAGCGCGCAGCCGAGCTTCTCATGCAGGGGAACGACCGCGCGCTGCGCGAAGACATTATAGCGCCGCCGCTCGATCTTATCCAGAATGCGTTCGTAGAGGGCGGCCATGAGAAGGGCGGCGAAACGGGCGTTCCTGTCGATGATGCTTTCGATCCCCCGCCGGCCCTCCCTGTAGTAGGAGCGGGCGCGTTCGACCTGGCGCCGCAGCAGAAGGGCGAGGCCGTCCGTCATGGCGCCCGCCGCGATGTCCTCTTCCGTGACGCCCGCTTCCTCCATCTCGTCGCGAGGCAGATAGATCCGGCCGCGTCCGTAGTCCTCCCTGATGTCGCGCAGGATATTCGTCAACCGCATCGCTACCCCCAGGTCCAGAGCGAATTTCTCGGCCTGCGGCGTTCCGGCGCCGAAGATCCGCGTCAGCATGAGCCCCACGACCCCCGCCACGCGGTAGCAATAAAGATAGAGCTCGCCGAACCCGGCATAGCGCGTCATGGTCAGGTCCATCACCATGCCGTCGATGAGGTCGTCGAAGCATCGTTGCGGGATGTCGAACGTCCGGACCGTGTCGCGCAGGGCCTCCATCAGGGGATCGGCGGCGAGGGGCGCGGACGCGTAGGCCAGGCCGATGCGCCCGCGGACCTCTTCGAGCCGGCGGCGGGGGTCTGCGGGTCCCTCGGCGGCGTCAACCGGCCGGTCGCACAGCCGGCAGGCCGCGTAGAGCGTATAGCAGGCCCGGCGCTTGGAGGCGGAGAGGAAGCGCGAGGCGAAATGGAACGTCCGGGCGTAGTCCCGCGTGAGGGCTTCGGCCTGCGCAAATCCCCGTTCAAGGAGGCGATGCGGTGTCGTGTTCATCGGGTGTCAGTATAGCATAAACGGCTGCGGCCGGCCGGGCCGGATTTTGTTTGCCAAGGGTAGGGCCGTGCCTTAAAATGATGCCATGTCGGCATGCGGGGTAAGGACCGGTCTCGTTCTTCTGTCGTTGGGGCTGCTTGTTTGCGTCGGCCGCAGCCAGGCCGCCGATTGGAAGGCATTGAACGAGAAGGCCGAGAACGCGCCCCTGGCGGAGCTTAAGGCCGCCGCGGAGAAGGACCCCGCCTCGCTGGACGCCTTGTATGTCCTCGGGCTGGGATATCTGGGCGCGTGCGACGAGGACGCTTCCCGGCGCTGCTTTGAGGAGATCTATCGCCGGGATCCGAAGAACATCGGCGGCCGGTGGGGCCGGGCGGAGCTTTTGAGGCGCGGTCACGAGCTGGACGCCGCCGAAAAAGAGCTGACGGCGATCATCCGGGAAGCGCCGGCGTACGCGCCGGCGTATATCACGCTTGCCTATCTTTTGTTCGACAACGATGAGTACGAACGGTCCATGCGCCTGGCGCAGGATGTCCTGAGCCTGCCCGAAGACAAGGTCGATACGACGAATCGGGCGCGGGCCTACCTTGTCATCGGCGGCGCCAAGGGGATGATCGCCGAGGGGGGCGGCCCCTTGTCGAAGCTGTTCAACGGGACGCGGGTCATGGCGTATTTCAGAAAGGCCCAGGCGCTGCAGCCGGAGAGCCCGGGCGTGTACTTCGGGATGGGCAGCTTCTATGCGCTGGCGCCGTCCTTCGCAGGAGGGGACAAGAAAAAGGGGCGGGCCCTCCTCAGGATAGCGGCGGCGGCGGACCCTTGTTTTCCGGACGCCTGGGCGCGCCTGGCCGAGGTATCGCTTGCCCTGGGCGATGTCGAGGATTACCATCGTTACCTGGCCAAGGCCCGGTCGCTCGATCCGCGCAACAAGCTTGTGCTTAAGATAGAGGAGCCGGCGCAGTAGATCGGCGGGCAGGAGACCGCCGCCGTATGCGAAGTTCGATATTTGGCTTTCGAAGAAAAAGGCGAGAGATCGTGTATTTTCGCCTTTCGGACTTCCCGCCGCGAACGTCGGTATTCTGTTCTTTGTCTTCCGTTTTCCCCCGTTGACAAAGGCCTGGTTTGGCCTTAAGCTGTTTTAGATAACGTCTTGGAAGCGTTTCACTTAACCGTCCGAACATGCACGAACACGCCCACCCTATGACAGGCTGTGCGCCGGAGCGCTATCCGCACGAGGTGCGCAAGACGCTTTTGGTCACGCTCGTCCTGAACTGGCTGGTGGCCCTTTTTAAGCTCTTCTTCGGCTACGCCATCCGCAGCGCCGGCATGGTGGCCGACGGGTACCATTCGCTGGCGGACGGCAGCTCCAACATTATCGGTCTCTTCGGGGTCCGTATCGCGGCCCGGCCCAAGGACACCGACCATCCTTACGGCCACAAGAAATACGAGACCTTTGCCGCCGTCTTTATCGCCTTTCTGCTTTTCCTGGTGTGTTTCCATCTCCTGCACGACAGCGTGGAGCGGTTCCACAGCCAGGTCGTCCCCGATATCACGTGGGTCGGTTTCGCGGTGATGGGCGGAACGCTCGTCGTCAACGTGGCGGTGATGATCTATGAGTACCGCAAAGGACGCATGCTGGGAAGCGATATCCTCGTCTCCGATTCGATGCACACGCGCGCGGATATCTTCACGTCCCTGTCGGTCGTGGCGGCCTTCGTCGGCATCCGGATGGGGCATCCCTTCCTGGACACGGCGGTCGCCGTGGTCATCGTGGTCTTTATCGGCATCTCGGCGGTGCGTATCCTGCGCAGCACCTCGGACGTCCTGTGCGATACCGCGGCCCTGAAGAGCGCCGACATCGAGCGCGTGGTGATGACGATACCGGGCGTCAGACGATGCCACCGGATCCGCACGCGGGGCCGCGCCGATGATATCCATATCGATCTGCATGTCCTGGCGACGGATCGGACGCCGCTCGTCGAGGCCCACAACATGAGCGTCCGGATCGAAGAGGAGCTCCAGCGCCGCTTCCCCGGCGTCAGCGACGTCGTCGTGCACATGGAGCCCCTGAGCAGCGGGAACCACCACGCCGATTGACCCCGGCGGGCAAAGGATTTTTCGCGGAAAAGAGGCGCGTATGGACCACAAGACACTCTATCGCGAGGTGATCAAGTCGTTCTTCCTTGCTTTCAAGCGGCTTTCGCTTTATGCGGCCGTCCATCCGCTCTCCCGCGACATCCTCACGAACCTCTTTAAGATGTATGACGAGATCCTGAAGGAGTCGCCGGAGATCCTGATCGTTGCCGGCTCCGGCAAAGACCAGATCTTCGTCAACGAGGAGACGATCGAGCCGGACACGCTGGGCATCGCGGAGGTCTACGAGAAGTTCCGGCTCCTCAAGATGGACGGCGTCAGCTTTCTCCGGGGGCTGGAGAAGGAAGAGTTGACGGCCTTCGTTCAGGCCCTTGCCCTGGCCACGGTCAAGGACAGCGGCAAGGAGATCGATATCCCGCCCCTCATCCAGGAGGGCAGCGCGCACATCAAGATCAGAAAGATCCATTATGAGCGCGTGGAAGAGGGCGAGAAGGTCGTCGAGGAAGGCGTGACCGGGGGGACGGGCATGGGCACGGGCACGGGCGCCCCGGGCCCCGGCCGGGTTTCGGTCTTCGAGGACATCAAGAAGTTCCTCTCGGGGCGGGAGAAGAACATCTCCACGACCCCCGCCGACGTCTTTAAGGAGCTCGAGCACGATGTCCCCGGCGTGGCGGAGGCCATCATCGCCAGCGCCAAAGAGTCCGGGGACTTCGAGGCGGTCGTCAAGAAGTTCATCGTGTGGATGGCCCAGTACGTCCTGCCTATCGTCCTGGAGCACAAGCGCGACCCGGCCAAGTTCCTCCAGAAGCTTTTCGATTCTTTCAAGAAACAGGACGGTTTCGACTATTTCCCGAATGCCGCCGATATCGTGGCCGGCTGCGCCGACGATATCATGGTCGCGATGCTCGAGCAGGCCTACGATACGTACGGCACGTCGGCCAAAAAAGGGCTGCTCCTCGCCACGCGTATCCTGGTCGACGAGGACGACCAGGCGCGGCTGACGCCGAAGCTGCGCCGGCGCCTTGAAGAGCGGGGCGTGGACAAAGAAGGCGTCGCCTCGTTCATCAGGCAGATGGAAGAGGAGCTGGCCAAAGACGAGGACGTCGCCATATCGAAGAAGAAGCTGGAGAAGCTCACGCGCCTGGCGGAACGGTTCGACGAGGAGGTCGCCGAGAAGGTCCGGACGGCGACCGCGGAGCTGGTCCGGGCCAACAGGCGCCTGGCGGACGAGAAGGAGCGGACCGAAGGCGTGATGCGCTATCTGGCCGACGGCCTGGTCGTGGTCGACAAGGACGGCAACGTCGTCATGATGAACCCCGCGGCCGAAAAGCTTCTGGACACCGAGACCCAGGAGTCGATCGGAAAGTCCCTGGCCCAGAGCATCAAGGACAAGCACCTGCTGGCGATAGCAAAAGGGAGCCTGGACGACGGGGACGATACGCATATCACCAAGGAGATCGAGCTTACCTCGAAGAACGAGGAGGCCAAGCGGATCCTTAAGGCCAGCAGCGCGGTCGTCGAGAACGAGAACGGCAAGCCCGTCGGCATGGTGGCGGTCTTAAGCGATATCACGCGCGAGAAAGAGCTCGATGAGATGAAGACCCACTTCGTGTCGCTCGTCACCCACGAGCTGCGCACCCCCGTGGTGGCCGTGCAGAAATCCATCGAGCTTTTGCTCAGCCAGGCGACGGGGGCGCTTTCCGAGGACCAGCAGCGGTTCCTGTCGATGTCCAAGTTCAACGTCGAGCGTCTCAACAAGCTCATCAACGACCTGCTGGACATGTCGCGCATTGAAGCGGGCCATTTCAGGCTCAACCCTACGGAGTTCGATTTCAAGAGCCTCGTGAACGACGCCCAGGCATCCCTGGGGACGTGGTCCCGGGACAAGGAGATCTCTTTTCGCAAGGAGATGCCCGCCGAAGCGCTGACGGTATTGGCGGACAGGGACCGGCTGATGCAGGTCATGATCAATCTCATCGGCAACGCGCTCAAATTCACGCCGGCGAAGGGGGAGATCGGTATCCGGGTGCGCGCCCTCGAGAAAAAGGAGGGCGTCTGCGAGGCGCCGTGTCTTGAGGTCTGCGTCGCGGATACGGGGATCGGCATCGATCCCAAGGATTTCAAGAGGATCTTCAACAAGTTCGAACAGGTTAGCCTCGTCGGCCCCCAGGGGGCGGGGGGCACGGGCCTGGGGTTGCCCATCAGCAAGGAGATCATCAACCTGCACGGCGGGACGATCTGGGTGGAGAGCGAAAAAGGCAAGGGGAGCCGTTTCCTTTTCGTGATCCCGCGCCAGGGCAAGAAATCCTAGGAGGCCAGAAAGCGATGAACGCGCAGCCGCAACCCAAGTCCGATTTCCTCTTGTTGATCGTCGACGATGAAAAGACTTTTCTGGAAGCCATGTCCGCCTGGTTCAAAAATCAGGGCTACCGGGTGGCGACCGCTTCTTCGGGCGAAGAGGCCCTCAAGGCCGTTCAGGCGGTCCGGCCGAACATCGTCTTTCTGGATTACATGATGCCCGGCATGGACGGAATGGAGGTCCTGCGGCGTATCCGCAAGACGCATCCCAGGCTCCCCGTCGTGATGCTCTCCGCCTATGCCCACGAGGATATGCGGGTGGAAGCGTACAAGCTGGGGGCGAACGGCGTCTTCGACAAATCCGTCGATTTCTACAACGCCGAGAACCTCCTGAATTCGCTTGTCCGCGTGATGTCCAAGGATAAAACGTTCTTCATGCCCCGCCTGCGCGGCGGCGTCTGGCTCGCGGCGGGGATCGCCGTCCTCATCCTTCTGTTGTGGGGGGTCTTTTTCGTCCGGACGGCGCATCCGCAGGTGTGCTTCCGGAACGCGTGCGTGCGCGTGGAGATCGCCGATACGCAGGAAGAGCGGGCCCAGGGATTGATGAATCGGCCCCGCCTGGCGGCCGGCGCGGGGATGCTCTTCATCTTTCCGGAATCGGGGTCGTGGCCGTTCTGGATGAAGGATACCTATTTTCCCCTCGATATCCTTTGGATGAACGACGACAGGCAGGTCGTTGAGGTCGTCCGCAGAGCGCGGCCGGCCGTCGGCCAGCTGCATCCTCCCGAATTCGGCGGCACCGTGCCGGCCCGGTACGTGCTCGAGGTGCCGGCGGGTTTCGCGGAACGGTACGGCGTAGAAAAAGGGACGCGCGCCCGGTTCACAGGCGTATAGCGGGAGTCGCGATATGGCGCAGAAGAACGGATCCGGGAGAATCTTCGGGGGTCGGCTTTTGGGGGCCGGGGCGCTGGTCCTGGCCGTTGCGGGCTGCGCGCATATCCGCGAGGCCGGCCGTGAGATCTGGGGGTCTTCGATCGCCCATCTGGAAAGGGCCCGCCGGGATGCCCGGACGCTGGACGTCACCATGGACCGCAAGGCGGCCTTCGCGGCGGTCGAGAAGATCCTCGGCGAGAGCGGCGCCAACGTCTACCTGAAGGACCGCGAGGGGGCGTATCTGGCGGCCATGGGCTTTGCGGGCCACGTGGACACAACGGAAGTCGGCGTCTTCTTCGTATCGACCACGGCGCATGTCACGCGTCTCGAGGTGGCGTCGATGAGCCCTTCCCTGGCCGACAGGGTGGCGCGGCTCCTTTTCGAGAAGTTGCACACGGAAACGGCGGCGCCGGAACCCGCTTAGGAACGGCGTTTTTGAGCGGGAGGGAGTCTCTATGCGGATTTATCGCTGCGGCAAAGGAGGAAGGGTGTATGAAGCGGGCTTTGAGCGTGTTGGCGGCGGTGTTCTTTCTCATCATGTCGGGGGTCGCGGAAGCCGAGCGCGCGGATGACAGGCCTGCGCAGGGACTGGGGAAGTGGCTGGAGGAGGTCGGCATCGCCGGCGCGTATACCCACGGAGGTCTGAAAGGGGGATTGGACTTTGGCTCGGCCAGCATAGGGGTCCGGTTTGGTTTCGACCTCAAGCCCTTCGTTAAGAAATTCGGCCTGCAGCCGCCGGGCCTGCTTGAGATCGTCTACGAACCGACGGCGGGCACCATCACGCAGCCCCTATACAATATCGAAGTGATGTTGCCGGTGTCCCTGCGATACGCCTATCCCCTGATGGAAAAGCTTTATCCCTACGTCGAGATCGGGACGGGGCCCTATTACTTCACGCTGCATACCTACGAACAGTCGACGCAGATCAATTTCATGAGCATCGGCGGCGCGGGATTTCTCTATTTCCTGCGGGATGATCTGGCGGTCACCGTCGGCTACCGGCGCCGCCACATCTCCAACGGTTCCGTCAAGGAGCCGAACGGCGGCATCGACGCGAACGCCGTCACGTTCGGAGTGTCGTGGTTTTTTTAGGTCGAATAGGCGGGTTACAGACGGAGTTGATAAGGAGGCAAGATGTCTTTAGAGGAAAAGATCGCAGCCGATTTCAAAGAAGCCATGAAGGCGCGCGACGCGGCCCGGACCCAGGCCCTGAGCTTTCTGCGTTCCCAGATACAGTATGCCGCGATCGACAAGAGGGGCGAGAAGATGCAGGACGGCGACGTCCTCACGGTCATCAAGAAACTCATCAAGCAGAGGCGCGACGGCCTCGCCCAGTTCGAGAAGGGCGGACGCATGGATCTCGTCGAAAAAGAGAAATCGGAGCTGGCGCTCCTGGAGGGGTATCTGCCGGCGGCCCTGCCTGAGGCCGAGGTCGCCCGCATCCTCGATGAGGTCGTCGCCGCGACCGGCGCCGCCTCCATGAAGGACATGGGCCGCGTCATGAAAGAGGTCATGGCGCGCACCGGCGGCGCGGTCGATGCCGCCAGCCTCAGCGCCCTGGTCAAGAAGAGACTCACGCCTTGCGCCTAGAAATCTGAGATGGACAAACCCGCCCTGTTGCGCCGGTGCGCTCTTTTTTCATGCCTTTCCCCGAAGGCGCTCGCCGCCTGCGCCGCGCTCGCAAGCGTCCGTCGTTTCCATAAGGGCGAAACGGTCTTTGAAGAAGGCGCGCGCGCCGACGGCTTTTTTGTCGTGGCCGACGGCAGGGTCAAGATCTACAAGCTTTCTGCGCGCGGCGAAGAGCACATCCTGCATCTGGTGGAGCCGGTGGGCGCTTTTGCCGAGGCGGCCGTTTTCGGCCGGGCCCGGACGTATCCCGCCTTCGCCCAGGCCCTGGCGCCTACGGTCTGCCTCTTCATTCCCGCGCGTCCGCTCCTCGACCTCCTGCGTTCGGACTTTTCCCTGACGTTGGCCGTTCTGGCTTCGATGGACGAGCGCCTGCGCGCCTTCAATACCGTCATCGAAGAGCTCGCGCTTAAGGACGCGGACGCCCGCCTGGCGCGCTACCTCCTGGACCGGGCGGCGCGGACACAGAAGGATGCCTTCGAGCTGGGCGCGCGCAAGGCCGAGCTCGCGGGCCGGCTGGGCATCGCCGCCGAGACGTTCTCGCGCGTCCTGGGCCGCTTCAAAAAGAAGCGGCTGATCTGCGTCGAGGGCAAGGCCGTCCGTCTTCTCGATAAAAAAGGCCTTTCCCGCATCGCCGGCGCCTCCCCGGCATCTTCCTAAGATTTTCGGTCCCCCGTTCCCGGCCTTTATGAGCGACGCGCCGGGGGTCTTCCCGTAACGGCCCGGCGTATCTTCGTTTTTCGCCCCTTAAGGACGATTTTCCGTTTTCTTGACCTGGGTCAAGGTATCTATTTGCGGCGTGCGCTATCCTTGGGATAGCAAAGGGAGGTGTCCTATGATACGCGCCAAAAGGAAGATCGTGGAGATCGACGAGGCGAAATGCAACGGCTGCGGCCAGTGTATCCCCAATTGCCGCGAAGGGGCGCTTCGGATCGTGGACGGCAAGGCCAGGCTCGTCGGCGACGTTTACTGCGACGGGCTGGGCGCCTGCCTGGGCCATTGTCCGCAGGACGCCATCCGGATCGTGGAGCGAGAAGCGGAGGCGTTCGACGAGGCGGCGACCGGCGCGCACCTGAAGCAGATGCAGGCGGCGCATCCCGCGCCGCCGGGCCACGGCCAGGGAGGGTGCCCATCGGCGCGCGCGCTCTCTGTGACGAAAAAGCTGCGGTCCGCCGCGCAGGCCGGTCCGCGCGCCGCGCGGCATTCCGAGCTCATGAACTGGCCCGTTCAGCTGATGCTCGTTCCGCCGGCCGCGCCGTACCTGAAAGGGGCCCATCTGCTGATCGCGGCCGACTGCGTGGGCTTTGCCATGCCCGATTTTCACGGCCTGCTCGAAGGCAAAATCCTCATCATCGCGTGCCCGAAACTGGACGACGCCCGGATCTACACGGATAAGCTGGCGCACATCTTCGCGGTCAACGGCGTCGCGTCGGTCACCGTCGCCCATATGGAGGTGCCGTGCTGTTTCGGGCTCAAGATGATCGTCGAAGACGCAATCGCGAAGTCGGGCAAGGACGTGCCGCTTAAAGACGTCACCATCGCCATCGAAGGGGCCGTGAAATAAGCCATCGAAATCCGGGGACAGAGATCCGGCATCGGACAAGGGTATTTTCGACCGTTTTGAAGGCATAACCCAAGGAGGAATCGTGAGCATGTTCTGTTATCAGTGCGAGCAGGCGGCAAAGGGGACGGGATGCACGACGCTGGGGGTCTGCGGCAAGAGCGCGGATGTCGCGAGCCTTCAGGACACATTGCTCTTCGGCTTAAAGGGGATCGCGGCCTACGCCTTTCATGCGCGCGAACTGGGCGCGCGCGACGGGGAGGTCGACGCCTTCATGCACGAGGGCCTTTTTGCGACGGTCACCAACGTCGACTTCGACCCGCAGCGTTTCGTCGGCCTTTTGATGAAGTGCGGGGCCATGAACCTGCGCGTCATGGAACTGCTGAACAAGGCGCACGTCGCGCGTTTCGGCAAACCGCAACCCACAAAGGTCGCCACGGCCACCCAGGCCGGACCGGGCATCCTCGTGACAGGCCACGACCTGCTGGACCTCTACGAGCTGCTGCGCCAGACCGAAGGCAGGGGGATCAACGTCTACACGCACAGCGAGATGCTTCCGGCGCACGGCTATCCGGAGCTTAAGAAATTCAAGCATCTTGCCGGCAATTACGGCGGGGCCTGGCAGGAACAGAAGAAGGAGTTCGACGCTTTTCCCGGCGCCATCCTGGCGACGACGAACTGCGTCCTGATCCCGAAGGATTCCTACCGCGACCGGCTTTTCACGGTCGGCATCACGGGGGTGGACGGCGTCGCGCACATCAAGGGGCGCGATTTCACGCCGCTCATCGAAAAGGCGCTTGCTTCCAAGCCGCTTGCCGCGGCGCCGGGCCCCGACATCATGACGGGTTTCCATCATGAGGCGGTCCTGGGGCTGGCCGACAAGATCGTCGCCGCGGTCAAGGCGGGTAAGATCAGGCGGTTTTTCCTCATCGGCGGCTGCGACGGCGCCAAGCCCGGCCGTAACTACTACACCGAGTTGGCCGAGCGCGTGCCCAAGGATTGCGTTATCCTGACGCTCGCGTGCGGAAAGTACCGTTTCAACAAGATGGAATTCGGTTCTATCGACGGCATCCCCCGCCTGCTCGACGTCGGCCAGTGCAATGACGCGTATTCGGCCATACAGATAGCCGCCGCGCTCGCGAAGGCCTTTGCCTGCGGCGTGAACGACCTGCCGCTGTCCATCGTCCTGTCGTGGTTCGAGCAGAAAGCGGTGGCGATCCTTCTGACCTTGTTGAGCCTCGGCATCAAGGGGATGCGGGTGGGGCCCACGCCGCCGGCCTTCATCACGCCGGGCGTCTTCGCGATCCTGCAGAAAGAGTTCGACCTGAAGCTTATCGGCACGCCCGAGGCAGATCTGGCCGAGATGCTGAAGTGACCCGGGTCCATGACCAGGTCATGGTCGGGAAGCCGGTTTGGGCTGAGGTCAGGGTCGGGTCCGGAACGGATACCTAACCCTGACCTTAGCCCCGACCGTAACCGCCCGGCATGTTGACTTTTTCACCTAAGCATGCTAAAGTTTACGCGGCGATGAGGTTCGCCGTTTAACCACCCTGGCCTCCAGGGTTGATGACCTCTACCTGTCCGGTAGAGGTCTTTTGTATGGGCCTCTGCCGGAGAGATCGGGCGGAGGCTTTCTTTTTCCGCGTCGAACCGCGAAAGGAGAAGAACGGGCATGGCGCTTAATATCGCAGAGCTGATCATACTCGGGCTGCTGGCGGATTTCATATTCAGGAAACTTCGGATGCCGGGGCTTATCGGGATGCTGCTCTTGGGCATCGTCATAGGCCCGTATGTCCTGAATTTTCTCAAGCCCGACATGCTCGAGGTCTCCTCCGACCTGCGGATGATGGCCTTGATCGTGATCCTTTTGCGCGCCGGGTTCGAATTGAGCAAGGACACGCTGCACAGGGTGGGGGGCAGGGCTTTGCTGCTCTCTTTTCTTCCCGCAACGCTGGAGGGCGCGGCGGTGGTCTTCCTGGGGCGGCGCTTTTTGGGATTAAGCTTCATGGAATCGGCCATATTGGGGGCGGTGCTCTCCGCCGTCTCTCCGGCCGTCGTCGTGCCGTTGATGATCCGCTTCATGGAAGAGAACAGGGGCGCGCGCAAGGGTATTCCCACGCTGATACTCGCCGCCTCTTCCATAGACGACGTCTTCGTGATCGTGATATACAGCGTCCTTATCGGGATCTACACCGGAAGGGAAGTGAACGTCTTCTGGAAGCTGGCCGGCATCCCTCTTTCGATCGCGCTGGGGATCGTCGTCGGGCTGGCGTGCGGTTTTTTCCTTTACAAGGTATTCCGCAGGACCAATCCCCGGGCGACCAAGAGGCTCTTGATCATCCTGGGCGTGTCGATCATCCTCGTCAACCTGGAGCATCTGCTCGAACATTTCTTCCCTTTTGCCGCGCTCCTGGCCGTCATGGCGATAGGGTTCATCATTCTGGAGAAGAGCGAATCCATGGCGCACGAGATATCGGCGAAATTGGGCAAGCTGTGGGTCTTCGCCGAGATCGTCCTCTTCGCGCTCGTCGGGGCCCAGGTGAACCTGAGGGTGGCGATGGTCTCGGGCCTGGCCGGCGCCGCCGTCATCTTCCTTGCCCTTATCGCCCGCAGCGCGGGGACCTATCTGTGCCTTATCGGCAGCGACCTGACGCCTCCGGAACGGGCGTTCGTCGTCATCTCGTATCTGCCGAAGGCGACGGTGCAGGCGGCCATCGGCGCGGCCCCCCTGCTGGCCATGAAGATGGCGGGCATGGATACCCGCCCCGGCGAGATCATACTGGCCACGGCGGTGCTCAGCATCATCCTGACGGCGCCCCTCGGCGCGTGGGCCATCGTCCATTACGGGAACAGGGCATTGCCGTCAGAAGGCCCGCAGCGCGCGAGGGGACGGACGAAGCGCGAAGGGGCGGATTAGGCCCGCGATCCGGGATCCTGCGGCCCATTTCACAATTCTCCTTGCAATGGCGGGAGATAGCCCCTATCATAAAAGAGGAAGATCTCTCTTTTCGTTGTGGTTGAATAGCGGAAGAAACCATTTTGGAAACACCGTACTATTTGATCGACGAGCAGAGGTTGTTGAAGAACCTCAAGATCATCGAGCGTATCCGACGCGTTTCGGGGGCCCGGTTTGTCCTGGCCCTCAAATGTTTTTCGGCCTGGAGCGCCTTCGGCCTCATGCGCCCGTATCTCGACGGGACGACCTCCAGCTCCCCCTTCGAGGCGCGCCTCGGCCGCGAGAAGTTCGGCAAAGAAGTCCACGCCTACTGCGTTGGTTACGGCGCCCGGGATGTCGCGGCGGTCCGGCCCATCGCGGACAAGATCATCTTTAATTCCCTGTCTCAGCTGAAGCGTTTCGCCCCGGCCCTGCGCGGCCGGGATGTCGGGGTGCGCGTCAATCCGGGCGTCAGCTATTCCCGCTTTGACCTGGCGGACCCGGGCCGGCGGTGCTCGCGTCTGGGCGTCACGGACACGGACGCCCTCGTCAAGGCGTTGGCTCTCGTCAACGGCGTTATGTTCCATTTCAACTGCGAGAATGACGACGTGCGCGCCTTTTGCCGGCAGCTGGACTTTATCGCGGCGACCTACGGCGCCGTGCTCTCCCGGGTCATGTGGGTGAGCCTGGGCGGCGGGCTGTATTTTACGAAAGAGGGTTACCCCGTCGATGCGTTCGCGGCAAAGCTCAGGGAGTTCGGGGAGCGTTTCCGCGTTCAGGTCTACTGTGAGCCGGGGGAGAGCGTCATCACGCAGGCCGGAGAGCTCGTGACGACGGTGGTCGACGTCGTCAAGAACGGCATGGACATCGCGATCGTCGACGCCTCGACCGAGGCGCATATGCTTGACCTTCTGGTGTACCGCCAGGCCGCCAAGATCAAGGGGGCCGGCCGGGGCAGGTACCGCTGCATGGTCGCCGGACGGTCGTGTCTTGCCGGCGACGTCTTCGGCACATACCGTTTCGCCCGCAGGCCCAAGGTCGGCGATACGATCCGGTTTGCCGACGCCGCGGGCTATACGATGGTCAAGAAAAACTGGTTCAACGGCCTGGCGATGCCGGCGATCGTCGTGCGCGGGCGCGACGGCCGGATGCGGGTCGTGCGGCGTTTCTCCTACAAGGATTTTGCCGCAAGCCAGTCTTGATCCCGACAGACGACACAGGAGGATACCCCTTATGAAAAAGAACGTATTGATCGTCGGGGCGGGGGGCGTGGCGCATGTGGCCGCGCACAAGTGCGCCCAGCATAACGACGTCCTGGGCGATATCTGTATCGCGTCCCGAACGCAGAAAAAGTGCGACGCCATCATCGAGAGCATCCGGCGCAAGAAGAGCGTCAAGGACCCCCGCGGCAAGATCACGAGCCGTTCGCTCAACGCCCTGGACGTGGAGGCGACGGCGCAGCTCATACGGGAGACGGGCTCCTGGATCGTCATCAACCTGGCCCAGGCGTATGTGAACATGTCGCTGCTGTCGGCCTGCGTCCGGGCCGGCGCGGCCTATATCGATACCGCCATCCATGAGGAGCCGGACAAGGTCTGCGAAAACCCGCCGTGGTACGCCAACTACGAATGGAAGCGCCGGGAGGAGTGCCGCAAGGCGGGCGTCACGGCCATCCTGGGCGCCGGTTTCGATCCGGGCGTGGTCAACGCCTACGCGGCCTCGGCGGTCAAGCACCACTTCGATGCCATCGATACGATCGATATCATCGATATCAATGCCGGCAATCACGGCCGGTACTTCGCGACCAACTTCGACCCCGAGATCAACTTTCGCGAGTTCAAGAAGGTCTGGACGTGGATCGACCGCAGGTGGGTCGAAGAGAAGGTCCATGCCGTCAAGATGGTCGTGGATTTTCCCGTGGTGGGAAAACAGCCGGTCTATCTCAACGGCCACGATGAACTGCACTCCCTTTCGAAGAACATCGACGCCAACAGCATCCGGTTCTGGATGGGGTTCGGCGATCACTACATCAACGTCTTTACCGTCCTGACCAGCCTGGGGCTGACATCGGAGAAGCCCGTCAGGACCGCCGAGGGGGTGGAGGTGGTGCCGCTCAAGGTCCTAAAGGCGCTCCTGCCGGACCCCTCGTCGCTCGCGCCCGGCTACACGGGCAAGACGTGCATCGGCGATTACGTGACGGGCACGAAGGGCGGCGAGAAGAAGTCCGTCTTCCTTTATAATATCTGCGACCACGCGGCCTGCTACAAAGAGGTCGAGTCCCAGGCCATCTCCTACACGGCCGGGGTGCCGCCGGTCACGACCGCGCTTTTGGTCGCCAAGGGCGTCTGGGACCCCGGGACCATGGTCAATGTCGAAGAGCTCGACCCGGATCCCTTTATCGAGCTTCTGGGCACGATGGGGTTGCCGACACAGGTCCGGGAAAACCCGCCGCCCCTGCCGGCCAGCGTCCGGGTAAAAGAATAATTTTTTTCAAAGAGGGCTTGCGTTGACGGGGTGCAGGGGGTATAATTTCCCCGAAAAGAGGCGGCGGTGCACGCGACAGAGCAACGCCGCCTAAAACGTCGACGAGAAAAGCGTCACGAGGGCACCGCAGGCGCTGTCGCATCGCCCGCGCGGCCGTTCCGTAAAAGGGGGAGGATAACAAGAGGATGGAAAAAGGTTCTTCGTCTCACCAGGCCGGTTTCGGCCTGGAAGTCGTATTAGACCTTTACGAGTGCGACCCCAAGGTGATCCGTTCGGGGAAGAAACTGGCCGAGTACGCTACCCGGTTGTGCAAGCTCCTCAAGATGAAAAAGTACGGCAAGACGCTTTTGCCGCACTTCGGCTATAATGAGGCGCATACCGCGGGGTATTCGATGCTCCAGTTCATTGAGACGTCCTCGATCACGGGACACTTCTCGGAGATGTGGAACTCCGCATATCTCAACATCTTTTCCTGCCGCGCATTCGACACCGACAAAGCCGTCAAGTTCACCGTTTCGTTCTTTAAGTCAAA
>JBLMXZ010000057.1:0-10639 GCA_050258015.1 Deltaproteobacteria bacterium
CACGGCGCCGTTGATAAAGCCCGCCGTCTCGCGCGCCATGCCGAAGCTGCCATCCTTCAGCGCGGCGGCCACGTCTTCGGAGGTCCGTCCGCCCAGGGCTATCTCGAAATCATGGATCACCCCCGCGCCGTTCATCGCCACGCAGGTCACGATCCGCCGCCGGATCAGATCGATCACCAGCGGAGAAAGCCCGCACTTGACCACATGCGCCCCCATCATCAGGATGACGGGTTTCTCCGCCCTGCGCGCGGCGCCGATCGCCCCGGCGATCTCCCTTAACTCTTTGGCTTTTAAGATGTTGGGCAGCGAGTCAAAGAACTCCCCGAAAGAAACCCCGGGCTCAAGCGGTTTCGCGAACAAAGTCCTGTCGACCTTGCTCTTGCGGCTGCGGATGGAATATGTTTTTAGTTTGGAAAAATCGAGCATTTTCGCGGCTTAAGAAGAAAGCTAATTATAACAACGGGCGCCCCAAGCGTCAATGATTAAAGGCGGCCCGCGGCCGGCGTCCGGATCGGCGGAAGATCCCGCTTCACGGCCCGGCGCTCTCGGGATACTCTCCGTATTCCTTGTCTTTCAGGATACCGTTCTTGAAATACAGGACGGTCGGCGGGGTCGTACCATACACCCAGACCTCATCATACACGGTGCCCAGATAAGAAACGTCCTCGGACCGGCTCTGGGGATCTCCCAGTTCTTTTTGGACCTGCTGCAACGTCATGCCTCTTTCGGCCTTCGAAAAGACGCGCTCACACGTTAAGCCCGCCCCCTGCGAAGAACGTCCGAAGGTGCACATCTCGGCGCAACCGGCCATGAACACGGCCGACAGCAAAACGATACCCCACGCCCCTCTGATCATAGCGGCTCCTCGCTTCCCGATGAACCCGGCCCGTGCGGCTGCGGGACGCCGCCGGGAAAGGCGTGTCCGCGCGGCCGGGACGCGCCCCGCCTTGCGAAAGAATCTCCCGGGACCCTTACTGCGCCTTGACTTCCGCGGCGGCGAGCTGCTTCTGGATGTTCTCCAGTGTAAGCTTGTAACGCTGGATAAGCATACCCTGTTCCGTATTCAGCCTGCGCAGCGTCGTGACCTCGCGCTGGTAGGCGACGGATGCCAAGCTGAACGACACGGCCGTCACCACCGCCAAAAGCGTCACCGCCAACGCCACGATGTTGCTGATCTTCTTATCCTTCATGCTCCCTCCTCCTGTTAGGGGTCCCAAGGTCTCAAAGTCTCAAGGTCCCAGGAAAAACAAAGACCGCACCGCTCCTCGTGCTTTCCTGAGACATTGAGGCGTTGGGACGCCGAGACCTGCCTTGTTCAACCCTGAGACTCACTTCCCCAAAATGGCACGCGCGTGGCCGAAGACCTCCTCGACCATGACCGCCTCCAGGCATTGAAAACCTCTCTCGCATTCATGCGCCAGACAGGGACGGCAATCGGTCTTCTTGTGGATCGTGACGTCCCGCGGCCCCAGGGGCCCCCACCGTCGAGGGCTCAGGCCCGCCTGATTGCGGCCGAAGATGGCGATGACGGGTGTCTTGACCGCCACCGCCAGATGAACGGGTCCCGAATCGTTGGAGACGACAAGCTGGCAGCGCTTGAACAGGCTCGCGAGATGGTCCAGGCCAAAGGCGCCCGTAAAATCGATCACCGATACGCGCACAAGCCCCAGAAGCTCCTGCGTCACGGCCGCGTGGGTCTCGTGGGCGATCACCACGACCCGGACCCCCGGCAAGACCGCGAGGCGATCGATGAGGGCCGCGAACTTCGCCGTCGCCCAGCGGCGCGACAGATCGCTGGCCGCCGGATTGACCGCGACCAGGACGTCGGCGGACCGGACCCCGGCCGCCGCGAGACGCTCCTCCACATAGCGCTCCGCCTCCGGCCGGATAGGCATATAAAGACTGCGCGTCACCTCCCGGACGCCCAGAAGCTTCAACAAATCAAAATTATACTCCATTTCGTGCTTTCTGCCCTCTTGTTTTTTATGGGGCAGCGTCCGGGTCAAAAGATACGCGCCCTTACGGTCATAGCCGATCCTTTCGCGGATCCCCGCCAGAAAACACACCAGGTGCACCCGCAGGGTGGGGTGCAGGATGACGGCGACGTCGAAATTCTTGCGGCGCAGGGCCTGCGCGAGACCCCACGTCAGGCGGAACCCCCGGTGGCGGACGTCCTTATCGAGGCAGATGACCTCATCGATATAGGGATTGCCCTCCACCAGCAGCCTCGTGTAGGGCGAGACCAACACGGCGATGTAGCTCGTCGGGTAATGCATGCGCAGCGCCTGCAGGGCGGGCGTCGAAAGAAGGACGTCGCCGATGCGATCCGTGCGCGACACGAGGATACGCTTGTACTTCGTCCGGCGGACGCGGTCGGCCTCCCCCTCCAGGAGAAGACGCGCCGCCAACAGCACGTCAAAAGGGCGGATGGTCTCGATGCACTCGCGTCCACGGCGGCAGTGCGCCGACTCGCAGGGCGCGCACGCCACGTGTTTGCGCACGACGAAACTCGAGGCGGACCAGGGACCGTAGCGGACCTCGTTCGAGGGCCCGTAGATGCCGATCACAGGCACCCCCAGATAACTGGCCAGATGCAGGACGCCGCTGTCGTTGCAGACCACGAAACGGGCCCGAAGCACGAGCGCCGCCAGACGGCTTATGTCGGTGCGGCCGACGAGCGCCGCGGCACCGCGGCCCGCCTCCTGCGTCACCCGCTCCACCACGGCCCTGTCGCCGCCGTCCCCGACGACGAGCACCCGCAGGCCGTGACGCGCGTGCAGCTCCCGCGCGACCTCGGCATAACCGGACGCATGCCACTTCTTGAGGTCGCTGCGGGCGCCGGGAGCGATGACGGCGAAAGGGGCGTCCGGCGGGACGCCGCACTGCGCCAGCAGGGCGTTGACGGCGCCGTAGTCCTGCGTCCGGATAAAAGAAGGGTTGCGCTTGGCATCGATGGCGGCGAACTCCTCCCGGCTGACGCGGCCTCGGCCTACGGCGGCCAGGGCCTTATAGAGATGCTCCTCGTGGGAATGCTTGATCCACGCGGGCATGCGGACCCAGGCCGGGTTTTTATACCGGGCCGCGAGCCCCCACCGGAAAAAAGAATTCTTGAGGTCCACGATGACGTCGAAACGCTCCCGCCTCAGGGAAAAGAACAGCCGCCGTCTGTCGGCCGCCGGGGCGTGCTTGTCGAAGACGATGAGGCGTTCGACATCGGGCCGGTCCGCGAAGATCGCCTTGGTCCTCGGCGCGGCCACGACCGTGATGCGCGCTTCGGGAAAAGTCCGGCGCAGATAATCAAAGGCCGGCAGCCCCATGAGCGCGTCGCCGAGATTGCTCATCGTGACGAAGAGGACCGTCTTCACGCCCTGAGGCGTTCTATCCATTGGCGCTTCTCCGCTTCCTCAAGAACCTGATCGACCGTGATGGCCTTCATGCATCGGTTATCGGGACACGCGCGCTCGTAACACGGGACGGCGCACGACATCTCCGCGGGACGCAGGATGGCCAGGTCCCCCAGGCCCAGCGGGCCCGTCACGACGGGGTCCGTCGGCCCGAAGAGGCCGATGACGCGGGCCTTGACGGCTGCCGCGACGTGCAGCGGCCCGGAATCGGCCGAAACGACGACCGCCGCGCGTTCGAAAAGGGCGCCCAGCTGACGCAGGGTCGTTTGACCGCACGCGATCACGGGCTTGGTCGCCAGGGCATCGGCGATCTCCCGCGCCAGGGGATCGTCCAGGACCGAGCCCGAGATCACGGCCTGCACATCGTATTCCTCCCGGAGCCTGCGGACCAGCTCGGCGAAGGAATCCTTCGGCCAACGTTTGGGTTCCCAGTTGCCCCCCACGTGCAGCGCCGCGAAAGACCGCCCCCGCCCGCACCCGCGCAGCCGGAGGAAATCATCGATATACACGCGATCCGCAGGGGCCACATAAAAATCGCAGAATCGCTCGCCGGCCGGGATCTTCTGCCGTTCGACCAAATAATAATAAACGTCCCCGCGGTGCATCCGGGCGTCCTGGGGCGGCGCTACCGCCTCGGTCAAAAGAAAAGGCGCTTTCCTGTCGAACCCGATCCGCCGCTTCACCCCCGCCAGCCACAGGAGCAGCGTCCGCGATACCGAAGGCCTGAGGATATAGGCGAGCGTGAACCGGCGGATCTTCAGGTCGCGGACAAGGCGCCACTTCCCCCTCCAGCCCCGATGGCGCTTCTCCTCGTCGAAAATGATAAGCTCGTCTATATAGGGGTTGCCGGAAAGAACCTGTTTCCCGCGCGGCACCACAAGGACCGCTATGTAGGCCCGCGGGTGGTCGCGGCGCAGGGCGCGCAGGGCCGGGGTCGAAAAAAGGATGTCCCCGAGCCAGTTGACTTCGACGACGATGATCTTCTCCTGGACAGCCCGCATGCCCGCCGCGCTCATGGGCGCATCTCCTTCATCCGCAGGTAGTAACCGCTCGTCTTGAAAAAGAGTTCAGCCGGGCCTTCCGTGCCTTTTATCTTAACGCGCTTTAAGGCAAAGAGATCGCCGTGCGCGGTGCCGCGGCGGGGATCCGTCGTGACGGCCGCTTCGTATCCGGCGGCGCGGACCCGGCTGCGCACGGCGGCGGTGTACCCGCCTATGGGATAAGAAAAGAACGCCGCCGGCACGCCCAACAATCCTTCGAGGAACCGCTTCGGGGCGTCGATCTCGCGAACGAGCGCCCGGGGATCATCCTTGAGGTCCGGCAGATAAGCGTGGTCGGCGGAATGCGCGCCAAAGTCGATAAGCCCCGATGCCGCCATCTCGCGCATCATGGCGACGGAGAGGAACCGCGCCGGACGGTCATACATCACGACCTGTCTGCCGATGTTGTCCGTGATGAGGAAGACGGTCGCAGGAAAACCGTATTGGCGCAGCACGGGCAGCGCGTTCGCGCGCGTATCTTCGTAGCCGTCGTCGAAGGTCAGGACGATCGTCTTGGGGCCGGCCGTCTCGTTCCTCTTCAGCTTTTCGATCAGCTCCGACAGGCGTATCACGCGATACCCGTGGCGCTTGAAAAAGGACATCTGGCGCGCGAAGGCCTCCCGCGACATTCCCATGCCGGGCAGATCGGCATAAGAAGGTCCGATGCTGTGATACATAAGGATCGTGACGTCGGGACCGTTCCCCAAAAGAGAACCGGCCCAGACGCAGAAACCCGTCAGGAAGAAGACAGCGGCGTACAAAAGCGTTTTTTTAGCGTACCGGATCATCCTCACGGCTTCCTCGCGGACGCGTAGAGCGCCCGCGTCGCTTCGGCCATGCGCTGCGAAGAAAAAGAGGCGTGCGTCCGTCGCCGCGCCTCGGCGGCCATGGCGCGCGCCGCGCCGGCGTCGTCCAGCATCGCTTCGACGGCGCGGCTCAGGCCCGCAACGTCGCGCGGCGGCACCAGCCGGCCCGTCACGCCATCCTCGATGATATCGCGCAGCCCGCCGACCCCGCTCGCCACGACGGGCACTCCCTGCGCCTGGGCCTCAAGAACGCTGAGGCCGAGCCCCTCCTCGATGGAAGGCATCACGAAGACCTCCATCAGGCTCAACGTCAGCGACATGTCGTGCGTCGACGCTACGATCCGGACATGCGGACCCAGCCCTTCCTTTTCGATAAAGGCGCGCAGGGCCTCTTTTTCCGGTCCGTCGCCGATAAGGAGAAAGCACAGGTCGTTGCGGCGGGACAAGAGCTCCTGCGCGGCCTTCAGGAAATAGATCTGCCCCTTGACCGAAGACAGGCGGCCGATATGACCGACGATCCTCTTATCGTCCGGCAGACCCCAGGAGCGCCGCAACGCTTCCTTCTCGCGGGCGCCGTGCTCGCCGAAACGCCCCAGGTCGATGCCATGGCGGATCAGCACGACCCGTTCGGCCGGCACGCCGAAATCCTCCACGAGGTGCCGCCGCACCGGCTCGCTGATGGCCACGACCTTGCGGCCCCAGCACGGCAGAAGCCGTCGCGACAACCGCGGCTTGAAATAACCGTGGCACGTCGAAACGTAGGGGACGCCCGACCGCCGGCTCAAAAGGGCCGCCAAGACCTGTGTCACGCGCGTGTTGGCGTGCAGGACATCCACCGGAAGCGCCCGCACAGGCCCGATCAATCGCGCGTACGACCAGAACACCTTGGGGCTCACCTCGCACTTTGTCGTCAAGGGAACACGCAGACACCGGACCCCCAGGGCCGCGAAGTCCTCCTCGCGATCGCCTCCGCGCGAGGCCACGGCCATGCGGATCCCGTCGCGGCCGTGCAGGCTCCGGCACAACTCAAAGAGATACGCCGTAATGCCGCCGGTGTTCAAATGATTGGCCAGCAAAAGAATGGTCATAGATCACGTCGTCACGCGACGGACATCAGACGACTTCTCCTTCATCAGTTCATCGACCGCCGCCAGGACATCCTCCGGCTTTATCGCCTTCATGCAGAAGAAGATCTTCCTGGGACACGTATCTTTGTAACAGGGGCGGCAGTCTTTCTGCAAGACGACACACTGCGCCCCCGCGGGAACATGGCGCTTGGGGTCGGTAGGCCCGAAGAGGGCGACAAAGGGGATCTTCATCGCCGCGGCGACATGCATGGGCGCGGAATCCGCCGTCACAAAGACGGCAAGGGACTCCATCAGGGCCGCCAGCTGAAGAAAGGTCGTGCGCGCCACAACGCACAAAGGCCTGGCCTTCGTCTGCCTGAGTATCTTTTGGGCGCGGGAGGCGTCCGCCCGGCTGCCCGTCAGGACAACGTCCATCCCGCGGGCCTCAAGGCGCGCGCACAGCTCGGCGAAATATTCCTCGGGCCAGCGCTTGGTGTGCCAGCGCGGGCTGGCGCCGATGTTCAACCCCACCAGCGGCCGCCCCTCTTGCCCGGCGCGCGCCACAAGCTCCCGGACGGACGCGCGGTCCTGCGCGGAAGGCCACAACTCCAGCGCCTCGCCCCCGTACGCGATGCCCATGAGCTTTAAGACCTCGAACTGATGCCGCACCGGGTCCATGGGGACGCGGCTGTCGAGGACCTTTCGATTCAACAGGAACCCCCACTTACGGTTATCGTAGCCGTAACGCTTGGCCGCGTACGAAAGATACCCCAGCAGATGGCTTTTCTTGTTGTTCTGGAAATCGACCACGCTGTCAAAGCGCCGGCGTAAAAGATCCTTGCCCAGCCGCAGCAGCCCGCGCACGCCCCCATGCCTGCCCTTGAGATCGCACACGATGAGGTCGTCGATAAAGGGACAACGCCGGAAGACCTCGTGCGCCTCGACCCCCGTCAGGACCGTGATGTGCGCCGACGGATATCTCTTCCTCAACGCCCTGAGGGACGGCATCACGAGGACGGCGTCGCCCAGGGCGCCGATCTTGATGACGAGCAGCCGCGGAGAGCGCCACGCCTCCTCATAGACGGCAAGAGTGGAGGCGCCCATGCGCTCCAGGGCATACCGTTCCTCCACCTTGCGCCGGCCGTTGACGACACAGCGCTCGAGGAGGGTGCTGTCCGTGAAAAAGCGCAGCATCGCCGCCGCAAGGCCTTCGTGATCGCGCGGATCGACGAGAAGGCCGTCCTCGCCGTCCGCGACGACCTCGCTGATCCCCCCGATGCGCGAGGCGACGACGGGGACCCCCACCGCCTGGGCCTCGATGATCACGCGGCCGAACGACTCCTCGACGACCGACGGCATCACCAGACAATCCAGCTGGGCGAGGATCTCGGGGATGTCCTTGCGGTTGCCGCAAAAGGTCACGGCGCGGCCCAGCCCCAGACGGCGGCACCAGACCAACAGATCCTCTTTGTAATTATCCTTGCCGGGCGACACGTCGCCCACGAACCAGGCCCGCGCTTCGGGGAGGGCGCGGCGCACCAGGGCCAGGGCCTTCAGGAAATGGACGTGGCCCTTTACCGGCGAGAGACGGCCGATCACGCCTATCAGGACGCCGCCTTTTTGCCTCTCCCCGGACGTGCCGCGAAAACGGTAGCGCTCCAGGTCCACGCTGCGCGGAATAAGGCGTATGTTCTCGCGCGGCACCCTGAACGTGCGCATCATGTACCGCCCGATCACGGCGCTGGGGACGATCGTGAACTTGCCCCATCCCATCATGGGGCTGAACGGATGCCTGCTGTACCGGCCGTGCGCCGTCGTGATAAGGATCGCGTCCGTGCCGCGCGTCGCCATGAAAGCTACCCAGGCGGGCACGCGTGAACGCGCATGCACGATATCGATCCCCTCCCGGACGATGATCCGCCGCAGGGCGCGCGCGGCGCCGAACATCACCCAAAAGGCCTTGGACGCCACCGGCAGCCGGGTGTGCGCGATGCCCTCGGCCTCGAGCGACGCGACCAACGGCCCCCCCGTGGAGACGACCGCCGAAGGGATGCCCCGGCGCTTCAGATAGCGCGCCAGATCCACGGTCCCCGTCTCCACGCCTCCGACGGTCAATTGCGGAAGGATCTGCAGTATTTTCATGGCAAAGTCATCGGGCCCGGACCGCCCGGATCCTCACGATGAACTGGTCCCCGATCTTCCTTAAGAGCTGAACATCGAATTCCCCTCCCATCGTCCTGAGGAGATTCTCCCATCCGGACTTCTTCAAAAACCCGTACGTGGTCCCCTGCCGGAGCAGGAACCGCCTCGCCTGATCATCCGTCTCCAGGAACGGGACGGGGTGAGGGCTGAAAAAATTCTCGGTCTTGAATACCGCCACGTCCCTGTCCGTATAGAAACGCACCCCCCGGGCCAGATCTCCCGAGCACAGCAGGGACGCCCGCGGATCCAGGGGCACCTGCTCCAGGAGATAGGCGCAGGCGTAGCGCGAAGACGCGTAGGGTTCGATATCGTCGCGGGCGAAGGGGACGATAACGAGGAATGCCGGCACCAGCATGACGAAGGCGCCGAAGACCGCGCGGGACATCCTGCGCACGATGAACGACGCCGCCAGGACAAGCCAGAGGGCAAGGACGCCGACCTCGACCTGCACCGGCCGCCAGGAAGACAGGTACGCCGGGAAGCGGCGGGCGGCGACAAGGACGCCGACCGTCGCGAACAACACCAGGAACCATCCTGCCGCCGAAATCCGAAAGAACCGGCGGTCCCCCTGCTTGCCCGTCACGACGTCGTCAAGGAGGCTTCCGCCGGCGATCGCCAGGGCCGGGAACAACGGAAAGATATAGCTGACCAGCTTGGAATGGGCGAACTGGAAGATCAAAAGGACCACCGCGATCCAACAGGCAAGGAAGCGGCGGCCGTCGTCCAGGCTCTTGCGGTCGCGCCAAAGGCGTCCCAGCGCTATCGCGACGAAGGGGCTCCAGGGCAACATGCCCGCGAGCATCGTCACGGGATAAAAGAACCAGGTGTCGTTGGCCGGGTGTTCGGCCTCAACGAGACGCCGGAGATGATCGTTGACGAAAAACTCGTGCAGGAAGCCTTGTCCGTAGCGCAGGGACGCGAACAGATACCACGGCAGGGCAAGGGCCAGAAAGAGCGCCGCCCCCCACAGGACGTCCTTGCCGAGGATGAACCCGATGCGCCGCGAGAAGGCCAGGAAAACGACGACGACGGAAAGCGGAATGATCAGGCCCAGGGGCCCCTTGGTCAGGACCGCCAGGGCGCTGAAGACAAAGAACAGAAGGACCCCGCGGCGCCCCCTGCCCCCCGCGGCGTAGGCGCCGTAAAAGCTCGACAGGGACAAAAGGATAAAGACCGAAAACACCATATCGGTGAAGACGGTCCTGGCCAATCCGACGTAAAGGACGGCCGACAGGAGCACCAGGGCGCAAACGAAGGCCTTCCTCTCCTGCCGGAAGAGCCGTTTCGCGAAAAAGTAGACGGCGATGACCCCCGCCAGCGCGAAGCAGGCCGGGAAAAAGCGGGCGGAAAAAGCGCCGACGCCGAACAACAGGTACGCGAAGCGCAGCAGCCAATAGACGAGGATGGGTTTTTCGAACTGCGGCTGCCCGAAGAGGAACGGCGTCATCCAGCTGCGGTGCTGCGCCATCTCCTTGGCGGTCTGGGCATAGAAGACCTCGTCGGGACTCGTCAGGCTGATGAAACCGTTGCCCAGGAAGAAAAAGAAATACGCCAGGAGGATCAGGGCCGCAACATACCGCGCATCTTTAGTCATCGCTTCCCCCTTTTTCTTCCCGCAGCAGCTGGCCGACCGTGACACAGGTAAACCCTTTCTCGCGCAGCTTGGAGACGAGCAAGGGGATCGTCTTCACCGTCTCCTCGCGGTCGCCCCCCTCCGTCCCGAAGACGCCGCCGCTGTCATGAAAGAGAATGATATCGCCCGGTCGGACGTTGCGGACGAGATACCGGACGATAAATTTGTCGTCGAACTTGACCCAATCCTTCGAATTGAGCGACCAGAGCACCACCCGGTAGCCCATCTTTTCCACGACCTCCTTCTCCTGCGCGGAGAGCCAGGCCTTGGGGGGACGAAAGTACCGGGGCGTCCTTCCCGTCGTCTCGCGGATGGCGCGCTGGGCGTCCCCGATCTCCTTTTGCAGCTCCTCCGGCGTGTAATAAAGCAGGACGTGATGGTCGAAGCTGTGGTTGCCGATCTCGTGCCCCTCCTGGGCCACGCGCCGCGCGACATCGGGATACTTCAGGACATGCTTTCCGAGCATAAAAAAGGTCGCCTTGACGCC
>JBLMXZ010000058.1:0-7904 GCA_050258015.1 Deltaproteobacteria bacterium
AAGGCAAGGTCCTTTCCGCGACGGACTTCGGCCTTCACCCCATAGGCACGGGTCCTTTCCGTTTCAGGGAATGGAAGGACGATGGCACGATCATCCTGGAGGCCGATCATGACTACCATGAAGGCCGGCCCTGCCTTGACAAGATAGTCGTCAAGACATATCCCGATTCAGAGCGGTTGTGGCTGGCCCTGATGCGCGGCGAGGTGGATTGCGTCGAGTTCATCAACAGGAGAGATTACGAGATCCTAAAAGAAGACCCGACGTTCAAGGCATATGCCTTCGCCGTTGACGGCTATTATGCGTTGCGCTATGTCCTGAGCGATCCCGTCGTGTCGGATAAGCGCATCCGCGAGGCGCTGGAACGCGCCATAGATGCGGATTTTCTTATCCGGCGCGTGGAAGGAGGATATGGGGTCCCGGCCTCGGGGCCCTTCTGGCCGGGCTCCCTGGGTTTTTCCCCCGACATGAAGGCGCCCGCCTATGACCCTGAGAAGGCAAGGGCCCTTTTAAGGGAGGCCGGCTGGCAGGACAGCAATAAGGACGGCATCTTTGACAAGGACGGCCGGGATCTGGAGCTGCGCGTCCTCTTTGACGAGCGCTACGGCACCTACGAGAAGCTCGTCATGGCCCTGCGGCAGCAATTGCAGGAAGCCGGCATCAAATTGAAGGCAGCGGCCTATCGCGACGATAGCTCCCTGACGGAAGACTTTTTTAGGGAAAACGGCATCCAGGTGGTCTTGACCTTTCTGTTCGGAGGCGGAGACCCGGACCAGGAGGCGGAGGATTGGTCTCCTGCGGCAAGCGAGAAGGTCAAGCGGCTCTGGGGATATGACGATCCCGAGGTCGACCGGCTCTTTGGGCGAGGCCGCGTCACGCAAGACCAGGAAGAGAGAAGGAAGATCTATCAGGAGATCGGCCGGCGCATCGCCGCGGATAAGCCGGCCTGTTTTTTGTATTATCCTTATGTCTTCCATGGTATCGCGAGCCGTTTTGAAGGGACGGACGCCTACTTTTGCGTAAATATGCCTAATTATCTCATCAAAGATTTCCATAGCGAACGGCAACAAAATTAAATGAGAAAGGGGGTGGAATAATGGAGATCCTAAGAATGGGTTCAGAGTATGCGTTGGATGATCCGGATTCAGTGCGTAACTGCTGCTTTCCTTTAGGGACGCTTACGCTCCGCCTGAGGTAACAGCAGCGGCAAAAAAGGCCATGTGTCTTGCAGAGCCCGGGACGGCCGCCCGGGCCGCTGCAAAAAAGAAAAGGACGTATTCAGATGGAATTTTCCAAGTTCAACATCTGGGCGCAAGATCATCCCGAAAAGGGCGACGCCCTTGTTTATAACAGCCGCACTCAGGCGCTCATCCGCTTGGATAACGGTTTCAAGCAGGATCTGGTGCGTTTCATGGGAACTCCCGGCGTTCCCGCCTCCGGCCGCGTGGCCGAGAGCCTGGCCGGCCTCATGCAGAATGGGATCCTCGTGACGGATAAAGAGGAAGAGGCGGCCAAGACCAGGGATTTTTTCAGAGCGCTCAAGGCCGGGACGCGCCGCCTGCCTTTCGAGGTCACGCTCCTGACGACCTATGCCTGCAATTTCCGCTGCGTCTATTGCTTTGAGGAGTCGGTAAAAGAAGGGGTCCTGCTGGACGACAAGACGGCCCGCCAGGCCGTCGATTGGATCATGGCACGGATCAGGGAGGCGGGGTTGACGGGCGTCTTCGTGGTCTTTTACGGCGGGGAGCCGATGCTCAACACCAGGGCCATTTATCTTGTGGCGGAGCTTTTGACAAAAGCATCCTGGCAGGCGGGCGTCACCTTCGGATGCGGTATGATCACCAACGGCAGTCTCCTGACGCCGGAATTCGTCAACCGCATGGTGCCGCTGGGGCTCAAAGAGCTGCGCGTTACCCTGGACGGCGACCGGGCCGCCCACGACGCCAAACGGCCCTTCACCGACGGCAGGCCTTCCTTCGATCTTATCGTGCGCAACCTGAAGGACATCGCGGACAAGGTGGCGGTCCAGATCTGCAGCAACGTGGACCGCGCGAACCTCGGGAGCCTGCCGCGTCTGGTGGATCTTCTTGAGACTGAAGGCCTGTTGCATAAAATAAAGAGCCTTGAGTTCGCGCCCATCATGCCCCGCCTGGGGCCCAAAGACCGGCCCGGGGCCGTCGAACTGCGGGAGTGCCTTCCCCTCGTGGAAGACGAGGCGTTGTTCCGCGATCTTCTGGCGGTCCGGCGCGAGGTCCTGCGCCGAGGCGTGGGTTTCCGTTCCGGGCTGGCCATCAACGCCTGCCCCCTGATCATGCGCGACCTGGGGGTGACCATCGATCCCCTGGGCCGCATCTACGCCTGCAATTCGCTCGTCGGATACCCCGATTTCAGCGTGGGGCACGTCCAGGACGCGCCGGCATCGGCGCGGCACACGGCGTTCCAGGATATCGATGCCTGGAAAAAGTGTCCCGCCGACTGCTCGTACCTGCCCCTGTGCCAGGGCGGATGCCGTTTCTTCTCTTATCTTGAGAACGGGAATTTTTCGGGGCTTGCCTGCAAGCGCGCCTATCTGGACCGCGTCATCCCCGAGCTTATCAAGCTGGAATATGATATGCTTCATGCGAAGGCCTCCGCGGCCGCCGCCCCATGAAGACCCTTAAGTCTTTTTTTGCCCTTTTGAGGCCCTATGCCGGCAAGACGGCGACGGCGTTCGCCTGTATCCTGGCGACGAATGCGCTCGCCCTGGCCTTGCCCTGGGGTCTTAAGCTCATCATCGACGAGGCCGGCAGCGGCGCGCCGCGGCTGCGCCTGGTCGACATGGTCTGCGCGGGCCTGGCGTGCGCCCTCTTTTTTAAGTTCCTGCTCGGGTTCGCGTGCGAATACCTCATCAATCTCGTGGGAGAGAATGTCGTCGGCGACCTGCGGGGCAGGCTCTACCGCCACCTGCAGCGTTTGTCGGTCGCCTATCTGGACAGGACGCCCCGCGGTCACGTCCTTTCGGGCCTGCTGGGCGACATCGACGGCATCAAGAGTTTTCTCTTCGGCGGCCTGGTCGATTTTGCGTATTCGTTCTTCAGCATCTTCTTCATCCTGGCGACCCTTTTTCTCTTGGACCGCCGGATGGCCCTGATCGCCGTCGTCTACCTGCCGGTCTTCGGCATCGCCTTTTACCGCGTTTCCCCGCGCTTGACCGAGCATTTTCGCCGGGTGCGGGAGCGGGCGGCGGAGCTGACCAGCCACCTGAACGAGGTCTTGAACGGCATGCGGATCGTCAGCGGTTTCGCCATGGAGGAGACGGAGGCCGAGCGTTTTCATGCCAAGCAGGGGGCTCTCGTGGCGGCGTCCCTCGCCGGCCACCGCCTGGGCATAGGGATGTGGCTCTCCGCCGACTTCCTGAGCTCCCTGGGGCTCGTCACGCTCCTGTGGTTCGGCGGGCGCGCGGCCTTCGCCGGCCGCATGACCGTTGGGACGCTGACGGCGTTCTACGCGTACGTGGCCATGCTTTTGGGGCCTATCGTCAAGGTCGCCGTGATCAATAATTCGCTCCAGGAAGCCGTGGCCTGCCTGGAACGGGTCCGCGGGGTCCTGGGCCGCGAACCGGAGATCCGTCAGCGGCCGAACGCCGTGAAACACAGGATCGACGGCCGGGTCGTTTTTGACAAGGTGCGTTTCGGTTACGGCGGGGGGCGGGAGGTGCTGCGGGATGTCTCTCTCGACGTCCGCCCCCGTGAGGTCGTGGCCCTGGTGGGTCCCAGCGGCGCGGGAAAGACGACGCTTATCAACTTGCTGCTGCGATTTTACGACCCCCGGGAAGGCAGGGTCCTGATCGACGGCATCGACCTGAGGGATCTGGACCTGAGGGCCTATCGTTCGCAGATCGCCATGGTCCTGCAGGACGACTACCTGTTCGACGCGAGCGTTCGGGAGAACATCCTTTACGGCCGTCCGCAGGCCGGCGGGGAGCAGGTCGTCCGGGCCGCCCGGCGGGCACGCTGCCATGACTTTATCGAGGAGCTTCCGCAGGGATACGCCACGCGTATCGGCGAGAAGGGCGGCATGCTTTCCTGCGGGCAGCGCCAGCGCCTCTCCATCGCCCGGGCGCTCCTGCGGGATCCGGCGCTGTTGATCCTGGACGAGGCGACGTCGGCCGTGGATTCCGCGACCGAGCGCGCCATCGTCGAGGAGGCTTACCGCGACCTGATGCGGGGCCGCACGACCTTTATCATCGCTCACCGTCTTTCAACCATCGCGGGCGCGGACCGGATCTTGGTGATGGATAACGGCCGCTTCACCGAGTCAGGGACGCACAGCGCTCTCCTGGAGAGGCGCGGCCTCTACGCCAAGCTGTGGGGGCAGCAGATATCCTCGCCGGCCGCGTCCGCGGATCCTGTGCGCGAGGCCGTCGCGCCCGGGCCGACTTCGCCATGAAGATACCGCACCGCAGGCGTTCCATGAGAAAGCTGACCGTTCTGTTCTGGCATTTGCCCAACCGCCGGCTCTGGGCGCGGATCTTTCCCGTCATTTTTATGACCGTGGCCGTTCCGTTGACCTTTCTGGGGCTGCTTTGGCTGCATACCTCCGAGCAGGCGATGCGCAAGACCGTGATGGCCGAGCACGAGCAATTCGTCGTCATCGCCTCCAGCGAGATATCCCTGTTCATGCAGCGTGCCCGGGATATCCTTGATTCGGCGTCCGCCATGCTGGGTGTCGTCTATCCGTCCCCCTGGCGTCAGGAGACGGTGCTCGTCGAGCTTGTCCTGGAGCAGCCGCTCATCCTGCGCGCCCTCTCCGTGGACGTCCAGGGCAATCCATGGGCCGTCTCCGAGCTGGGCCGGCCCCTTCCGGGTCCCTATTCTTCCGAGATCCTCTCCGCCGCGTCCCGCGAAGGCGTTTATGTGTCCGACGTCCGGATGAAGAACGAGGGGACCCCTTACGTGACGGTCGTCGTGCCCATCAAGAAGATAGGCCGGACCATCGGCTATCTGATCGGCGATGTGGACTTGCGTGAGGCGTGGGATGTCGTGGACCATATGCGGCTGGGCGAGACGGGATACGCCTTTCTCGTCTCCCGGGACGGCCGGCTCATCGCCCATCCGGACAAGAAGCGCGCCGTGAGAAAAGAGGACGTTTCGGCGAAGCCCGACGTCCGGCGGGCCCTGGCCGGCAGCACGGGGTCGGACGAGATAAAGAACTCTTCCGGCAAGGCGGTCATCGCCGGCTACACCAGCGTTCCGGGGACGGGCTGGGGTCTTGTCCTGCGCCAGGACAGGGATGAGGCGTTCCGTTTTTCCAAGATCATGAAGGTCGAATTCCTGTTCATCATCCTGGCCGGCTGGCTGCTGGCGCTCCTGGCCAGCGTTTTTATCGCGCACTTCCTGACGCGGCCGATCCAGCTCCTGGGCGCCCGGATCCGGGCCGTCGCCGCCGGAGATCTGGATCAGAGGTGGGCGGTCTCCCGGCGGGATGAGATAGGCGAGCTCGCGCGGTCCTTTAACCGGATGACGGTGAAGCTGCGCGAGGCCCGGGAGAAGACGCGCCTGTCCGTCATCGGCGAGGCGGCTTCCTGGATCTCCCACGAGCTCAAGAACTCCCTGATGCTCCTCAAGCTGTTCGTCCACTCGTTCTCCACCGAACGGACCCAGCCCGACTTTATCGACAAGTTCGACAAGCTCCTGCCTTCGGAGATCGCCCGCTGGGAGCGTCTGTTGAACGAGTTTTCGGGTCTGTCGTCCAGCGATACCCTCAAGACGAGCCGTTTCGGCCTTCACCGCCTTCTGGAGGAGACGCTGCAGGTGATGGCGCAACGCCTCGCCGCGAACGGCATCGATGTCCTGCGCCGGTGGCCGCCGCAGGAGATCTTCCTGACGGCCGATCAGGAGCGCCTTAAGCAGGTCTTCGTGAACCTTATCCTGAACGCCATCGAGGCCATGCCTCAGGGCGGCTCGCTCACCATCGCTTCCGCTTACGACGGCAATGCCGCGGCGGCCGGCGCCGGGGACGTCGAGGTGCGCGTTGAAGACACGGGCTGGGGCATACCTTCGGAAAGGCTGGACAAAATATTCGATCCCCTTTATACTACGCAGAAAGGTCACAGCGGCTTAGGGTTAAGCATCAGCCGCAAGATCGTCGAGCAGCATGGGGGGGATATCCGCGTCGAAAGCACCGTGGGCCGGGGGACGACCTTCATCATACGTCTGCCCCTTGTGGCGCCGGTGTCCGTCTCTCCGTAAGCGTAACACGGAGACGGCCCTTCCTTCCGCCATCGTTCGATCCCATTCAACCAGGAAGACCATGCGATTCATATCGGGGGGTATGATTCTTTTTTGTTTTTCTGCACCCCTGGTTTTTCCCGCCCCATCTTTTTCTTCCGAAGAGATCCCGCTGGAAACGATCGTCGTGACGGACACGCGCACCGCCAGGCCTCTTGCCGAAGCGACGCAGGACATCGTCGTCGTGACGCAGGAGGACATCGCCGGACTGCCGGCCCGCGACCTGGGGGAGGTCCTGAGTTATGTTCCCGGCATCGATATCGCGCCGTCGCGCGGCTTCGGGCACGGCAGCTCCGTGACCATCCGCGGTTCGGATTCCCGGCACGTCCGTCTCATGATCGACGGCATCCCCCTGAACAATCAGGCGTCCGGCCAGGCCGACCTGTCCCGCATCCCGCTTGAGAACATAGAGCGCATCGAGGTCATCCGTGGACCGTGCTCGAGCGTCTGGGGTTCGGCCTTGGGGGGCGTCGTCAACGTCATCACTAAAGACACCGGCAGGACGCCGGTCCCGCACGGGAACGTGACGACGTCTTTTGCGGAATTCCGGACCCAGCGTCACTCCGCCGATGCGGCGGGGGCGGGCGGCTCCCTCGGCTACTATCTCTCATCGAGCTATAGGGAGTCGGGCGGACGGGGGCCCCGGGACGACGTTCTGGAGAAGAACGGATTCGGCAAGGTCACGTTTGACGCCGATCCGCAGACGCGCTGGACCGCCTCTTTCGGTTATTCCGGCGCCGAGACGAACAGCGGTATCTATCCGGACGGGTCCTGGCTGGTCCAGCCCACCCGCAGCCGCTACGGCAGGATAGGGCTGCAGAGGGACGACGACGCGGGCTCCCTGCGGGCCGAGGCGAAATACGCCGGACAGAATATCGTGACGGATATGTTCCTGGCCGCGGGGGACACCGTCCCGCTGGCGACGGTGCGCACGGAGGATCAGATGTACCAGATGAGCGTTGCCCGGACGACGACGGTGCGCCGCGAAGACAGGCTCGTCTTCGGGGCGGACGTCGAGTGGCATCGTCTGGCCTCCAGCTATCTGAGCGCGGATAAGGCCCTCGTGCTGGGCGCGCCGTACGTGAACTACGCGTTCAACGAAGCGCCCTGGGGTGCGGACGCGGGATTGCGGTATGATTACAACAGCGCTTACGGTCACGAGTGGAGCCCGTCTCTGGGCGTGCTGTATCGTTTCGAGAAGGCGCCGGATTCCTTCGTCCGTTTCCACGCGGCGCGCGCCTTCAGCGCCCCGCCCCTTTTGTGGAAGCACTATGACCTGTTGTTGAGCGGCCTGACGACCAATCCGGATATCCACGCCGAGCGCGCCTGGGTCTATGAGCTGGGCGCCGGCACCCGGCCCGTCGCGCCCCTGAAGCTCGAGCTGACGCTTTATCGCGCCGACGTCTCGCAGGCGATCAATCTGGCGGTCAACGGCACGGGCGATTACTATATGAAGAATTTCGAGAAGTTCAGGAGGCAGGGCGTCGAGCTGCGGGCGCGCCTTGATGTGGCGGCCGAACTGAGCCTGACGCTGGCCGGGGCCTTCAATGATGTCGAAGACAGAGCCACCGGCGCCACGGTCCGGGGAGGGGGCAAGCCACGGCAGAGCTATTCCCTCGATCTGGATTATCACAATCC
>JBLMXZ010000059.1:0-30946 GCA_050258015.1 Deltaproteobacteria bacterium
GATCCCCGATTTCCCGTGAAGACGATCACCAGCGTCGCGTCGTTACAACGTTACATGCAGCGGCTCCGCAGGAAGGGGCGGCGTATCGGTTTCGTCCCTACGATGGGCGCCCTGCACGAAGGTCACCTTTCTCTCGTTCGCCGCGCCCGGCGCGACAACGACATCGTCGTCGTCAGCATTTTCGTCAATCCCCTTCAATTCGGCCCCCAGGAGGATTTTGGGAAGTATCCCCGCGATCTCAAAAAGGACATGCGTCTTTTGCGCGGGTTCTGCGACGTCCTCTTCCTTCCCGGGACCCGTTTTGTCCCCGGCGACATGAAGACCTCCGTTGCCGTGAAGGACGTGAGCGCGCCGCTCTGCGGCGCCTCCCGGCCCGGCCACTTCACGGGGGTGGCCACCATCGTGGCGAAGCTTCTTTTGGCCGTCGGTCCCGACCGCCTCTACGTGGGACAGAAGGACGCCCAGCAGGCCGTCGTCATCCGGAGGATGATCGAAGACCTGAACTTTCCCGTTGCGGTCGTCGTGTGTCCCATCGTGCGCGCGAAAGACGGCCTGGCGATGAGTTCGCGCAACGCGTATCTCTCGACGGAAGAGCGGCACCGGGCGGTCATCCTGTATCAGGCGCTCAAGGCCGCACAGCGCATGGCGGCCGGCGGGACGCGCGAGAGCATGAAGATCATCCGCGTCCTTGAGGACCTCTTTCACCGGGTGCCCGGCACGCGCATCGATTATCTCGAGGTCGTGGACCGCAGGACCCTCGAGCCGGTGCGCGCGATCGAAAAGACGGCCCTGCTGGCGCTGGCGATCTATGTCGGCGACACACGGCTTATTGACAATACCGTTCTAAAAATCAAATGATTCGAGGACCGAAGTCCGAAGACCGAATTCCGAAAGACCCTGGATCTATTTTTTCGGACGTCGGATGTCTGACCTCGGTCATCGGGTAGGACAGGCATATGGCGGATAGAATGTTGCGTATAGGCATCGTCGGCTGCGGGACGATCGGCGCGGCGGTCGCGCATGGATGCGCGAAGCATTTCAAGGGCCGGGCGCGCGTCGTCGCGGTCAACGACGCGGACCCGGTGAAGGCCCGTGCCCTGGCCCGGGGGATCGCCGGGGCGCGCGTCTTGGCCTCCGAGCGTCTTATTGCCGCGAGCGACCTCGTCCTGGAGGCGGCCTCGGCCAGGGTCAGCGCGCCGTTGGCCCGCCGCGTGCTGGGTGCGGGCAAGCAGATCCTCGTGATGAGCGTCGGCGGGTTGTTGGGCCGCACGGCCGCGCTGGAACGGCTCGCCGCGCAGAAAGGCGGCCGGCTCTATGTGCCCAGCGGCGCGATCGCGGGTCTCGATGCCGTGCGCGCCTTTGGTTTCGTCCGCTGGAGGCGGCTCGTCCTGCGGACCCAGAAACCGCCGGCCGCGCTGGAGGGCGCGGATTATCTGGTGAAACGGCGCATCCGGCTCTCGGGGCTGCGGGCGCCCCGGACGGTCTTCCGCGGAACGGCGGCGCAGGCGGTCCGGGCGTTTCCGAAGAACATCAACGTCGTGGCGGCCCTGGCGCTGGCGGCCGGAGGGGGCGTCGTGCCCCATGTCGAGATCGTGGCGGATCCGCGCCTGGGCAGGAACGTCCATACCATCATGGCGGAGTCCGCGGGCGGGCGCATCACTATCACGTGCGAGAACGTACCGAGCGTCGAGAACCCGAAGACGAGCCGGCTGGCGATCCTGTCGGCGCTGGCGGTCATCGGGCGGCTCGTCGCACCGGTTTCCATCGGCAATTAAATCCAACGAAGGAAGGGGGTGACACCACATGGCAGAGAAGGTCTGCAAAGTCGGCGTCAAGAGAGAGAAGGGGTATCTGTACTTCATCGACAAGCGGGGGGATGTCTCCTGCGCGAAGATGGCCCGCGGCAACAAGAAGGGCGGCAAGCCCAAGCTGGTTGCGAAGGTCGGCCTCAAGAAGAAGCCCGGATACCTGTACTTCCTCGACAAGAAAGGCGATATCTCCTGCGCCAAGCTTGTCCGCGGAGGAAAGAAGAAAAAGAAGAAAAGATAGAAACCGCTCGAAAACCCCCGCCGCCCCGCTTTGCATAAGGCCGGGCGGCGGGGGTCTCGCCCTGTGCGCGTCCCAAATTTTCATGAAAAAAGACCGACTTATCATCCGGGGTGCCAAAGAGCACAACCTTAAGGATATCCACCTGGAGATCCCTCACCGGCAGTTCGTGGTGGTGACGGGGCTCTCCGGGTCCGGAAAGTCCTCGCTCGTCTTCGACACCGTGCACGCGGAGGGGCAGCGGCGTTATGTCGAGAGCCTTTCGAGCTACGCCCGTCAGTTCCTCGAGCAGCTGCAGAAACCGCGCGTCGACGGCATAGACGGGCTCTCGCCCACGATCGCCATCGAGCAGCGTTCGGCCGGCGGCAATCCCCGTTCGACCGTCGGCACACAGACGGAGATCTACGATTATCTGAGGCTTCTGTTCGCGCGCATCGGCGTGCCGCACTGCCCGCGCTGCAAGCGGCCCGTCCGCCGTCAAAGCGCCCAGGAGATCGTCGCGCGGCTTCTGGAGCTTCCGGAGGGCACGCGCGTGGACATACTTGCCGCCTACGTCCAGGGGCGCAAAGGGGAATATCGCAGGGCGTTCGCGGAGCTGAAAAAACAGGGCTTTGTCCGCGCGCGGGTGGATGGGGCGCTCGTCGAGCTCGATCAGGAGGTGGCGCTCGCGCGCTACAAGGTCCATCATATCGAGGCGGTCGTCGACCGCCTGGTCCTCGGGGAGGGTGTCCGTCCCCGGCTGACGGATTCCGTCGAAACGGCGCTCAAATACGGGCGGGGCACGGTCATCGTCTCGGTGGGGGGAAAGAACGGCGGGGACCGCGTCTTCAGCGAGCGCTACGCATGCGCGTCCTGCGGTATCGACATCGCCGAGGTCGAGCCCCGCATTTTTTCTTTTAACTCTCCGTACGGCGCGTGTCCCGCGTGCAACGGCCTGGGGATGAAGATGGAGTTCGATCTTGACCTCATCATCCCCGACAAGCGCAAGAGCATTCTCGAGGGGGCCCTCGAGCCGTGGAAAAAGGGAGGCAAGGGGTATCTGTTGTATTACCGCAGCCTCCTGCGCGAGCTCGCGCGCCGCCTGGGGTTCCGTCTCGATGCGCCCTTTGAGGAGCTGGATAAAGAACACCGCCGGGCGATCCTGTACGGTTGCGATGAGGAGATCTGGGGGCGTCGTTTCGAAGGGCTCATCCCGCACCTGGGCCGGCTTTTTCACCAGACGGACAGCCTTTTTTTGAAAGAGGAGATCGCCCGCTTCATGTCCCAGTTGCCGTGTCCCGCCTGCGGCGGTTCCCGGCTCAAGAAGGAGGCCCTGGCGGTCACCCTGCATGGCAGATCGATATGGGATGTGGTGTGCCTGAGCATCGCCGAGGCCTATGCCTTTTTCGGCGCGCTGCCTTTGACGGCGACCGAGCGCGTCATCGCGGCCCAGGCGCTCAAGGACGTGCGCGAGAAGCTGAAGTTCTGTCTCGACGTCGGCCTGGGTTATCTGACGCTTGACCGCAAGAGCCAGACCCTTTCGGGCGGCGAGTTCCAAAGGATACGCCTGGCCACGCAGGTGGGTTCCGGGCTTGTGGGCGTCTTGTATTGCCTGGATGAGCCGAGCATCGGATTGCACGCGCGCGATAACGCCAAGCTCCTGGCGACGCTTGCCGCCTTGCGCGATATGGGCAACACCCTGCTGGTCGTCGAACACGATGAGGCGACGATCCGCGCGGCGGATTACGTCGTGGACCTGGGGCCGGGCGCCGGCCGGCACGGCGGCAGCGTCCTGTTCGCCGGTCCGACGCGCGACCTTTTGAAATCGCAGCGCTCCCTGACCGCGCAGTTCTTGAACGGCCGGCAGGCGATCGCCTGTCCTGTCCGCAGGCGCGCCGCCGCGGCTAAAAAAGCCGTGGTCCTGCGCGGCGCCCGCACGCACAACCTTAAGAATATCGACGTTCGCTTCCCGCTGGGGGTCTTCGCCTGCGTCACCGGCGTGTCGGGGTCGGGAAAATCGACGCTCGTCAACGAGACGCTCTTTCCCGCGCTGCGCGCGTATCTGGGGGGCGGGTCCCGGCGGCACAGGACCTATCGGCAGATCGCCGGGGTGGAGAACATCGACAAGGTGATCGACGTCGATCAGGCGCCCATAGGCCGCACGCCCCGGTCCAACCCGGCCACGTATGCCGGCGTGTTTTCTCCCATTCGCGATATCTTCGCCCGCCTGCCGGAGGCGCGCGCCCGCGGCTACAAGCCGGGCCGCTTCAGTTTCAACGTCAAGGGCGGCCGCTGCGAGGCGTGCGGCGGCGACGGCGTGAAGAAGATCGAGATGCATTTCCTGCCCGATGTCTATGTCCCGTGCGAGGTCTGCAAGGGGCGGCGCTATAACGACGCGACCCTGGAGGTTCTTTATAAGGGCAAGTCCATAGCGGACGTCCTGGACATGCCCGTGGATGAGGCGCTTAAGCTGTTCGAGAATATCCCGGCCGTCAAGAACACCCTGAAGACGCTTTCCGACGTGGGACTCGGGTATATCCAGCTCGGCCAGCCGGCGACGACTCTCTCGGGCGGCGAGGCCCAGCGGGTCAAGCTGGCAAGCGAGTTGTGCAAGCGGGCGACCGGCAGGACCTTCTATATCCTGGATGAACCCACGACGGGTCTTCACTTCGCCGACGTGCAGAAGCTCCTGGACGTCCTGCATCGGCTCGTCGACAGGGGCAATACCGTTCTCGTCGTGGAGCATAATCTGGACGTGATCAAGTGCTCGGACTATATCGTCGACCTGGGTCCGGAAGGCGGGGACGAGGGCGGCACGGTCGTCGCCTGCGGGAGTCCCGAAGAGGTCGCGCGGGAGGCGCGGTCGTATACGGGGCAGTATTTGAAGCGTTTGCTAAAAACAGAACGATGAGACGGTTAAGGTCAAGATGCCGGTTTGGGTTAGGATCGAGGTTGCGTGATCTTAAAAGACGCCTAACCCTGACCATAAGCCTGACCCGTCAGCACAAATGTGCCGGGGTTTTGAGCGTTTCCTTGGGGACCCATCGATCATGAACAGATCGCGGACAATGACCTTTTTGCTGATGTTCGTCCTGCTGGCCGGCCAGGCGCAGGCGCAGGAGCTCAACCGGAAGGAGGAGGACGCGTTCTATGTCGCCGTCAAATCCTACCAGGACGGCTTTTACGACGTGGCCATTTCGCTCTTCGACCGGTTCATCAAGGAATACGGCGACCCGCAGAAGAAGCTGGAGGCGCTGGTCTATATCGGCCAATGCTATTTCGCGCAGGAGAAGTATCTCAAGGCCCTGGAGCATTTCGAGACCCTGCTCAAGATGGACGGCGCCGAGCCCGTGCGCGATCGCCTGCTCTTTTGGCTCGGGGAGGTCTACGTTAAGGGGCGCGACTACCGCCGGGCGGCCGAGCTTTACCGGGAGCTGATCGCCAAGTACGAAAAGTCCTCCTATTACCTGTCGGCCCACTTTTCGCTGGCGCTCGCCTATCTGGCCGAGCGCCGGTATGAGGATGCGGTGTCCGTCTATCGCGATGTGCTGGCGCGCTATCCCGATACCTCGGCGGGGGCGCGGGCCGCCTTCGGCATTTGTGAGGTGCTCTACCGTAAAGGGGATTACGAGACGCTCAAAAAGGAGCTGGCCGCCTTCCTCGAGCGTTATTCCTCGGCCCGCCCGGGGGCGGACCAGGCCGAAGATATCGACCGCGCGCTCTTCTATCTCGCCGAAGCCGATTTCTATCTGGGGGATTTCACCGGCGCGGAAAAGGCCTATAAGGCGTGCCTGGACCAGGCGGGCAGCGATGAGCTGCGGGAACTGGCGCGCATCGGCCTGGGCTGGTCGCACCTGAAAGACAAGGACTACGAGAAAGCCCGCGAGGTCTTTGCGGCCTACGGCGAGGATGCACCGCTTTCCGTCGTGCTGGGCCGCGCCGTGGTCGCCCTTGAGGACGGTTCGTCCGAGGATGCGCTTGCGCTCTACGACAAGGTCATCGCCGCCGACAAGCAGGGAGAATTCCTGCCGCTCGCCTATTTCGGCCGCGCCGAATCGTTGTATCATCTTTCCCGTTTCCAGGAGGCCATCGTCTCCTATCGGGTCTCGCTCGATAAGCTCAAGAGCGTCTTCCGGGGGCTGGCGGACAACCGGGAGCTGCGCGATAAGATCTATTACGGTCTCGCCTGGTCTTATCTCAAGATAGGGGATTTTCCCTCCGCCCAGGAGGCCTTTCAGAAAGTAGTCACGCTGACGACCGACAAGATCTTTAAGCTGAGCGCCCTGTGCCAGCTGGCCGACACCTATCTCGATACCGGCGAATACGACAAGGCCATCGCGGGATACAAGAACTTTCTCGAACTCTATCCCGACAGCGTCTATAACGATTATATTCAGTTCCAGTTGGGCGTCGCGTGGCTGCGTTCGGAGAACGCGGATGCGGCCATCCTCGCCTTCCGCAAGCTGTTGTCGGATTTTCCTTCCTCCAAACTCGTGGATGACGCCCGCTATTATCTTTCGGTGACGTATTTTCAGAAAGGGCTTTTCGAGGCCGCGCGCCGCGAGCTGGAGGCGTTCGCGAACGGCTACAAGGATTCGCCTTTCCGGCCGCAGGCGCTTTTTCTTATCGCCGAATGCTGGATGAACGAAGGAAAATACAGGCAGGCCCTGGAGTTTTATCAGGCGGTGCGTCAGCAATACCCTCAGGAGGCGGCGCTGCGGCAGAAGGCGGAGTATGAGACCGCGCACGCCGTTTTCGAGATGGGGCAGATGGCGCAGGCGCAGAGGTTGTTCCTTGACTTTGTCACGCGGTATCCGGATTCTCCTTTTTCGCCGAACGTTCTGTTCTGGCTCGGTCAGTCCCTGGCGGCCCAGGAGGATTACGCGGGAGCGCGGCGCGCGTTCGAGCGCCTCATTCGTAATTACCCGCATCACGAAGGGGTCGCGGATGCGTACCTGGGCATCGGTCGCGCCTACGCAGCGGAAGGCGCCTCGGAGGCGGCGCTGCGCAGTTTTGAGCAGGTCCTGGGGGATGCGGGCAGCGCGCCGGCGGCGCGGGCCATGGCGCTGGCGGCCATGGGGGATATTTTCATGGCGCAGGGCAACGGAGACCGCGCCAAGGAGCTTTTCCGGCAGGCGGCGGCGATCCCGGGCCCCTGGGTCAAGACCTCTTACGTGAAGCTCGCGCGCCTGTATGCCGGCGAGCGGGACGCGGACGCGGCGGCCCAAGCCCTGTCCCAGGCCCGCGCGGCGATGGATGCCATCCAGGACGGGGCCGTCCTTTGGGAGATCGGGGAGATCTATGAAGCCATCGGCCGCCCCAAGGACGCCGTCGGGGCGTATATGCAGATATATTATCTTCTTCCCCATGATCCTCTTGCCGTAAAGGCTCTTCTGCGCGTCGCGCAGATCTACGAGGACCGTTCCTCGCGGCCGGAACTCAGGAAAATTCTGGAGGTGATCGCCTCCCTGGACGTGCCCGAGGCGGCGTATGCCCGGGAAAGATTGAAGAAGCTGGAGAGCAGCCAAGGAGCGAGCAAGCCATGATAAAAAAGGTTCTGGGAACGGGAGCGGTCTGCGTGGCGGCCCTCCTGGCATCGTACATGCTGGTGACGCGGTCGGCTTTTTTTGCCCGGGGCGGGCCGTTGCTCGTGCCCGTCTTCGCCTGTTCTTTCCTGGCGTGGGCCTCGGTCTTCGCGAAGCTGTTCCAGATGGCGTCGTGGCGGCAGGACGCCGAAGAGCTGCTGAGGAGCGTTTTTGAGTTCATCGAGCGTCAACGCATCAAGGAGGCGCTGGAGGCCACGGAGAAGAGGCCGACGCCGGTGGCCCGGGTCCTGCGGGCGGGGATATTGAAATACGAGCGTCGCCGGGAGGAGGTCCGCGAAGCGCTGGAGGACGAGTTTATGCGTCAGGCGCCGGTCCTCGACGACGGGATGCCCTTGATCAAGACGCTCCTTGAGCTGTTGCCCCTTCTCGGGTTCCTGGGCGGATTGGCCGGTATGGTGAACGTCCTGGGGACCGTCGAGTCAAAGGTGACGCACCAGGTCGCCGTCGGGTTCGCGGACCTCCTGCCGGGGGGATGGGAGCTGGCCCTGTGCGGCTTCACGGCCCTTTTCGTTGCCGTGCCCTTATATCTGGCTTATCGTTTTCTGTCGGCGCGCATCGAGCGGGAGCGCAGGATACTGGAACAGACGGCGACGGTCTTCCTGGAGGATCTCATCGAGCGGAGGGTCGTCGCATGAGGTTCCCGCGTCCGGAGAGTCCCCGCGGCCTGCGGTCGTATTCTTTCGTATGGATCGCCGTCTATCTGCCGGCGCTCGTGTTGGGCGGGGCTTTCTTTGCCGCCGCGCTCGCATCCCGGCCGGCCTTGTCCGTCGAGCTGCCGGAGGTCTTTAGCCGCCCGCCCGGAACGGGGGAGTGGCATGTTCTCTGCGCGCAGGAGGCCGGGATCTCCCTGGACGGCGAACGCGTCCTTTCTTCCGGCCTGGCGGCGCGGCTGCGCCGGATTCCTGCCGGGGAGCGCCACATCCTTTTCGCCGTCGATCCCGGCCTGTCCTTTCGCGACGTGGCGCGGATATGGCGATCGTGTCGCGAGGCCGGCGCGACCGATATCGAGATCGTTTCGCTCCGGGAGACGCCATGAGGTCCTTCTTTTCCTTTTTTGCCGTTGGGGCGGCGGCTTCCCTGGGGATGCATCTCTTTTTTTTCGGCGGCCTGACGCCGCGGATGGCGCCCGAGCGTTTCTCGTTGTGCCAGCCGTCGGCGGTTTTTCTGGGGGCGGCCCTTTCCCCGAGCGACATCGCCGCGTTAAGGATGCCCCTGTCCGACGCACGGCGGCAGGCGCAGATCCCGTTGCCGCCCGCCGGCAACCGGCCGGATTATCACGCGAAACAGGCGCCGGCGCCGATCAAGCCGTTGCCGGACCTGACCGATCACCCGGTCACGGTCGCTAGGCCGCAGGAGCCTTCTCGGGCGGCGTCCCGCTCCGGCGGCGCGCTGACGGGAGAACGCCTGCGTTTTTATCTGTTCGAACCGCCGGCGGTCGTGAGCAACGTCGATTTTTCCGATCTGCGCAAGATGGCGGAGCGCGAGGATGTCGCCGCCGAGATGGAGCTCGCCGTGACCCTGGGTCCCGGCGGCAGCGTCCGCCGCGTCCAGCGCATCGTCGGCAGCGGCAATCCGATCCTGGACAGCTTCGTCATATTTAAGATTCAGCGAGCGGTCTTTTTGATCGCAGGCGCCGATGAGGGCGCCGTTCTCAGGCTCTCCTTGCGCCTTAAATAAGGTAAAAACCCTTTCCGGGCAAAAAGGGCCCCTTGCCTGAGCGCTCGAAAATATCTGGCCTCAGATATTTTCTTCGCAGGCTTCGGGGTTAATTTTGCAAAGAATAAAAACCCGTTATAGGCAAAATTAAGGACGCCGTGTTTGAAATTGATTTTCCCGTCTGGTTCTGTTATTCTTTTCTTGGGGCGTTGTGTCTTTATTTTCTTGCCGGCGGCCTTTTCATGGGCGGGCCGCGGGAGCGGGCGAGATACCGCGCCCGGCAGGTATGGCAGTGCGCGGTGTGCCTGCATACCTATTTCGATCCTAAAACGTCGCGCATCAGCGCATGTCCGGTGTGCGGCACCCTGAACAAGCGGGAGCCCAAAGAAGAGGAGGGGAAGCCGTGATCACGGAGATCGGCATTATCGCCGGCGATATCTGGCATTACCTGGATGCGCATGGTCCGGTGACGCTCTCTCGCCTCGTCCGCGAGTTGGACAGGTCCCGGGAACTCGTCTTTATGAGCGTCGGTTGGCTCGCGCGCGAAGGGCACGTCATTCTGACGGCCGAGGGTAAGGACTACCGCGTCGCCCTAAGGAAGGGATCATGAAGCGTGGACTCGCTATCGTCACCATGCTTGTTTTTGTCGTCGTTTTTTCCATTTTGGCCGCGTCCATGCTGGCGCTGGCTTCCTCGAGCACGCGCCAGATCGAGTCGGATATACGGCGGATCCGCGCGTTTTACGCGCTTGACGCGGCTTTCTCCGAGGCGCAGAACAGGCTGCGTAACGGCGTCCCCGAGACGGGGGTCTATAATATTCCCTGGGGCATCGATGATGCCACGGGTGCCGTCGTTGCGACGATTCCGATAACGGTCACGAATACCGCGAGCCCTCCCTGTTCGGCCCCCATGCTTCCCTGGATCGCGCCCGCCAATTGTCTCAACATGACGGTGGATTACACCTCCGTTTGGTAAGTCAGAATCCCGCCGAAAGCCCCCGGCCAAAAGTAAATCAAAGTAAACTCAGGTAAATTTTCATTTGACAAAGTAAATTCGTTATGTTTTAATTAAGTCTAAGGAAAGCTATAGTCATTACCTCTTCGGGGACACGGGGACGCGTATGTATTCACTGATGGATGTCGATGAGCTGGCGAATTACCTTCGCCTGAAGCGGCAGACGATATATAATTGGCTGCACGAGAGCAAGATCTCCGGCATTAAGGTGGGCGGGGTATGGCGTTTTGACAAGAAGGAGATCGATAAATGGCTCAAGGCCCATTACCGTTCGGCCAAGGTGAAGCGATAGGGAGCGGGGACCATGTTTGATTTGTTGACCAAAGAGTGCGCCGGCATCTACTTCAGCCCGCGTGGCTTTGTCGTCGTGACGCAGAAGGGCGGCCGTCTCAAGGATTATTCCTGCTTTCCCTACCCGGAGTCCTGTCTTTCCAAGACCGCGGGAACGGAGGATGTTTTTCAGGTATTCCAGAACAACATGGTCGAGCTCATCGCTTTCATGCAAAAGTCCCTGCGCGAGAGCCGGGTCGACGCGTCCAATGTCGTCGGCGCCCTGCCTTCCAAAGATCTTATAATCCGCTTTTTCGAGATGCCCCAGATCCCGAAGTCCGAGGTCGTCGCCGGGATCAACTTTGAAATGAAGAAGTATGTCCCCTTCAAGGCCGAAGATCTCTCGTACGATTTCCAGTATCGTGTCCGTCCCCGGGCGAACATCCTCGAGGTCATCCTCTGCGGCATGCGGCGCGAGGGGCTCAATCGCTATGCGAACCTGTTCAAGCAGCTCAACCTTGATGTCACCGCCTTCGAGCCCAGTCTCTTCAGCCTCTATCGCCTGCTGGCCGTCCGCGGCAAGCTGGCGAGCAGCAAGTCTTATGTCATCCTGGAGGTCGACAAGGACGAAGCGGATATTTTGATCGTGGATAAAGGATTTCCTTACTTCACGCGGGATATCCGTCTCCTCGGCTTCGATAAGGAGGAAGGGCGCGATACCGAAGGGATGCTCGGGCGCCTGGTGAACGAGGTGCGCGTCTCCCTGGATTATTTCCGCCGGCAGTTCATGAAAAAGGACGTGGATGAGATGCTTCTCGTGGGGCGTCCGGAGGCGGCCGGCTGGGGGGACAGTTTTCACCGGGAGCTGGGGCTTAAGACGATCTTTTATTCCAGCGAGGACTTTTTTAAGGGAAAAGATATTCCGGACGACATGCTTTTCGACGTCTTCAAGGCGTGCGGAGCGGCATCCCGGCGCCTGCGTCCTTCTCTGATCACGCTCAACCTCGCCAAGGCCGAAAAGTCCGATGCCATGGCCAACATGCTGGCGGGCCTGTCGGAAAAGAACGCCGAAAAGCTGCTTCTTGATTTTTTGACGGATTCCCGGGATTCCCTCATCCGGGGGGCCATGATCGGGGCGGTGGTCGTGGCGATGGGCTACGGCGTTGGATTTTCGAAGCTCTATCCTTTGAAAAAGGAGCTGGAGGCGAAGACCATTCAACAGCCGCCTCTGCTGCCCGGCCTCGATTTTTCGACGCTCGAGTCCATCGAACAGGGCGAGATCGATCTCCTCGCGAAGCAGCGGTCATGGAATGACGCCATCGCGATGGCGAAGGAAACGGATCTCCTCGGCCACCTGCCGCATCTCGTGCCCGACGGCGTGTGGGTGATGCGCATCTTTTATTCCGTGGAGAACAAATATCTGGAGCTGGAGTGCGCCGCCTATGACGCGGAGCCCCGCCAGCGCCAGGAGCTGATGAACGCGTTTTTGGCCCGCCTCAAGGAAGACGACGTTTTTAAGAAGGAATTCGCCAACATCGAGCTGGTGTCCTACAGGGAAAAGATGGAGCGGGACGCGACCTATCTCAGCTTCAAGATAGTCTGCAGCTCTTCCAAGACAAGGATGACCTATGGCGGCGGAACCGCTTTTTAAAAAACACAGGGAGACGCTCGTGACCGCCGGGATCGCGGTGTTGGGCCTGCTGCTGGCCCGCGCCGCCTACGACGTCCAGATGGGCAAGGTCACGGCCCTCAAGGGAGAGATCGCGGTCGAGGAGAAAAAGAGCGCAGCGATGGACCGCATCCTTGTCCTGAATAATACGCTCCAGAAGCTGGGGCAGGAGGGATGGCCGTCCACCGACTTCGCGTCCGCCGTGGACACGCTTTCCGCGATAGCGGAGGCGACGGACCTGCGCATCGAGGGCATCACGCCCCTGGACAAAAAAGACGAGAGCACCTTTGTTTCCATCCCTTTCCTTTTGAGCGGCGAAGCGACCTATCGGAACATCATCCGGTTCCTGGCGACGCTCGTTGCCTCGCCGCACCTTTTGCTGGTCCGCGAAGTGACGTTGACCCCCGGCGACATGCAGGCGTCGCCGGCGCTGGGGATGCTCTTAAAAGTGAACTTAAGGGGCGAAGCCGTCTTTTTCAAAAAATGATGAACGCGACGAAGAGACGTTCCGCTATTTTCTGCGGCTGGGTGGCCGGACTGGCCGTCGTAGTGACGGCAGCGGTGTCCCCGGCGGCACGCGCCGAAGGGGAGCCGCAGCCGGCGGCCGCGCCGGCCCCCGCGGCCGAAGAAGAAGCGCCGCAGGCCGTCCAGGTACCGAACGTGGACCTCTCGTTCCGCGACCCGTTCCGCTCTTTTCTTCCTTTCGACCAGGATCTCTTCAGGCAGGCCGAGAGGGAGGTAAGGGAAAAGGGGATGGGCGAAGAAGAGATACCGGAGGAAGAGGTCCTGAACCTGGGTCAGTTCGATGTCGCGGGCCTCGTGTGGGGCGTCGAACAGGCCAGGGCCATTATCAACGGTAAGATCTATGGTGTCGGCGATGTCATCTCGGATGCGACCATCGTACGCATCGATCGCAAGGGGATCCTTTTCGAATACAAGGGCCGCGAGTACCAGTTGCCGCGGGCATAACATCGTTTATTCTTACGGTTAATGAATGCGGAGGGCCGGAATATGGAACATACCGACAGAGGGGGACGCGCAAGGCGGCCACGGCTGGGATGGTTGATCCTGGCGGGCGCGTGGTGCCTGTTGTCCGCGGCATCGGTCGCCCAGGATTTTGACTTCTACGCGATGGACTTGATCGGCCAGGAATCGTACCGGAAGATCTCGATGGACCTGCGCGACGCCAGCCTCAAAGACGTCCTTAAGATCTTCTCCGAGCAGTCGGGACTGAACTTCATAGCGGCCGAGTCGATCGAGGACCGGACGATGACGCTCTTTCTCGATAGCGTCCCCTTGAACGATGCGCTCAAGAAGATCATGCAGGCCAACAACCTGACGTACGAGATGGAGCCGGGAAGCAACGTCTTCATCGTCAAGGAAACGGGGCGGTCCTCTCTGGACCTCGAGACGCGGGTTTATCCGCTGCGGTACGCCCGGCTAAAAGCGTCGAACCTCGAAACGAGGATCGCCGAAGGCGGCGCCTCGGACGTTCTTTCGCTCACGGGCGCTGGCGGCGGTGGCAGCAGCGGCGGCGCCTCGGAAGGAGGAGGCGGCGAGGCGGGAGGAGAGAAGACGAATATCGAGGATTCCATCAAATCCGTCATGACGGACAAAGGCAAGCTTGTGGCCGACGTGCGGACCAACACGCTGATCGTGACGGATGTGCCGGCCCAGTTCCCCTACATCGAGCGGGTCATCCGTCTGCTGGACACCGCTATCCCGCAGGTCGTCATCGAGGTGGAGATGCTGGACGTCTCGAAACGCACCGTTGATCAGTTGGGTGTCGATACGACGGCCAATCTCCTCAAGCTGACCGGCAGCTCCAAGACGACGCGTTTCCCCAATTTCATGGCGGACGGCCTGCCGCAGGACGGGGAGACTTTTTCCTACGGGACGCTCAGCGCGTCGGTCTTTCAGGCGGTCCTCGATTATCTGCGTTCCGAAACCACGACGAAGTTCCTCGCCCGGCCGAAGATCATGACCCTCTCCGGGGAGACGGCGGAGATCAAGATAGCGACCAACGAGGTCATCGGCGTCATCACGACCACGGACGACCACGGCAACATCACGGTCTCTCCGGAGCGTTACGTCACCGGCGTGTCCCTTAAGGTCACGCCCCAGGCGGATACGGAGACCGGCGAGGTGACCATGTTCGTCGAGCCGCGGGTCGTCGAGGCCAAGGCCTCTAATTTCGAAGGGGGCACTTTCAAGGATCCCGAGGTCCGCAGTTCCATCACGACCCTGATGGTCAAGGAACGCGAGACGATCGTGGTCGGCGGCCTCATCCGCAACAGGAAGGAGGAGACGGTCAAGAAGATGCCCATCGTCGGGGATCTGCCTCTCGTCGGCATGCTTTTCCGGCACAAGGACAGCTCGGACGAAGAGCGCGAACTTCTTGTCTTTCTCACGCCCCGTATCGTGGGTTTTGACAATGTCACCGCCCTCGCCCGCGGCGCGATCCCGGTCGCGCCCCGCCTCTTTCAGCCTTTCCGCGAGCAGCCGACGTCTCTGGGGCGTAAAGAGGAGGTTGACAGTTATCTCGAGCGGTGGGAGAATTAACGGCGTCCATGATGAAGAACGTCCCCATGTCCGCGTCCCAAGGTCTCAAGGCCCCAAGGCCGCGCGCGCGCTTTGTCTCTTCTTGGGATAGGGAGCGCCGGAAGGCTGAGGCGCCCGTTCCTTTTTTACGTTTCCCGGCGTCCTATTTCCATCATCCCAACCCTTCCTGCTTATGACGGCCCGACCCTACCTGAAACTCGGCGAGATCCTTCTTAAAGAAGGCACCATCACGCAGAAACAGCTCGAGGAGGTCATCAAGGCCCAGGCCCAGGAGGGCGGGCGCTTCGGCGAGATCCTTCTTAAGCTCGGCTTTGCCACGGAGGAAGACGTGGTGGTGGCGTTGGGCAAGCAGCTCAACCTGCCGTACGTCTCCATGGGGGCGGGTCTCCTGAAGCCCGCCCTGGACCAGAACCTCGACGTCCTCATTCCCAAGGAGTTCGCGGTCAAAAACGCCGTCCTGCCTTTATCGAAGACGATGGAGTCGATCACCGTCGCCATCACCGATCCCCTGGACGTCATCCTGATCGACAATCTGCGCAAGCTCGTCGGCTGCGAGATCAATCCCGTCATCGCCACGAAATCGGAGATCCTCAAGGCCGTCGAGCAGTTCTACGGAAAGCGCGACATCCTGAAGGCCGCCGTAAAGGACTCCTACCGCACCACGGAGGAGTTCAAGTCCGTGGAGGATTTTGAACCCGAGGAATTGAGCATCGATCGCCTCGTCGCCCGGGCCGAGGAGGCGCCGGTCGTCAAGCTCGTGGACCTGATCATCAAGCAGGCCATCGATGAGCGCGCCTCCGACATCCACGTCGAGCCGTTCCAGGACAAGATCAGCCTGCGTTACCGCATCGACGGCGTCCTGCACGAGATCCCTCCGCCCGCGCGGCACCTGCACCTGCCCATCGTCTCGCGCGTCAAGATCCTTTCCAAACTCGACATCGCCGAGAAACGCCTGCCGCAGGACGGCGGTTTCCGCGTGCGCATCGAGGGCCGCAGCATCGACCTGCGCATCTCCATCATGCCGACCATCTATGGCGAGAAGGTCGTCATGCGTATCCTGGACAAGGAAGGGGTCACCCTGGACCTTGACCAGATGGGCTTTTTTCCCATTCAGATCGAGCAGCTGCGCAGGGCCATATATGCTCCGTACGGCCTGATCTTTATCACGGGCCCCACGGGGAGCGGAAAATCCACGACCCTCTACGCGGTCCTCTCCGAGATCAAGTCGCCCAAGAAGAACATCGTCACCGTCGAGGATCCGTGCGAATATCATCTGGAGGGGATCAACCAGGTCCAGATCAAACCGGAGATCGGCCTGACCTTCGCGTCGGCCCTGCGCTCTTTTTTGCGCCAGGACCCCGACATCATGATGGTCGGCGAGGTCCGGGATCTTGAGACCGCCCAGATCTGCGTGCGCTCCGCCCTCACGGGCCACCTGGTCTTAAGCACGCTTCACACGAACGACGCGCCGTCCGCCGTCACGCGCCTGATCGATATCGGGGTGGAGCCGTACCTTTTGATGCCTTCCCTGCTTGTCATCGTGGCGCAGCGGCTGGTGCGCAAGCTGTGCCTGCATTGCCGCGAAGCCTATGAGCCGTCTCCCGAGGAGCGCGAGCGCTTCGGCTTCACGGAGCTCATCTACAAGCCCAAGGGGTGCGATAAGTGCAACCATTTCGGCTACCGCGGCCGAACCTGTATCAGCGAGGTCTTCTATATCGACGATCAGATCCGCGGTCAGATCGTGGAAGGGGTCGATTCGCAAAAACTTAAGGAACTGGGTCGGCAGAAGGGCATGCTGACCCTTTATGACAGCGGCCTGAAGAAGGTGCGGGAGGGGGTCACGTCCCTCGAAGAGGCTTTGAGCGCAACCTTGGGGGTGGAGGGTGCCTAAGTTTTCCTATATCGCGCGCAAAGGCAGCGGAGAAAGGGATTCCGGGATTATTGACGCTCTCTCCCAGGATGAAGCGGTCATCCAGCTGCAGCAGAAGGACTTGATCGTAACATCCATCATTCCGCTCGAGCTCAGCCATCAGGAGGCAAGCGGCGCCCCCAAGATGTCTCTGGGCAAGAAGAAGGGGCAGTTCACCCATTCCGGCGTGCGGCCCACCGATATGGTCGTCTTCGCCCGCCAGCTCGCCCTTCTTTTGGGGTCGGGCGTGAGCCTCCTGCGCAGCCTCGACATCATTTCGAAACAGGTCGACAGCAAAAAGCTCTTTGCCGTTATCGGACAGGTGCGTCAGGATATGGAGGGAGGGCGCACCCTGCGCGACGCCCTGGCGAAGTTCCCCGTTCACTTCAACGCCCTATGGCTCAATCTTGTGGAGACCGGCGAGGCGAGCGGTAACCTGCCGATGGTCCTTGAGAAGCTCGCCTATTACCTGGAAGAAGAGATGAGCTTCCGGCGCAAGATCATCTCGGCGCTCCTGTATCCCGGGATCCTGCTTTTTATATCGGTGTCCGCCGTCCTGTTCTTCGTTCTGAAGATCGTTCCGACCTTCGCCACGATCCTGGACGGTTTCGGCGTGCCGTTGCCGATGGCCACCAAGGTCGTTATCGGGGTCAGCAATTTTCTCCTGCACAAGTTCTTTATCCTCGCCGGCGCGATCGCGGGCCTTTTCTTCCTGTTCAAGCATCTCAACAACCAGCCCCATTTCCGCCGCATTTTCGAGGACACGCGGCTTAAGCTGCCCGTCATGGGGGAATTTTTCCGGTTTTTGCTGCTGGAGCGGTTTACGACGACCATGTCCATCCTTGTCGAGAGCGGCGTACCTATCCTGTACGCCCTGGAGATATCCGAGCGCAGCGCGGGCTGCCTGAGGATGTCGGAGTCCATCGCTTTTATAAAGAAGAACGTGAAGGAAGGCCGGACCATGGCCGAGCCCATGGAGAAGATAGAGCTTTTCACCCCTATGATCATTCAGATGGTCGCCATCGGCGAGGAGATCGGCGAGCTGACGAACATGCTCAAAAGGGTCTCCAAGTACTACCAGGATTATCTCGAGACGTTCGTCGCGAGGCTTGCGACGATCTTTGAACCGCTGATGATCGTTTTCGTCGGCATCATCATCGGCTCCATGGTCATCGCCATCTTCCTGCCCATCTTCAGCCTGGCGACATCTAAGCCCACTTAAGTCAAAGGGTTAGCGGACTTTCTAGTTGACGCAACGGGGCCGAGATGTTATACTTAACATAGGAAAGGAGGTGGAATAAAAGCAGGAGTTGGCACGAAATCATCATACCTCATACAAAGGGCCTAAGGCCCTGGGCCCACGGGCCCAAGGAAGGGGGAAGTCCATGTTACGTTTTAAAAGGAACAGGAAGGGCTTTACGTTGCTCGAACTCATCATCGTAGTTATCGTCATCGGTATCTTGGCTTCCATCGCGCTGCCGCGCTTCATCCGCGTGACGGAGAGGGCCAGGATCGCCGAAGCAAAGAGCATCCTGGGAACGATCCGCTCGGCACAGATGCGTTATCTGGCCCAGTGGAATGCGTATGCGACAAATCCGACCGTTCTCGATATTCCGGCTATGCCGGGGTCGAAGTACTTCACGTACGTCGTCTCCAATCCGGGCGCAGCGGCTACGACGCAGCCTATCGTGCAGGTCAGCAGGAACGCGGTCGAGTTCCCCGGCGCGCCTTTTACCGCCGGTTATACGATCACCGTATCGCCTGACGGAAATCTGGCTACCTCGGATGTGACGAACGTCGGACCCTTGCTGTAATTGATACGCACCCTCGCGCGGTCGGAGACGTGCCGCGCAGGAGCAAAGGTTAAGGTAAAACGCTCCGGTTTTCCGGCAGGCGGTATGCATGGGAAACCGGAGCGTTTTTTAGTGAAAAGGCCGGGGAGGGACCGAAGAGACGGGTCGCAGGCAAGCGGCTGGATCCCGGGAGGGGCGATATGAAGCGTTGCGGCTTTACCCTGATAGAGATGCTTATTACGGTCGTTGTCCTGGGTATCCTGGCGACGATCGCCCTGCCGCGCTATGTCCGTATCGTTGAGAGGAGCCGTTCCGCGGAGGCGCGCAATGCCCTGGGTGTCATCCGCGATGCGGAGCTGGCGTATTTCATGGAAAATAACGTTTTTACGGCCAGCGTGGCCGATCTGAACGTTCCGCTGCCGACGGCCTGCAACGCCACCTATTATTTCGCGTATTCGATCGTCACCGCCGCCACCGATTTTACGGCCTCGGCCGCGCGCTGCACGGCGGGGCAGGGCGGACGCGAACCGGCCGGGGCCTTTACGTACACCCTGACGCTTAACCGCGCGGGCACGATGGCGAGCAGTGTGGCGGACATGCTTTAAAAAGATGGGGGTCGAATGGCCGCGTTCCCATGCAAGAAAGACTCCTGGTTTTCCGGGTTTACGCTCATCGAGCTCATGATCGTCGTGATCATCGTGGGGTTGCTGGCGACCATCGCGTATCCCAACTATCTGGGGACGCGCGAAATGGCCCTGGACCGCGAGGCCCGGGCCGCTTTGATGCTGATGCGTAACTCAGAAAGGATATTCTTCTCCCGCCTGGAGAGGTTCTACCCGGCCGCCGGCTTTGTCACGAACATAGACGATCTCAACGGGAACCTGACGCTTGACTTGAACGAGCGGCAATGGGACTATAGCGTGACGAGCACCGGCGCCGCCTTCGTGGCCGCGGCCACGCGCGCCGGACGCACGTGGACCCTCGACAATCTCAACAACACGCCGACGTGCACGGGGTTGTGTCTATGAGGCCCGTTGTTCTTTTCAGGCCGGGGCGTTCCGGTTTTACCCTGACGGAGATCATCGTCGCCGCGGTCATCCTGGCCGTCCTGGCCGCCGGTTTTTTTGCGGTTCTGACCTCCAGCCGTTATCTCGTGTCGCGCCAAAAGCGCCGCTTGACCGCCTATGAGCAGGGCCAGCGCATCCTGGAGTTCAACCGGGGCTACATCCGGGGGGACTTTTGGGATGCGCCTTTTCCAGGGTACGCGCTGGACGCGCAGGCCGCCTGGACCCCGTGGGCGAACGCGACCGTTGTCAACGGCGTGAGATATGAATCCCGCCTTTTCGTCGTTTCGACGTGCAACGATTGTCCCAGACGGGTCACGGTACAGGTGCGCTGGAATGAGACACGTATCTAAGAGAGGCCGGGGCGTCACATTGGTCGAGCTCATCATGGCGATGCTGCTGTTGAGCGTCGTCGTCCTGTGCGGCACCGCCATGGAGATGACGCTGCGCCATATGTCCACGCATATGGACACCGAGGCCCAGCTGGAGGCGGAGGCGGGTTCTATCCTGGCCCTGGTCACCAAAAAGATGGAGTCCGCCGTCGGGGACGCCTGGAATAATCCTTTGAACATAACGGTGACGGGCAGCCAAAGGCGTCTGTATCGGGTGAGGCAGGATACGAACGCCAACGGCCAATGGGATGCCACCGACGGCACGGAGGATTTCGATTTCGTCATCAATCAGAACGGCGTGCGCAACACGCTGTGGTACGGCCGCAACGGCATCCGCCTCGTCATCCTTTCGACCCGCGTCGTTAATTTCGCCATCGGCAATATGGCTTTTGCGGGGACGAACGGGGATTCCATTATCAACATCACGGTGCGCGCCGACCCCCTCACCGCCGTCGGTCCGAACAATCCCGAGGTTCTCCTCAATTCAAGCGTGCATTGCCGGAGCATGTCTCTGGGCTGACCGTGCGCGTAACGGCCGCTTTTGAAGTTTTACCGTTGCGCAGCGGGCTGATTGGTGTACAATAGTGTGCCGGCCAAAAGGGGCGGCCTCTTGCGCGGCAACCTGATGTGGCCGCGGCCGGACGCGCGGTCACGGGTTCACCGTTGCGACCGGAACGCGTTAAAAGGTTCCATCGCTGTGGCCTGAAAAGAAATAATAAGGCAGCGCGAGGACAAAATTTTTATTCGAAAAGATTTGGGGCAGTAGCTCAGCTGGGAGAGCATCACGTTCGCAACGTGGGGGTCGTGGGTTCGAATCCCATCTGCTCCACAAATGTCGTACTCAATCTGTTTTAGGGCTGCGACTCCTCGCTCCTCGGCGGTTACGGCGGGGTCAGGCATAGCCGTCACGATCCGGTAGAGTCGTCGTTTGTCTCCAGTCATGACCCGCACGATCCCCGCCTTTCTCTTTGCCGCCGCCCTTTTTGCCGGCCTCTTTTTTTCCTTCGCCCGCGCCGATGAGACGGCGCATGAGGCTTTGTTTTACGAGCACCTGCAGGGCAAGCGCGTGCGCTGCGCGCTGTGCCCGCGCCGCTGCGTCATCAATCCGGGCCAGAGAGGATTTTGCGGCGTGCGCGAGAACCGGGACGGCACGCTCGTGACGCTCGTTTACGGCAAGCCCTGCTCCGTCCACGTCGATCCCATCGAGAAAAAGCCTCTTTTTCACGTACGGCCGGGGACCACGGCCTTTTCCATCGCCACCGTGGGCTGCAACCTGCGCTGTCTCTTCTGCCAGAATTGGCAGATCTCCCAGGCCGCGCCCGAGGACGTTGCGGGTCGCACGTACGACATGACGCCCGAGGAGGTCGTCGCCGCGGCGAAAAAGAGCGGGGCCTCCGCCATCGCCTACACGTACACCGAGCCCGCCATTTATTACGAATATATGTTCGATATCGCCGTGCGCGCCCGGCAGGCGGGCCTGTTGAACGTGATGCATTCCGCCGGCTATATCAACGAGGAGCCCCTGCGTCAGCTGTGTCCTTACCTCGACGCGGCGAACATCGACCTCAAGGGCTTCAACGAGCGTTTCTACAACGAATTCAGCTTCGGCGGGCTCGCGGATGTCCTGCGGACGCTGACGATCCTGAAGGAGCAGGGGGTGTGGGTGGAGGTCACGAACCTGATCATCCCCGGCCTGAATGATGACCCGGCGCAGATCCGCCGGATGTGCGCCTGGATCCGGGACAACCTGGGCCCCGGGACGCCTCTGCACTTCTCGCGTTTTTGGCCGTACTATAAACTGAGCCATCTGTCGCCGACGCCCGTCAAGACGCTGGAGGAGGCGCGGCGCATCGCGATGGAAGAGGGGCTCAAATACGTTTACATCGGCAACATCGGCGGCCATCCGGCCGAAGACACGGTGTGCCCCAAGTGCGGCAAGGTCGTCGTGGACCGCGCGGGATATATCGTTAAGGAGCTTCATATCGAGAAGGGTAAGTGCGCTTTCTGCGGGGAAAAGATAGAAGGGCGCTGGTGAACGGAAGGCAAGACAGACCGAAGGCGGAAGGCCGAAGATGGATGATAGAAGATAGAGAATAGTCCGGTCAGATTGTGTCTGCCGGGACCATTCTCGACCTTCAATAGTCGGACGTTACGCCTTTATGGTCATGGAGAGGTCGATATGTTAAAGTCATACCTACGGAGTGTGACGGGGGTGGTGATCATGGCGATTTTTTCTTTTTCACCCGGCGCTGAGGGGGGCGTGAAGGAACCGAACGTGGCCGGAAGCTTTTATCCTGCCGAAAAGGGGGCGCTCCAGGCGATGATCGGCAGATATCTGGAGGAGGCGTCTGTCCCTCCTGAGGCGCCGCAGGATCCTTTGGTCCTGGTCGTGCCCCACGCGGGGTATGTCTATTCGGGGCCGGTGGCGGCTTACGGCTTTAAAAGCATCCGCGGCAAAAGCTACGATACGGTCGTCGTCATCGCGCCGTCGCATCACTACCCTTTTCAGGGCGCGGCCGTCTATCGTCAGGGGGTGTTTCGCACGCCGTTGGGGGACGTCCCGGTGGACTCCCCGACGGTCGACGCGCTGATGGCCGCCGACCCGGCGTTCGTGCATGAGTCGCCCCAGGTCTTCGAGGGCGAGCACGCGCTCGAGGTCGAGCTGCCGTTCCTGCAGACCGTCCTGCGGGACCTCAGGATCGTGCCCGTCCTCATGGGAGCGGCGGACGCGCAGGATCTCAAGGCAATGGGGCAGGCCCTGGCCGCCGTCCTCAAGGACAAGCACGCCCTTGTCGTGATAAGCACGGATCTTTCCCACTACAATCCCTATAAAGTGGCGCAGGCCCTTGACCAGAGCACCGTCGCCATGATCGTCGCCGGCGATACCCAGGGACTGGCGGCGGCGGAGTCGGCCGGCGGCGGCAACGCCTGCGGCTGGGCGGGGGTCTTGGCCGGAATGTATTATGCCCAGGCGTGCGGCAACAGCAAGGGCGTTCTGCTCAAATACGCGAATTCGGGAGATACGGCCGGCGATAAGAGCCGCGTCGTCGGTTATGCAAGCATCGCCTTTTCGCGCGGCCCGGGCGCCGACCCCGTCCCCGGGGCGCGCGGCGAGGAGCGTCCGAAGGAAGAGAAAGGGAGGCTGTTGACCGGCGAGGAAGAAAGGAAGCTTCTGTCCATTGCGCGCCGGGCTATCAGCGATCAGCTCGCGGGCGGAAGGGTCGAGGTCGCCCGTCGGGATGAGCCGGGATTGAATCTGAGGCGCGGGGCGTTCGTGACGCTCCATAACCACGGCCGACTGCGCGGGTGCATCGGCTTCTATACGTCTCAGGACCCTCTCTATCTGACCGTCGCCACGCTGGCCATCGGCGCCGCGACGCAGGACCATCGTTTTGAGCCCGTCACGGCCGATGAGCTCAAGGATATCGGTATCGAGATCTCGGTTCTGACGCAGCCGCAGCCCATCGACGACTGGAAAAAGATCCGGCTGGGCACGGACGGGGTCATTGTGCGGCGGGGTTCTTCCTCGGGCGTTTTTCTGCCTCAGGTCGCGACAGAAACGGGCTGGGACCTCGCTATGTTCCTGAGCGAGCTTTGCGCGCAGAAGGCGGGTCTTCCACGCGACGCCTACAGGGACCCGGCGACAAAGCTGTTGACGTTCCAGGCGTACGTCTTCGGCGAAGAAAAGTATAAATGAGCATCCTGTCCCGGTTGCGGGGCGCGGCAGGGCAGAGGGCGCGCGACGCTCTTGCCGTCGGGAGGTAGGTCCGTCGTATCGCTATGACAGCCTTGGTATGGAGTCTGTTCGTTACCGGAATCCTCCTCGGCTCGGGGCCGTGTTTACTGAGCTGCGGACCGATGCTTGTGTCCTATGTCGCCTCCACGAAGGAGAGCGCGCCCGCCGGGATCAGGACGTATTTTCTGTTCTGCGGCGTGCGTCTGGCCGTGTATGTTTCTTTCGGTCTCGGGGCGGGGCTCTTCGGCGCCTGGGTGGTGCATCGCATGCTGGAGCAGGAGGCCCTGGGCATCCTGTTCGCGGTTTTCGGGGCGGCGCTCATCCTGCTGGGTTTGTTGTTTGTTCTTGAGGATTTTGTTCCGGAGCGCTGGCGTGTCCGCCTGCGGTGGTGCCATGCGGGCGCGGGCGATCTGCGCAATATCGCGCTGTTCGCTCTCGTCGTCTCCCTGGCGCCCTGCGGGCCCCTGCTGGGCGTCCTGGGCTATATTGCCCTCGTATCGGACACGTGGTATAAAGGGGTTGTCTATATGGCCGCCTTCGGCCTAGGGACCGTGGTCAGTCCCCTGGTCGTCGTGACGTTCTTGGCGGGCAAATGCGCCGGATGGCTTAAGGGCCGCCCGCGCGTGCTGCGCTGGGTGCGCGTGGCGAGCGGCCTCGTCTTCATGCTGTTGGGCGGCCGTCTCCTGGGGGGGGCGGACGTCACCGGAGGCTGGGCGTGAACCGGTTTACCGTCGACAAAAAGGACATATCCGGGGATGCGGTCGTCATATCCGAGCCGCAGGACGTCCATCACCTGACGCGCGTGCTGCGCGTGCATCCCGGCGAAGACGTCTTTATCAGCGACGGTGCCGGGGCGGGGTATGTCACGACGCTGGTGTCCGCTGGCCGCGCCGAGGCGCATCTCGCCGTCAAGGAACGTCTTCCCGTGCGCCGGCGCGAAGAGGAGCGGCTGCGTCTGACGCTCGCCTGCGCCGTGCCCAAGGCGTCGCATTTCGAAGATATCATCGACAAGGGCACGCAGCTGGGCGTGGAGGCCTTCGTGCCGCTGGTGACGCAGCGGAGTCTCGTCGACGAGGCGGCATGCCTGCGCAAGATGCCGCGGTGGGAGAGGGTCCGGCGCGCCGCGGCGCGGCAGAGCGGCGTCCTGTTCCTGCCCGAGCTCGCCGCCCCTGTTGCGTTCACGGACTTCCTGCCGCGTCTCGCTTCTTTTGACCTCAAGATCCTGCCTCACCTGGCGGCCCAGACGCGCAGCCTCGCGGACGCCTGCGATGGGTTTGCGCGCGGCCGTGTCGCCGTCCTGATAGGGCCGGAAGGCGATTTTTCTCCCGCCGAAGTCCGAGCCGCTCTCGACGCCGGCTGTCGCGGCGCCTGCCTGGGGTGTTCCGTCCTGCGCGTGGATACGGCCGCCATCGCCGTGGCCAGCTATCTGCGTCTGCGCTTCGACACATGATCTCATTTGTCGTTAAGACCCTGGGGTGTAAGGTCAATCAGTGCGACAGCCAGGCTCTGGAGGAGGAGTTGTGCCGTCGGGGCCTCACGCGGGCGCCGCACCTGCGCGACGCCAAACTCGTCGTCCTCAACACGTGCTGTGTCACCCATCAGGCCCAGCGCAAATCCCGCCAGGCCGTTCGTCGGGCCGTCCAGGAAAAGGGGCGGGGAGCCAAGGTGTGCGTGATGGGGTGTTGTCCGGCCTATGACGCCGAGGAGCTCCGTCGTATCCCCGGCGTGGACACGGTATTTTCTCCGGCCGCGACGGCGGACCTCCTCGTCTGGGCGCAGCGCCATGCCGGCCTTCCCGCAACGGGCCGCCGTCACGTGCGCGCGCGGTTCTCCGGCAGGACGCGCGCTTTCCTGAAGATCCAGGAGGGGTGCGATAACCGCTGCAGCTATTGCGTGGTCCCTCGGGTGCGCGGGCGCTCGCGCAGCGTCGATTTTCGCTCTGTTCTGTCGCGGGCCCGCCGCCTTGTCGAGGCGGGGCACATGGAGATCGTCCTCTCCGGGACCAACCTCGGCGCCTTCCGCCGGGGGACCGGCCGCGGGGGTCTCATCGAGGTCATCGACGCCTTGCATCCTTTGTCCGGCCTCAGGCGGCTGCGCCTGAGCTCCATCGAGGCCCCGGACGTAACAGACGCCCTCATCGAGCGAATGGCCTCGTTGGAGAAGTTGTGTCCGCATCTGCATATCCCGTTCCAGAGCGGCGACGACGCCGTGCTGAGGCATATGGGTAAACGCGTGCGGGTCTCGGACTATCTGCGCCTGGCGCACAGGGTGCGAAAGCGCGTGCCGGATGCCGTGATCACCTGCGATATCATCGCCGGCTATCCTGCGGAGACGCAGGCGGGTTTCCGCCGCACCTGCGCTTTTCTTGAAGAGGTCGCCCCGCTCAAAACACATATCTTTACTTTCAGCATGAGGAGGGGCACGCCGCTCGAGATATCCGGGCAGGCCGCGCTGGACGCACGCCTCGTAAGGGAGCGCCGCCGCGATCTGGAGGCCTTGACGCAGCGGCTCGGCCGCGGCGTCAAAGAACGGTTTCTTGGGTCGCATCAGGAGGTCCTCGTTGAGCAGCAGCGCGGAGGAAGGTGGGAGGGCTACACGAAGAACTATATTAGGACGGCCGTTGAAGGTTCCGGATGCAGCGCCGGAGGTTTATACCCCGTTGTTTTGCAGGATTTAAAGGGTGAAATCGTCACCGGTCGTATCTTAAGCATTGGAAAAGAGATTTGTTTCAAAAGTAATTGACAAAAACGCGGAAAAGAGGTAAACTTTATCAAAAGTTTTAAAAAGTTTTAATTCCTTTGCACGAACCCTATAGAGTTCACCAAGGGGTTCCAGACCGAAAACGCAGAAGTTTCATGGTCCGGCGCAGGCCGGGCACGGAAAGCCACGCAGGTTCCGGTTTGAAGAGCGCGCGCGCGACCACCCTAACCGTAGTTTCCCTTTCTCTCTCCCTTTTTTTCCTCCTTTTTCCGTTAGCCGCCTGGGCGTCCTTTGGGATGTCGGTGACGCCCGAAGACGGCGGTTTTGATCTGCGCTTCGGCAGGATCTCCCCGCAGGACTTTAAGGTCGCCAAGCAGGTGACCGTTCGCATCTCGAGCGATACGGGCGAGGAGTACCGGGTCATCCACCGGCTTCAGGAGCCGCTGCGCTCGGGTGAGGGCGTGGAGTTGCCCGTCGGTCAGTTCCAGATGTATCCGTTGATCAATACGAATTCCCGCGGTTCCCTGCTGACGTTCCCCGAGACGCCTGTCGGTTCCTTCGACGGCGTTCTGTACGCCTCCGACGCCGCCGGACAGGGGGATTCTTTCCGGGTCGTCTACACCGTTACGCCCTGGGAACGCCAGGTCCCCGGCACCTACCGCGGACGGATCACGTATATTCTTGTTCCCGTCAAGTCAACGGCCTCCCAGGTCGTCGTCAATCTCGACGTGCTTGTCGAGCTGGCGGCGGGCGCCCAGCCCGCGGTGGAGGTCGTCCCCGAGGGCGCGCCGGACCGCCTGGAGCTCAAGACCCCGAGGGATTTTCCTTTTACCCCCGATACGGCCGAGGCCGGCGCAACGCTCTTCGTCAGGGTCCTGAGCCCGTTGGGCGAGCGGTACAGGATCTTCCAGTCGTTCGACGGCGGGGAGCCGACGGATAATGAGGGCCGGCGCGCGCAGCTCAAGGACGTCCTGGTCCGCGCCGAGGGGGGAACCCAGGGCGCGGCCCCGGCAGGCAGCCTGCAGGAAGCCCGCGGCGCGCAATTGCTCTACACTTCGGACACAAAAGGGGCTCCCGTCGATCTGGCCGTGCGCTACGTGCCGGGGCGCGACTTTTGGATGCAGCAGGCCGGCACCTACCGGGGGCGCCTTACGTTCTATATGGAGACGGAATCCGGATCGCGCACCGATCTGCGGGATCTGGACGTGGTCATGGATGTCGGTCGTCTCTTCGACATCTATGTGACCTCCGGCGGCAAAGAGGGCGTCAATCTTGACTTCGGCGACGTGAGCTCCAAAACGGGGCCGCGGACGTCCGAGGTCGCGTTGCATGCGGTGAGCAATCTGGGCCGCCCTTACCAGATCGTCCAGGTGGTCAGCGCCCCCATGACGAATGAAGAGGGGGTTGCGGTCCCGCTCGGGGATTTCACGGTATATGCTCTGCAGGATGAGGGAAGCGCACCGGCGGCCACGCTCTTAAGGCAGCCGGTTGCCGTGCGGCCGGGCGAAACGGTCGTCGCGACATCGGATGCGCAAGGGCATTCGACGCAGGTAACGCTGGTGTACCAGCTCACCATGGGGCCCGACTCAAAGGGCGGCCGTTACACCACGCAGCTGGGATATTCGCTGGTGTTGAAATAAGCCGCGCCGAGAGAGCAGGGGGCAAAGTCCATAGGCGAGAGAAGCAGGGTCGGACGTGGTCTCACAAGCGGATTAAAAGATAACCTAAAGAAAAAAAATCAGTTCAGAAAGGGGGTGACAAACATGATGAAGAAGATAATGGTGATGGTGGCTGTGTGCGCGATGCTGGGCACGGGAGCGGCCCCTTTGGCCGTGGCGCAGACGAGCGCGACGGGACCGACGGGCACCGCTTCGGCGAGCGTTCCGTTCCTTCTGGAGTTTTCGCTTAACCTCGTCAGAAGGATGAATTCGGACGCGGGAGAGACCGACCCCTGGTCACAGGGGACGACGGTGACTCCGCCGGTGTTTAACTTCGGCACGTTGCGCCAGGTGACGGACTCGAGTGGGACGTTCCAGTACATGAGGGGACAGTACTACTACTATGCTCTGTTGCTGGCAGCGACGTCGGGCCGGCGCTACAAGATCACGGAGACCGGCACGCAGTTGACGGGTTCCGGCGGCACGTTGGCGCGGGAGTCCGTTCTGCTCGTTCCGGACTACCAGTGGCTTGATGAGCTCGGAGGAACGGCACAGGGTGCGCCGCCGTCAGGAGCCTTTTTGGGTCCTGTCGCGTCGGCCACACCGACCGGCGAGTCGCTCGTGTACCAGAGCGATACCGCCGGTTCCAGTCGGATCATTCGCGCGGTCGTGGCCATAACAGGGCCGGGGGCGGGCGAGACGTATCCGGCGAACTACACCCAGGGGTACAACGGTACCACGGGACAAGGCACCAAACAGTTCTTTACGAACTGGAAACCGGTGACGCTGGCGCAGCATGGCGGCGACTACAGCGGCACTATGACGTTCACGCTCGTACTGAACTAATCAGCTAAGATACGATCATAATGCGGGAGGCGCCGGCGCTGTGTGGGGGCAACGCCGGCGCCTGACGCGTTGCCGAAGGGAAGATGATGAAGATCAGGAGTGCGGTGGCACGTGCGTTGGTCGTTATCGCCGTCGGCCTGGCGGGAACGGGCCTGGCCCAGGCGGGTATCCGTATCGACAGCCCCAAGGTGAGGGTGTCGATCCCGGCGGGGGGACATCAGAGCGGCGAGATCACGGTCGAAAATACGGGGACGGAGCCCATTTCCGTTCGCATCTATATGGAGGATTGGGTCTTCAGCGACCAGACCGGAGGCAAGACATTTTTCCCGAAAGGGACGCGCAAGAACTCATGCGCCGATTGGATAAACTTCTACCCCGCGGACCTCGAGCTTGCGGCCGGCGGTTCCCAAAAAGTCCGCTATACCGTGTCCGTTCCCGAAGGGGTGCAAGGCGGCCACTTCAGCGTTCTCTTCTTTGAGACGGGAGGCGGGACGATCGAGAAGCCGAATGAGGCGGGAGATATGGTGACCGTCAAGGTCTTCAACCGTCTCGGGGCCCTCTTTTATATAGAGCCCCAGGGAACGATCGATCGACGCGGCGCGGTGACGTCGATGGAGGTCTCCGAGCGCCTCAACGATCTGGTCGTGACGGCGGATTTCGCGAACGTCGGCAATACGGACATTATCGCACACGCGACATTGAACGTCTTCGACGCCGAGGGCTATGTGATCGGCCGCGGCGGATTTGAGGACACCTACACGCTTCCCGGCGACAAGGCAACGATGACCGGGGTCGCTTCTTCCGTGAACCTTAAGCCGGGCGCGTACGACCTGGTCGTGACCGTCGAATACGAACAGGGCGGCGTCCTGACGAAAGAGGCTTCTTTTACCTACGGCGCGGACCACACCCTGTCGCCCCTCACCCTGAAAGAATAGGCACCTTGCAGCGATGAAGCCGCATAAAATTATAACGACTTTCTTTATCCTTTTAATAAGTCTGCAGTTCGTGCTGCCGTCCCCCGCATATGCCGCGTCGCCGCAGATAGCGGATTTCCTGTGCGAGCGCGGGATCACGCTCTTCAATCAGGACCGCCTGGATAACGCGCTTCTCGAGTTCCAGAAGGCGCTGTTGGCGAACCCGAACTCCGGGGAAGCGCGCCGTTACATCGGCCTGATCCAGGACAGGCAGCGCGCCGCCCAGAAGCCGGCGCCTGTCGCGGTTGAGCGTGAGCAGGCGGCCTTTTCCCCGCCGCAGCCTCCCGTCGCCTCGCGCCCGCGAAACAAAGTCATCTGGCGGCTGGAGAGAAAAATGCAGGAAGTCGTGGACGCCGTCGTCGCGGAAAAGAGGATGGAAGGGGAAGGGATCCCTTCGGGCGTTGGGGCCGCGCAGGTCCCCGTGCCTGCTCCCGTCGCGGCCGCCCTCGGCATCCCCGTAGTCCCGCCTCAGGAGGTGACGGTCGATCTGCGCCAGATCGAGCGCACGGCGGCGGCGCATGAGCTGCAGGTGAGCGTGAACGACATCGTCACGTTTCGCTCCGACCGCATCGTGCGGTATGTCGCGGTAGATCCCCAGCGCCTTGAGGTGACGCGTCTGGGGCCGGAGAGCCTGCGGGTCGTGCCTCAAGCGATGGGGTCGACGGTCCTTCAGGTATGGGACACGGGCGGGCGCTGCACGTTTGCCTTTACGGTCGGACCCCAGAGGTGGCAGGAGGCGTGGGACCGGCGTATCGAGGAGAGGCGGCAGTCCGCCGAACTTCCCGAGAGCCTGCGCCTGACGTATTCGATCGAGGGGGACTCCACCTACGGCGGCCGGCGCTTCGGCACCTCGAAAAGGGACAGCCATACGTACCTCTATTCCGCAACCGCATCGCAGCAGACCCCGTTCGGCCAGTACGACGGCGCCGTGCAGGCGTCCCGCACGAACGCCGGGGAGGTTTATATCCCCAATGTCCGCATGAGCCTGACGCGGGCCCACTACGGCACCCTGAAAGACATCGATATCCGCTGGTTCGATTTCAGTTCGTTCTTTACCGCCTTCGGATTTCCC
>JBLMXZ010000060.1:0-27939 GCA_050258015.1 Deltaproteobacteria bacterium
GGCCAAGGATCAATGTATCGTCCAGGTCTGGATGGAGTTCCGTTAAAAGATCGCAAGGGCACGGGGCGAAGAGACGCGCGGAGAACAGAAGAGCGTCCGGGACCCCCGTGTGATAGAATGTCGCTCAGGGGGCCGTTTAAAGATGAAGGCTATTTATAGGTTCGTCTCAGTCGTGTGTTTCTTGTTGATGGCGGTGCCGGCAGCGCGGGCCGAGCAGGTCCGATCGTCCTTTCTTTACGACGAGACCGATGATTCCCTGACCGTGCGGCTGTGGCTCGAGCGGGAAGGAGTCGTTATACGCAATACCTCGAGCGATAAGTTCGGCCCCGCCACGCTTGAGATCTACGACGAAGTTACGAACGGCTGGCTGCCCGAGCAGACGCTGGAACCGCCCGAATCATCGGACCTGACGACGCATATCTTCTCGTGGAAGCTCGATAAGGCGACGACGAACACGAAGGGGATAAGGCTCGGCAAGGGCAAGACCTACTTCGCGCGCTGCACCATGCGTTATGGCGGCCCTTCCGGCACGGGCTTCACGTATCAGACCGGGGCGACCTTTACGATGGCGGTCACCTCTCCGCTGCATGACGTGGCCGCAAGCGCCGCGAGCTTGCGCTCAAAGCTCGCCGGCATTAAGGACGCCGTGGATGAGGAGAGCTCTCTGACGCGCGAGGTCGTCCAAAGAAAGACCGAAGGCGCCCTGGTCGCGCCGGAGGCGCACCTGCCCGGCGAAGGAGCTCTGTCGCCGGAGACGTCGGAGGAGGCGTCCCTCGAGGGGGCCGCGCAGGTCCAGGTCGACGAAAGATCGGTCCTTCTCGGATCGATCGTCACAGTCCGTTTTCATACGTATCCCGACGTCGTGCCGGTCGTCACCGTTTATGATCCCGAGCGCGTCGTGCGCGTGGCGACGGCGCGGATGGTCCAGTACGAAAAAGGGAACTACAGGTATTCTTTGCGGCTCGATCCCGGCTGGCCGACCGGCGACTACACGGTCGTCTGCTCGGAGGCGTCGCACGGCACGATGTCCACGCTGACGTTGACGGCCAAGCGGCCTACGCTCGCGGCGTTGGGTGCCGTTGCTCCCCCCGGGTCCGCCGGCGCTCAGGAGGCGCCGCCCGCGGCGCAGGCCGTCGCGACGGGCATGCAGGCGGCGCAGGAGCGCCTGGAACGGGCGGCGGACGCCGTCGAGCGGATGCGCCAGGGCACAGGCGCGACGTCAGAAGTTGCGGAATATCTGGCTTCTTTGTATAATAATTTGAAAGAGTTAGGCGAGCGGGTCAAGGAAATGGGGTTCGACCCGGCCGGCCTTTCGGAGGTGTCGGAGGAGCGCGCGCGGGATTTCGAATACCTGCGCAATAAGGCACAGGAGATCAAGGCGCTCTACGAGATCAATATGCGTCTGTTGGAACCGGTGGCGCAGGATGAGCCCATCATCCAGGTATGGATGGAGTTTTCCTGACCCCGGGGACCGGTTCCGGAGGCGGCACAGCGAGGCGACGATGAAAACCGCGCGCAGGTGGATCAGACCGTTCGGTATCCTTGCGTTGTTCCTCTTGTTGGGGGGGACGGCGTATGCCAACATCGTGATTCGCGCCCTCATCGTCAATCCGTCCCAGGATTCCGAGCGCAGCGTTCCCTTCAAATCCTACCTTCCGAAAGAGATCAAGCCGGAGAACGTCGTCGATCACGGCGACCTGGAACTGGCCTTCGATCCCGCCGAGGGCGCCTATTATGTCTACAAGAACTATACCCTCGCCCCCAAGGAGACGGTCCAGGTAGAGGTGGAACTTCAGGACGTCTGGCAGATCCCCCAGCAGGAGATCGACCTCTACCGCGAGGAAGCGAAGTCCTTCGCCCGCTCCCTGATGAAGACGGATTATTACGAGCGCGCGACCTATCTGCAGACCAGCATCGAAGGCAAGCTCACCCAGATCGAGTACCGACAGCGCGTGGTGAGTCCCACCCCCGAAGGGTATATCTCCGACTACCGGGAGAACATCAAGCTCCTGGAGGCCGTCAAGGCCGATCTTTCCGCGGCCAAATCGTTGGCGGTGGAGGCCAAAGGGATCGCGCCGATGCTGACGTGGAAGCTTATCGTCGCCGTCGTCGTCTTCCTGGGTGTCCTGGGCCTTATCTTTTTCTTCGTCTGGCAGCGTCAGATCAAGTCCCTGGCCGAGCTCTCCGAGGATTATGGCGGCATCCACGAGACGCCCGAGGGGGCGCCGGCGGCTGAGCAGGGAGAGGTGCGGGCGGCGCGCGAGGAGAAGAAGTCGGAGATCGAGGATATCGAAGAACGTCTTCGCGGCCGGCCCGATGAGGACCGTCGTTGAACCTTCCGTTCCATTCCCCCCCCAGAGATATGAGCCCGTTTCCGTTGGGACAAAGCTGGATTTGAGGGAACTTAAAGCGGGGTCACCCTGTCTAATAGGGTGGAGAAAACGGCCTGGCTCTTTAGGGCCGCTTTTGCTATACTATGCCGGAAGAACGGGAAACGGGCGCGCCGGGGGGCTATGCGGCTTGTCCGATGCAGGCGGGTCAGGGAGAGATCGCGTATCAGGCCAGTTCAAGGAGGCGCCATGAATAGAAAAACGGGCATCATTTTGGCGGGTTTTTTTGCTTTTGCGCTGTTTCTCGGCGGTTGTGAGACCATGGGGGAGAATACGAAACGCGGCGCCGCGGGAGGGGCCCTTCTCGGCTCCGTGGCGGGCGGCGTGATCGGGCACCAGAGCGGTCACGGCGTTGAGGGGGCGCTCATCGGCGCAGGGGTGGGAGCGCTCGGCGGCGGCCTGATCGGCGACAAGATAGACAGTAAGGAGCAGACAACGACCGCGGCAGGCGCCACGACCGGCGAGAAACTCGGCCTTTCGGACGTCATCGCCCTGAGCAAGGCGGGGTTGACGGACGCGGCCATCATCTCCAAAATAAACGCGACGGGATCGGTATACCGCCTTTCCGTCGAGGAGATCGAGATGCTCCGCAAGGAAGGCGTCAGCGCAACGGTCGTGAACTACATGCTCGAAACGGGAAAGTAAAATACTTGACAAAAATTGTCGAGTATTATAAAATAGATTCTATCTGGAGTCAAAATCAAGGAGGGAGACGATGAGAAACCTGCCCAGGTATTTCCTGAGAGCGGTTGCCCATTGTAAAGAGGGCTGCCCAGCGCGCTCCCGGGCATGAGCGGAAAAGGCCCGTCCATCGGCGATCTTTCATCCCGATAGGACCACCCCGTTAGAGACAAAGGACGCCCTTTTTCTTTAGCGGGGTTTTTTCTTCCGGAGGATATCATGCGTGTACAGTTGGATAAGGCGGGACGTATCGTCCTGACGGACTTCAGCCCCGTGCAGGCGCTGAAGATCGCCGTCAAGATGGAGCGGGAGGGGATAGATTTTTACCTTGACCTCAAACAAGAGGTCCGCGACGAAGAAGCGCGCCGGGAGATCGATTTCCTGATCCAGCAGGAGCGGGAACACCTGCAGACCTTCAGCGGCCTTCTGGGGAGCATCAAGGAGACGCAGGAGGACGCCTTCGAGCAGGACGACATCGTCGATTACATGAACACGCGGGTCTTCGACGCCTCCCAGGAAAAGAAGGCGGCCGAGGCGATGGGGCACCGGCATACGGCCCTCGAAGAGGCGTTGGACAGGGAGAGGCGCTCGATCGTTTTTTACGAGGGGTGTCTGGCAAGGACAACGGACCCCGGAGCCCAAAAGGCTTTCGAAAGGATCCTCGCCGAAGAGAACAGTCACCTGAAGAAGTTCGGCGAACTCCTGCGCGTCAAGTGCATCGACGGACGCGGTCCGTGTTTATTGTAGGCGGTCCGGCAAATCCCGCCCGGGACGTCCCGGGCCGGGTTTGAAACAAGAGGGGGAACACGATGAGGGATATGACAGCGGCAAACTTAAGGTCGGCGTTCGGCGGGGAATCGCAGGCTCACATGCGCTACAAGGTGTGGGCGGATGTCGCCGAGAAAGAAGGCTTCAAAAAGGTGGGCGCGCTCTTACGGGCGGTCTCTTACGCGGAGCAGATCCACGCGACAAGCCACTTCGTCGTCTTGAAGGACGTGGCCGGCGCTTTTCTCGTCGATTCGATGGCCGGTTTCGGGGTGGGGCGCACGGCGGACAACCTCGCCGGCGCGCTCGAAGGAGAGACCTTCGAGATCAAGGAGATGTACCCCGCCTACATCAAGATCGCGGAGTTCCAGGGTGAAGCGAACGCCCAGCGTTCGTTTACATGGGCTTTTGAGACGGAAAAGGAGCACGCCCAGCTTTTCCGCCGCGCCAAGGAGGCGGTCGACAAGGGCAAGGATACCGACGTCAAGAAGCTTTACGTGTGCAAGGTCTGCGGCTACACCCATGAGGGCGATGCGCCGGAAAAATGCCCCCTGTGCGGGGCGCCGAAGGCGAAGATAGAGACGTTCGAGTGCTGAGAGCGATTTGCTGGATTTAGCAGAGGGTGGACCAAATGTGCGGGATCGTGGGATACGTCGGCGATAAACAGGCGCAGGGCATCCTTGTCTCGGGGTTGAAGCGTCTGGAGTACCGGGGCTATGATTCGGCGGGCGTGGCCCTCCTGTGCGCCGCCCAGGTGCACGTGCGCAAGACCCGGGGGAAGATCCGGGACCTGGAACAGCTTATTCTTAAGGATCCCCTGCCGCAGGCGGCGGTGGGCATCGCGCATACGCGGTGGGCCACCCACGGCGCGCCCAACGACGTCAACGCCCACCCGCATACGAGCTGCGACGGCAGGATCGCCGTCGTCCATAACGGCATTATCGAGAACTATGCCGTCCTCAAGGAGGCGTTGCGCAGGAAAGGGCACCGTTTTACCTCCGAGACGGACACCGAAGTGCTCGCGCACCTGATCGAATCCCACTACAGAGGGGATCTCAGGGAGGCGGTCACCAGGACGCTGCGTCAGGTGCGGGGCAGCTTCGCGCTCGGGGCCCTGGCGGCGCAGGAACCCGACAAGCTCGTCTGCGGCCGCAAGGACAGTCCTTTGATCGCGGCCCGCGGCGACGGCGGCTACTTCATCGCGTCGGACGTGCCGGCGGTGCTCGAACACGCGCGCCGCGTCGTCTATCTCAAGGATAACGAGGTCGCGGTGTTGACGCGGGACCGCTTCGAGCTCTTTGACCTTCAGGGCCGGCATCTGACGCCGCGCTTCGACCGCGTTACTCTGGACGCCCAAAGCGCGCAGAAGGGCGGTTTTCCCCACTTCATGCTCAAGGAGATCCACGAGCAGCCCGAAGTCCTGCGCAAGGTCCTCACGGCGGGCTTGGCCGAGATGCGCCGCTACCGTTTTCCGAAGAAGATCGGCAGGATCATCGTCGTCGCATGCGGGACGGCTTACCACGCGGGACTCGTCGGTAAGTATGTCATCGAGGCCTTGACGCGTCTGCCGGTGTGGGTGGATCTCTCGTCCGAATTCCGATACCGCAGCCCGATCGTCGATAAGGACAGCGTCGTCATTGCGGTCAGCCAGTCCGGAGAGACGGCGGATACGCTGGCGGCCGTGCGCGAGGCAAAGAAGAGGGGGGCCAGGGTCATCTCCATCTGCAATGTCGTCGGTTCCAGTCTCACGCGGATGTCGGATAAGGTGTTCTATACGCTCGCGGGCCCCGAGATCGGCGTGGCTTCGACCAAGGCCTATACGGCCCAGCTGGCGGTCTTTTATCTGTTGGGTTTGACGCTGGCGCGCAGCCGCGAAGCGATCTCGGCGCGGGCTTACCGAGAAGCTCTGCGGACGCTCGGCCGCCTCCCGGCGCTGCAGGAGAAGGCGCTGAGGTCGCAAAAACAGCTTCAGGCGGTCGCCCGGCGCCACCACCACTTCGGCAGCTTCCTCTTTTTGGGCCGCAACGTCAATTTCCCGTCCGCCCTCGAAGGCGCCCTCAAGCTCAAGGAGATATCCTATATTCCCGCGGAAGGCTACGCCGCCGGCGAGATGAAGCACGGCCCCATCGCGCTGATCGACGAATACCGCGCGGTGGTGTGCATCGCCGTGGCCTCGCCCATTTACGAGAAGATGATCTCCAACATCCAGGAGATCAAGGCGCGTTCCGGCAGGCTGATCGCCATCGCCAGCGAGGGCGACCGGGAGATCCGGTCGCACGCGGCCGAGGTCCTTACCATTCCCAAGGTCGATGAGTTCTATTCGCCGCTTTTGGTGGCTTTGCCGCTCCAGATGCTGGCTTATTTTATCGCCGTGGCCCGTGGCTGCAACGTCGACCAGCCGCGCAATCTGGCCAAATCCGTCACCGTCGAATAATCCGTTATTTTATCCATCCGTTCAGGCCATGCTGTATGTCGTCGCCACGCCGATAGGCAACCTCGGGGATATCACGTATCGCGCGGTCGAGACGCTCAAGGCCGCGGATCTTATCGCGTGCGAGGACACGCGGCGCACCCGCGTCCTGTGCGACCACTACGGCATCACGGCCCCCCTGACGAGTTACCATTCCTATAACCAACGGACGAAGGGGGAGAGGCTTCTCGTCGCGCTCCGGGAGGGCAAGCGCGTCGCCCTTGTCTCGGATTCGGGGACGCCGGGCATCAGCGACCCGGGCGCGGTCCTTGTCCGGCAGGCGGTAGAGGCGGGTATCGGGGTTGAGGCCATCCCGGGGCCGACGGCCCTGATCGCAGCCCTGTGCGTGAGCGGCCTGCCGACGCATCGGTTTGTCTTTGAGGGGTTTTTGCCGGTCAAAAGCGGCGCGCGGCGACGCCGGCTGGAGAATCTCAGGGCCTTCGGGGGAACGATGATCTTCTATGAATCTCCTCATCGGCTCGTAAAGACGATCGACGACATTTTGGCCGTCCTGGGGGACCGGCCCCTGGCGGTCGGCCGCGAGCTGACCAAGAAATTCGAGGAGCTCTGGCGGGGGGGCGTGCTGAATTTCCGTCAACGCTGCCTTCGCATGCCGCCGCGCGGTGAATACGTTCTCGTCGTAGGGGCGGGGGAAAAGGTTTGACTTTATTCTCCCTTTGTTTTATCCTTTTTTATAGGGGAGGGGCATTGGTATGAGGAGAGGACGGACGCGCACCGAGCTTGTGATATTGGTCTTTTTGGCGGCCTGGCTGTTCGCTTTCGTCGTCGTCACGCTCGCCCAGGAGGAACGCATCACCCTGACGACCTATTATCCGGCTCCTTTTGGCGTTTACCGGATCCTGCGTGTCGTTCCTTCTACCCTCTGCACACCTTTTACGGCCTGCGCACGCGCAGGCGAGATATGCTATCGCCAGGCCGACAACCTGTTGTATGTTTGCGGTGGGATACCGAACCAGTGGCGGGTCATCTCGAACCTGTGGTCCATCTCTCAGGTGAACACCAACAATATATACAATACCAACACCCTCGTCCCGGGCGGTGGAAATGTCGGCGTCAACACGACGAATCCGATGTCGACTTTGGATGTGCGCGGTTCGACGAACATCTGCGTGCGTGAGCAGTATACGGCGACCTCCATCAACGTAACGTGTCCCCCCGGCTTTGCTATCACGACCGTGAATACGGCGGTTGCGGCACCCCAAATGGGTTTCATCATGTGCTGCCGTGACTGCGGCACGGGCGCTCCGGATATCGGCAACGACGGCGTCTGCCCGTAGCCGGCCCCTTACCTTCCTGTCCGCAATATCCCGTCCCAAGAGTAAGCCCCGCGCATGCCTGCCTCGTTTGTTTCGGCGCCGGCCTCGCAGAGATATTCCTTCCAAGAGAAAGCCTTGAGTTTTTCGGGGTTGGATTAGAGCGCGAAGACGGCAAGCGCGCCCAGAAAGAGCCAGGGGGCGAAGGGGGTCGTTTCTTCGATCTTCCCCCGGGAATAGAATTCGGTTACGTGGTGGAAAAGAGGGTAGGCCAGCATGACCAGAAGACCCTTCAGGCCGCTGGATGCCATTTGCCGCAGGGAGATCTCATGAAGCGGCCAAGCGCGCGCCGCCGCGTAGACGATCAGAACGGCCAGGGCTATTCCCGTTACCGTTTTTCTGGCCCTGAAGAAGGCGGAGAGCTGCCTAAAGAGCAGCAGGGACAGCAGGACCGCGATGTTCTGGTTGAGGGGAACGCGGCTCCCGAGCCGCGTCAGCTCCTGGCCGAGAAACCGAAAAGTCAGGAAAAAGGCAAAGAATCCCAATAAGATCCCGCCCGTCTCCGAAAGAGGGGTGTTGGTGATCTTTTGCGCCCATTTTCTGCGGACCTCTCTGAAGTCGGCTACACGCAGGAAGGAGATGAGGGACCGAAGGAAGAAAAAAACCGTGGCCGGGACAAAGACGGCCAGCAGGAGAAGGAACGAGGCGAAGTATCCCTCAAAATAGATCCTCGGATACCACGCGATGGGCAGCAGGGCCGCATAACATATGAAGAGCTTGGCGTCGCCCGCCCCCCAGGCATGGAAGCGCCAGAGGAGGAAGGCGGTGACTGTCCCGATCAGGAGATTGACGAACCATTGGTCGAAGTGGGCGAGCAGGCTGTGGACCGCCGCGGCGGCGAGGGAGGCGTCCGGGTCCGGCAGAAAGGCGCCTTTCAGGAACCAGGCCGCTGCATAGACGCCGCCGGCATAGAGAAGGCCCGTCGCTATCCATTTGTTCCTGATGCGCGAGCAGGTCAGGTCTTCGTAGCTCGTGACGCACCCGACGAAGAGGATCATGGGCAGGAACACCAGATAAACGAAATTTGTGTTCATCGTTCCCTGTTTTTTTGAGGATCCCCGGCGCCGGCGTCCCGCGCGACGGGCCGGAACTCCTTCCATCCGAAGATCTTCGGGTATTCCCGCCACGGCCCTTCGCACAGGTCGTTATACCGGCACGCAGGACAGCGCGGCCCCTTGCATTTGCCCGCCCTTTTTCTCCAGCGATCGAAGTCTTTGACGGCGTGCACGTCGAAAACCCGCGTGTCGGGTATGTAGCGGTCCGAGACGCAGGCTTCCCGCCCAGGAAGGAAACAGTACGGGATGGCTTCGATCCTGACGGTCCTTTTTTCCCTGTCCCCGATCTCGAGGGCCTTGAGGAGGTGGGGGATGACCTCGGTCTTGGTGGGGATGAGCTGTCCGACGCGCGCCTTTGCTTCCCCAAGAATATGGGGAAAGGCGAACTGGAAGTGGGAGACGTTTAGCTCGACGAGGCGCCGCGCGATATCGGGCAGCAGCCGGTAGTTGAACTTATTGATGACCGTGTTGGTCATCACCTCGATACCGAGGGCCCTAAGGTTCTTGATCCCGGCGGCCGTCTGCCGGAAGCTTCCCTCGGCACGGGTCAGGCGATCGTGGACTCGGGGGCCGGGACCGTGCAGGGAAATGACGACGGCGTTCATGCCGGCTTGTGCCATCCTGACGCAGAAGTCCCTGTAGCAGAAAAGACGGCCGTTGGACTGGATCTGTGTCCGGTAGCCCAGGTGCGCGGCGTATCGCAGAAGGGCAAGGATGTCGGGCCGCAGGGTGGGTTCCCCTCCGGTGAAGACGGCCTCGGCGCAGCCGGAGCGCGAAGCGCGCAGAATGTCCTCGATCTCTTCTCTTGTTTTTTCGGCGGCGGTGCGTCTCTTGCGGCCCTGGACGCAGAACAGGCAGCTGTTGTTGCATTGGAACGTGACCTTGATGTCGACGCGCCCGGACGCCCCCGTCTTTTTATGGACGTTGATCATGGATTTTTTGCAGAGGTTGAGGCGGCCGGAGGAAGAACGTGCCGCAGGGGACTGAACTCCTTCCATCCGAAGATCTTCGGGTATTCCCGCCACGGCCCTTCGCACAGAGAGTCGTAGACGCACTCCTTGCAAAACCTGTTTTTTGCAAAGTCGCTTTTTTCGTTCCCGAAGAAGACATATTTTTCGTCGGGATGGATGCTTCTGCGGATATGCGCGGCATAGCCCTTCAAGACACAGAAAGGCATCGCCTTGACAGTGACGTCCGTTCCCCGCCGCCGACCTTCTTCCAGGGCCCGCCTGACGTTCTTGACGGCTTCGCTCATCGGGACGATCATCTGCGCGCGGTTTCGATGGGCCTCGCCCGTGATGTGGGGAAAGATGAGCTGGTATTTATCCACCCCCAGGCCCACGAGCAGACGGGCGATCCGGGCCAGATGTCTGTAGTTGGGTTTCGTGATGACGGTATTCGTCACGACCGTCCGCCGCCGCGCCTTCAGGTTTTTGATGGCCAGGACCGTCTGCCGGAAACTGCCGGGGACCCGGGTCAGTCGGTCATGGATCCGTGCGCTGGGACCGTGCAGCGCCAGGCAGAAGCAGTCGATGTCCGCCCGGACCATTTCTTCGCAGTAAGCGGGGTAAGCGAAAAGCCTGCCGTTCGTCTGCAGTTGGATGTTCATCCCCCGGCGGCGGGCACAGGAGACCAGGGCGCCCAGGCTGGGGTGAAGCGTCGGCTCCCCGCCCGTGAAGATGATCTCTTTGATCCCCTGGGCTTTGCCCCGCGCGACGGCCCGTGCGACGGCGGCGGCGCTTCTGTGCGCGCGCGACGATCCGCGGCAACGGTCGTAGACGCAAAAGCGGCACCGGCTGTTGCACGCGTCGTTTATCCGGATGATCATGCGGCGATACATGGTTGGGTCCGAAGGTGTTGTGGGGTTTCTCGCCGCTCTGAGGGACCGAGGCGGGCTTTATTGCTCCTTGAGGTAGTCAAGATGCAGCAGCGTTACGGTCTCGTCTTCGCCGAAAGGACGCCGGTAAAGGGATTCCAGGGTCTCCACGGCCGTTTCTTTCGTGAGGCAGTCCGGCGGGCCGCCCCGCAGGACATCCGGCCGCAGTTCGCCGATCCTGAAGAAGGACAGCTGGGTGACGACGGCGTTCGTCCGGAACTCGTCTTCTCCGGGAAGGTCGAAGCACCGCAACAGCACCTTTTCCCCCAGGCGGTATCCTTTGGGATGATGTTCATCCCGTCTGCCTTCCCGCAGGGTCGCCCGCAGCTGCCCCGTGACGAGATAGGGCAGGTATTTTCGTCTGAACCAGAGTTCGTTCATAGCTTGTTGAGAAAGGCCGTGTCCCGTTCGGTAAAGAAGCCCTGCGGGAAGAGGCGCCGGTGGTCCCGGAGCCGGCGGCCATACCGCGCCATCAGGGCGAGCTTGGACAGTCCGCAGCACTTTTTGTCGTGGGCGCACGAGGCGCACGTCCGTAATTTGACGTGATTGTTCGTATCGTTCAGGGGGACGAAATGGCGGTGTTCGCTCTCCAGCATGCAGACGGGGAATTTGTCGATATAATAGCGCGAGAGCCTGTTTCGTTTTAAATATGCCACGGCCTCCTCGAGATAAGGCTGTATCTTCCCCGGGCTTATCAGGAGGTCCGGGTGGGCGTAGACGCTCCCGGAGAGGACCAATTGGGAAAGCTTGACGACGAAGACGTTCTGGGCCCGCAGGAATGCGACGATCGCCGGCAGATCCCTGTAGTTATACCGGGTGACGACGATATTAGCAAGGAGATATGATTTTTTTGAGCGGGGATAGGCCCGGAGCCGTTCGCGGATATTGGCTATGGCTTTCATGATGTTCTCGAAGCTGCCCGGTATGCCCGTGGTGAAGTCGAACACGTTCTTCTTATGGGAGTGGAAGCTGATCTTTATCCCCAGCGGCTTGAAGCCGGCGAACTGTTCGACGTAGGCGGGGTCGGAGAACCTGAAGCCGTTGGTGCACAGGGCGCAGCTTATTTTCCTGTCGTAAGCGAACCGGAGAACGTCGAGCAGGGGGCCGTATGTCGTCGGCTCCCCTCCGCCTATATCCAGTTCTTGCGTTCCGTCGCGTTCAGCCTGCAGGATCTGTTCTTTGAGGCGCGCGAGCGAAGGCCGTTTTTCATTCTCGTTGAACGTCTCCGCCATGCATAGTTTGCACCGGAAGTTGCACTTGCCGTAAAGCCGCAGCAGCGTATTTTTCATGTTCGATCGCCGATCGTTAATGGAGAGGGGTGGTGTACATTTTGATGAAGCGCTCATCGTCGCGCAGTTTTTCCTTGATCCACCAGAAGACGCAAGAGTACATCTCCGACAGGCGGAAAAAATCCTTCATGAAGGGTTTGGGATCGTGTCCGTTGACCTTCGCGTGATGGAATGTTCCGAAGGGACAGAAGAGGGCGAAGTTCTTTTTATGGAGCCGGAACCAGGTCGGCGGCGCGATCTTTTTCAGCTCCGCCTCGGCTTTTTTCTTGCACGTTGCGATCCACCCGGGGATGTCTCCCCGTCGCGCCATGTCGTAGTCGGCCCTCTTGTGCGCCGGCGCGCCGGCAAAGGCATCGCAAAAATAGAACTTTCCGTCGGCGCCCAGGGTAAGCCTTCGGCAGGAGGCCATCTGGGGACAGCCGTTCATGAGGTCCTGGATGTAGTGGATCCTCAGCGGACGTTTCCCGTCGCGAAAGAGGCAGACGTAGAATTCGGCCAGCTCCCATAATTTCGTTTCCAGCAGACGCAACTTGTCCGGCGGCCATCTTCCGTGCGCCAGGATGGTGGGCAGAATGCAATCGATGCCTTCCCGGTAAAAGAACTTGATGTTATCGACAAGGGAGGCGCAGGTGTGCGGGGAGACGACCATGTTGATTTCAATGTCTTTGCGCAGCCGGGCGGGCAGACGGCGCAATCTCCGGATCACTTCCTCGAAGACCGATCTGTTTGTCTTACCGGCAAAACGGCGGGAGAGATCGTTGGAAGGGCCCTGGCCGTCCAGGCTGATGATCGTGCGGACATGCCGCCGGCGCAGTTCTTCGACGACGCTAGGGGTCAGGAGCGTGCCGTTCGTGAAGAGAAACAGGTGCGCGGCCGCCTTGTCTCTGCGGCAGCTCCGCAGGATATAATCGATGCTTTTCAGCAAAAGGGGATAGGTGAGAAGGGGTTCCCCGCCGAGAAAGGTGAATGTCCTGTTGGGGCCTGCGTTGTCGCTGAAGAAGTCCACGGCCTTCCTGAGGCGGGGAAGGTCCAGCGTCGTGCGGTAATTCTTTTCGATATAGCAGTATGTGCAGGCGAGATTACACCTCTCCGAAAGATAAATGGCCAGATGATCGAAGGTCTTCATGCAGCGTTACCACCCACACGGTCCCCCCGAGCCATGATTGCCGTGATTGGCATGCGTCGAAGAGTGATGTCCTCCTCCGGGTATCTCGAAAAAGTTGCTGGTGTGCTGCGCGTGGGCGCTTTCGGATTGCAGAAGCAGCCCCAGGGCGGCCAGGGATATCCCGATCTTGGCGATGCTTTTTTTGGATATCTTGCCTTCCTCGCTGGAGAGGAAGTCCCCGATCTCTTTCTTTAACTGCGGAGGTTGTTTCCGCGCCCGCTTCGCTTTTTTAGACATTGCCGCCCCCTTTCGCTTCGCAATAGCTGTTTTTGAATTCCTCGAAGCCCCTGTTCGCCCTGCAGACGTCTTCGTTGCGGGCTAGATATCCCTGGCACATGGCCTTGATGTACTTGTCCTCGATCTTGTTGCACAAGTTTATGTCGCCGCTCTTGATGGCTTTGAGGTAATGGGCTTTGTTGCGGCAGCTGACGTCGTTGCAATACGAATCCTCGCCCGTCATCATGGCCAGGCACTCTCCTTTGGTCTTGGAGCGGTATTGATCGCAGAAGGAAACGTCGTCCTTTAGCCAGGCCTTCATGAAGAGGTTGCAGTCTTCGCCGCTCAGGGTGCTCATGGTCCTCAGGCAGGCATCCTGCAGCTGCGGCGAGGGCTGGCGGTTCTTCCACAGCCGGCCGAAGAAATTGTGGTATTCGTCGTAATACTTCTGGCACAGGACCGCTTTATCGCCGGGCAGGCTGCTGCATGCCGACGGGGTGTCATTATGCACCGCCATGCATACGGCGTATTCCGTCAGGAGATAGGTCTTGCCTGACCATCGCGGATCCGTCATGCTGGCTCTTGCGATGTCGAATTCCGCCTTGCAGCGATCGATGTTCTCGTTTGACTCTGCGAAAGACGTGCCCCGGACGCCCGCCACGACCAAAGCAGCCAGCATGATGCCGGCCCCCGCGACCACGATACCGATCCGTTTTATGAACATGATTCCTCCCGGCTTCGACACCTGTCCCTGTTTTCCCTGTCTTATATTATAAGCCGGACGTCCCGGCGCAGGATCCCCGCCGGAGGCGTCCCGGTAAACCTAATGGTTTTTGCCGTTGACCCAGCGGAGAAAGACCTCTTTGTTCTTTTTGTCCTTCAGCCTGCGGAACAGGTAGTCCAGGATGGCCATGTTGACTTTGCACTGGACGGGGGGTTTGCCTAAGACATCCCCCTGGAGCGCGTAGTTGTGGAGGGGGCACACGCCGCAATAGGGCCTGTAGGCGCACTGGCTGCATCCCGGCAGGTTGTGCAGGCAGGAGGCGATAGAGAGCGTCTTTACCGCGGCGTGGTTCATCAGGTCCCGCCATGAGTCTTTCCGCGCGTCGCCGAGCCGGAAGGCGGCGTCCCCCGAGCGGCCCAGCATTCGGGCTTCGTCGCAGGCGTAAACGGAGCCGTCATAAAGATAAGCGAGTTGTCCGGTCCCCGCTCCGCAGGGGGAGCGCAGGTCCAGATAATTCGGGTCTTGGTCGGTGAGGATCTTGGTCAAGAAGACGGTGGCCAGTCTCTCAGAAAAATATCTGCCTTTTTTGTTCAGCTCAAGAATGTGATCGAGGGCGCTTTCGTAAAAACGGACGAAGTCGTCCGCCGGGACGCCCAGCTTTTCCCATGCGTTTTTCGACAGGCCGAAGGGGCTCATTTGCCGCAGATGGATCCCGTCCAGGCCCAGGTTTACGTACTCTTTGACGATCTCTTCGGCATGCCCCAGCGAAAGGCGCGTGATCGTCGGAAGGGCCGAGACGGGCGAGCGGACGCCCCGGCGGGCATATTCCTTTTTCAGGGCCCGGATCCACTTTACGGTGTGCGCGTGGCTTCCTTTGTTGCCGGGGCCGCGCCGGAGCCGGTCGTGGATGAAGGCAGGCCCGTCGAGGGAGGTGCAGACGTGCACTTTGTTCTTCGTCAAAAAAGCCAGCGTCTCGGCATTCATCATCCCGAGGTTCGTCACGACCGTCAGCAGCAGGTTTTTCTTCGCCTTCCGGTTTTTTTGGCGGGCATAAACGACGGCCGATCTCAGCGTCGCGACATTCGCCAGGGGTTCGCCCCCCTGGAATTCGATGGTGATCGCGGAGCTGGGGGACTCAAAGATCCTGTCTACGATGTTGTGCGCCGTAGCCGCGTCCATGTCCAGTCCGTCCGCCGAAAGGTCTGCCGACCCCGCCTGGCAATACGAGCACCGGTAGTTGCATCTGAGGGTTACGACCACGATATGGAGACTGGTCCCCTGTCCCAGGAACCGGTTCTTGGAGGCGACCCGCTCGCTGAACCTTTCGAGGTCCGCCTTTTCGCGCAGGAACCCTTTTTCCCGCAGCTCCAGGAACGTGTCGCGGCTGAGCCGTTGCGTCTGTCCGTTGAGGAGCCCGTCGAAACTGCGGTCGTCGAGAAAGCAGTGATCTCCCCAATCGTTGGTCAGGAGATATCCGCCGTCGAGAACCCTGAAGTTGAAATAGCCGGTTTTGTTTGCCGCCCGTGTCGTTACAGGCATTTTTTCGTCATCCCCAGGACGTAATTGCCGAATTCGTCACGCCATTCTCCGGTGAGGGGCGATGCGGCGTCGGCGACCTCGACCACGTAGTAGCCGTCTTTTTCCCTGATGCGGAAACGCCCGAAGGAGGCAAAGGCCCGCGCTGCCGCCCGGACGGCCTTTTTCGGGTAGATCCGCTTGCTAAATTTTAGTGGAAACGCCCTTTTTTCTGCCATATCTCTCTTCCCAGGGCTTGGCGATGTGGAGGGGGTCATCTGCATAGGGAAGGCTTTCGGTAGGGGTTCCCTCTTGTATGGGAGAGACGAAATAGAGGGCGCGCCCTATGATGTACTCCCGTATTCTCTTATTGGCCTTGCTTACCCGATGGCGCAGGGAGCAGTGGAGCAGTTCGTTGTTGAACTGGTCCCTGAGGGCATCGGCCTTCCCGTTGCCCGTCCCTTTCTTCATCTTGATCGCCACCCGGATAAGGTGGGGATGCCGCGGGTCCTCGTCCAGGAAGAAATAGGCGCGATCGATGAAGGCGTAGCAGGCGTTCAGGATCGCCTCGAGGGGGTAGAGTTTCGAGTTCACCGTGATCGTCATAAGGCGGCCGTCCCCTCCGGAGCCAGCATCGCAGAGGCGGTCGCGCCGCCCCGGGTCTTCGTCAACGACAAATACAGGCTAAGTCTATCATTTTTCGGAGAGGGCGTCAATAAGGCGCCCCGCCTTGACGCTATGCGCGGGCCGTGTTATAGTTGACGAAAGCCTTTAAGCCGGTTCCGCGAGGCCGGCAAGGGGAAACCATGGAGATCGCGCGCTTATCGACCGAGACCCGCAAGCCCCCCTTGCGGGTTTGTGTTTGATCGGGCGCCGGGGCTGCGTCTTCGCCGGGCCGGCACACCCATTCCTTTTACGTGTTTAACACATTTGTCCCCAAGAAGTTCTGCCGGGAGTTCGTCCTTCTTCGCGGCCACAGCCTTCAGCTGGCCTCCATCATGGCGGTGATCCAGGGTCATAAGCCGTGCCTTGACGATTGGGTGGCTTGTTCGAAACTCGCCGAATATGAGAAGATCTGCCGGCGATACGGCCTCTCCTGCAAGGTGGATGCGGTCTTTCGGTGCGTTCCGCCGAGCCGCATCGGCGCACGCGTGGTGGGCGCCGAACGCTTGACGACGACACACGCGTACGGCCTCCCCTGGTCCCCGGCGGTCACGGCGGGCACCGTCCATGTATTCATTGCCCGCTCGCGCGCCAAGCTCGAGGCATGCTGGCGCAGCGGATGGTACCCTCTGGTCATCAAGGGGCGCGTCGTGGAGAAGCCGCAGATAGATATCCACCGTTTTGGCGCGGCCCTGGGATATCCGGCCTGCTGCCGCGATTTTTTCCGACTCCGCAACAACTGGTTTTTCTTTAATTTCCTCTACGAGGTCTTCAAGAACAGCGGCACGGGTCCTTATCCGTTTCTCTGCAATCCGCTGACGCGGGATGAGACCTACAGCTATCTGTCCCATATGCCGTGTTCGTTCGCCTGCGCGTCTTCCCTGGCCTTGGCGCGGAGGATACGTTCCGGGATCAAGGCCGAGGAACCGGCTTTTGCCGCCGCGATCGACAGGCATCTCCGCTTGCCCCTGCTGGTCTTCCGGGAGCGATGGATCTACGCTTTTGAGGGGGTGTTGAAAGGGCAGCGTCTCACCTACGGAAAGGTCGCCTATGTCGGCAACCAGGACGAGGGAGCGGCCTATCTGGACGATTTCAAGCGGGGGGACAGCCTTCGCGTCGACGCAGATACGGTCGCCGTCCTGAAGAGGGGGCGGACGATCAAGAAGATCGCGTGGGGCGCGCGGCAGGACGCCCACGGCCGCCCGTTCCTTATCGCATTTCGGTAGAATCCCGGAGAGGATTTATTGCCATGCCGAGAGAGAAACGCGCAGACACGGATCTTTTCGAGCGATGGATGGCCGAGGCGCGTTCGTGCCACCGGACGAACCTCCTGGCCGATCTCGTCCGGCGCAAAGATACGTGTTTTGACCTCCTGACCCGCTTGTATCTGGAGAAGCCCGAAGGGTTCTCTTTGTTCAGGAAGCGCTTGTCCGCTTATCTGAGGCGTCACCGGGGGGCGGAATATCTTTTCGCTTCGGCGGGCTACGCGGCTTATCTGGGATCCTCCTTTCCGGCGGCCTGCCGGTGGTTCCTAAAGGCCGTGCAGGAAAACCCCGAGAACCTGGATAATTGGATGGATCTGGCGTTTGCCTTGCGCCACGCGGGGGCTGAAGAGATGAGCAACGGCATCCTCTTCCATTTTGATTACTTGATCCACTATGTCCGTCTGCTCGGTTTCCCATCGGGCGGCCTCAAAGGGTTGAGATCTTTTGTCCGCACGATCAGCCGTGCCGCCGAAGCGGGGGCGGGGAAGCCTCTGCGGTAAGAGGGGGCGTTGGGGAGTCGCCTCGAACGGGGCGGCCCCCTCAGGCAGCCGGTCTAACCTGCGGCTTGACAGATAGTTTGGTCCGTGCTATATTTATCGAAACCCTTTAAGCCGGCTCCGCGAAGCCGGTAAGGAGAAGTGATGAAGACCGTCCCGGAAACCGACCAGGCCCGCAAGTCCCCCTTGCGGGTTTCTTTTCGAAGGGACGGGAAGAGGGGTTTTAGAGGAGCGCCATGAAAGAGAAAGCCAAGATACTGGACGCGGAGGCCGTGGGACGGACGCTCAAGCGCATCGCCCACGAGATCATCGAACGCAACAAGGGGACGAAGGACCTTGTCATCGTGGGGGTCCGCACGCGCGGCGCCCACCTGGCCGAGCGGCTCGCCCGCCTCATTGGGGAGATCGACGGCACGACGCCGCCGGTGGGGGTTCTTGATATCACCCTCTATCGCGATGACTTGAGCTCTATCGCCCAGCAGCCGGTCGTGCACAAGACCGAGATCGACTTCGATATCGAAGACAAGAACGTGGTCTTGGTCGATGACGTCCTCTACACGGGCCGTACGGTGCGCGCCGCGCTGGACGAGATCATCGATTTCGGCCGGCCGCGGTTCATCCAGCTGGCCGTCCTCGTCGACCGCGGCCACCGGGAGCTGCCCATCCGCGCCGACTACGTGGGCAAGAACATCCCTACCTCGCTTCGTGAGACCGTCGAGGTCCGCCTCGCCGAGACCGAAGGGATCGATGAGGTAGCCGTCCTGGAAAAAGCTTCATGAAGACGAAGAACGCCTGGACACGCAAGGACCTGCTGGGGCTCGAGCCTTTGACGCGCGAGGAGATAGAGGCCCTGCTTGCCACGGCCGAGTCCTTCAAGGAGGTCATCGGCCGCACGGTCAAGAAGGTCCCCACGCTGCGCGGCAAGACGGTCGTTAATCTTTTCTATGAGCCTTCGACCCGCACGCGCGTCTCCTTTGAGATAGCCGCCAAGCGGCTGTCCGCCGATGTGATCAATATCGCGACCGAGGAGTCCAGCGTCCGCAAGGGCGAGACCCTCATCGATACGGGCCGCAACATCGAGGCGCTCAAGGTCGATATCATCGTCGTGCGCCATAACTGCTCGGGCGCCGCCACGATGCTGGCGCGCCACGTGCGGGCCAGCGTCATCAATGCCGGCGACGGGTGGCACGAGCATCCGACCCAGGCGCTTTTGGACATGTTCACCCTTAAAGAGAAGCTGGGGGCGCTCGAGGGCGCGCGCGTGAGCATCGTCGGCGACATCGCCCACTCGCGCGTGGCGCGCTCCAATATCTGGGGCCTGACGAAGATGGGCGCGCGGGTGACCGTGTGCGCGCCGCCCCTGTTGATCCCGCCCGAGATGGAGCGCACGGGGGTGCGTGTGACTCACGATATCGACGAAGCCCTCGACGGCGCGGACGCTGTCAACGTCCTGCGCATGCAGTTTGAGCGCGACACAGGCGACGCCTTTCCTCAACAGCTGGAGTATTTTAAGACCTACGGCATCACGGCCGAGCGGCTCGCGAAGGCGAAGAAGAAGATCATCGTGATGCATCCGGGCCCCATCAACCGCGGCATCGAGATGGCCAGCGATGTCGCCGACGGCTCCGACTCGGTCATCCTCGAGCAGGTGACCAACGGCATCGCGGTGCGTATGGCGGCGCTCTTCTTGGTGGCGCAGGTCCATGAGACGCCGACGGCGAAAACGGGGACGAAGAAATGAGCCTCCTTATCCGGCAGGGACGCGTGGTGGATCCGGTCAACGGCGTCGATGAGGTCCGCGACCTGCTCCTGGACAAAGGGGTCGTGGCCGCCGCCGCCCGGCAGATCACGGCGACCGCGGATACCGTTATCGACGCCGCGGGTCGGATCGTCATCCCCGGCGTCATCGATATGCACGTGCACCTGCGCGAGCCGGGCCGCGAAGACAAAGAGACCGTGGCTACCGGAACGCGCGCGGCGCTCGCCGGCGGCGTGACGACGGTTCTGGCCATGCCCAATACGGAGCCGGCGATGGACACGGCCGCGGCCGTGCGGCAGCTGACGGACATCGGCGCGCGGACGGCGGCATGCCGGGTCTTGGTCTGCGGCACGCTCACCAAAGGGCGCGCCGGCAAAGAGCCCGTCGCCGTGCCCGTCCTCAAGGAGGCCGGGGTCATCGCGCTGAGCGACGACGGGACGTCCGTCGAGGATCCCGCCGTCATGGAAGAAGTGCTGAAGGCCGCCCGGGCGGCGGACCTGCCCGTCATCTGCCATTGCGAAGACAAGGCCCTTTCGGGGCGGGGGGTCATGAACCTCGGCTATATGTCGACGGTCCTGGGTCTGCGCGGCATCCCGCGGGAGGCCGAGTCCGAGCGCGTGAAGAGGGACATCCTTCTCGCCGCCAAGACCGGCGCGGCGATCCACATCGCGCACGTCAGCTGCCGGGAGTCGGTGGAACTTGTCCGGGAAGCCAAGAAGAAGAAAATTTCCGTCACCGCGGAGACCGCTCCCCATTATTTCGCCCTGACCGAAGAGGCGCTTATCGATTTCGACACCAACTTTAAGATGAACCCGCCGTTGCGGACGGCCGAGGACGTCGCGGCGGTGCGCGCGGGCCTCAAGGACGGAACGATCGATTGCATCGCCTCCGACCACGCCCCGCACACGGAGAACGAGAAGGAAATAGAGTTCGACCGCGCGGAGTTCGGCGTGGTGGGCCTGGAGACGGAGCTCGCCGTGGCGCTCACCGAGCTTATCGGCCGGGACATCCTGACGTGGCCGCAACTGGTCATGAAATTCTGCGTCAATCCGGCGCGGATCCTCAAGTGCGGCCGCGGCCACCTGGCGGCCGGCGCCCCGGCGGACGTCGTTATCGTCGATCCCGCCGTCTCGTGGCGGGCGACGAGAGAAGGCCTGGTCTCCAAATCGCGCAACAGCGCCTTCTTGGGCCGCACGCTGACGGGGCGCGTGCTGCATACGATACGCGAGGGATCCCTCGCGTTCACGCGCGCAGAGACAGTCGAGGCGAAAGAGCCATGCCGTTCGTAGCGGACCTGCATATCCATTCGAAGTACAGCCGGGCGACGAGCAAGGATATGGACATACCCCATATCGCCGAGTACGCCAAGATCAAGGGGATCGGCCTGATGGGGACGGGGGATTTTACCCACCACCTGTGGCTCGAGGAGCTGAAGTCCGTGCTCGAGCCGACGGACGCGGGGCTTTTCGTCCACGAGGGCGTCCATTTTGTCCTCTCGGCCGAGGTCTCGAGCATCTACTCGAAGAACGGTCGCACCTACCGCATCCATAACGTCATCCTGGCGCCTTCTTTTAAGGCCGCCGACGCCATTAACCGCGCGCTCGGGGCCGTCGGCAACCTCGCCTCGGACGGGCGGCCGATCCTGGGCCTGGACGCCGAGGAAGTGGCGAAGATCGTCTTCGACGCCGATGAGAATTGCATATTGATCCCCGGCCATATCTGGACGCCCTGGTTCAGTCTTTTCGGCTCCAACTCCGGGTTCGACAGGATCGAGGATTGCTTCGGCAAGCAGACGCCCAAGATATTCGCGCTGGAGACGGGTCTTTCCAGCGATCCGGCGATGAACTGGCGTTTGAGCGCGCTGGACCGCTTCAGCCTCGTTTCCAACTCGGACTCCCACTCGCCGATGAAGATCGGCCGCGAGGCGAACGTCTTCGACTGCGCGATGAGCTATTACGCGGTCCGCGACGCCCTGCGTACGAAAGACAAGAAAAAATTTCTTTACACGGTCGAGTTCTTCCCCGAGGAGGGCAAATACCATTACGACGGCCACAGGGTTTGCGGCGTGCGCTTCACGCCCCAAGAATCGCTCCAGCATAAGGGCCGGTGCCCGAAATGCGGCAAACCCCTGACGATCGGCGTCATGAACCGCGTGGACCAGCTGGCGGACCGCGGGGAAGGTTTCGTGCCGGACAACGCGATACCGTTTAAGAGCATGGTTCCGCTGGACGAGATCATCGCGGACGCCAAACAGATCGGCAAGGGGAGCGCGGCCGTGGAGAAAGAGTACCGCCAGATGATCGCGCGCTTCGGCACCGAGTTCGAGATCCTGACGCAGGTGCCGACGCAGGACCTGCGGCGCGCCGCGAATCCCAGGGTCGCCGAGGGGATCGCGCGCGTGCGCGCCGGCCAGGTCCATGTCGAGCCCGGCTACGACGGCGAATACGGCATCGTCGGCATCTTCGGAAAAGAGGAGGCCGCCGCCGGCGACCAGCAGATGTCGTTGTTCTAGAAAGACCGTTCGTACCATGTATCAGGTACCAGGTATCAGGTAAGACCGAACGGAAGAGAGATTTCGGGCTTTGATTTTACGTGGTACATGATACATGGTACCTGTGACAAAATATCCGGATTGACTTGGAACACGCCCCCGTCGCCCAATGGATAGGGCACTAGCCTCCGGAGCTAGCCTTGCAGGTTCGATTCCTGCCGGGGGCAGAAAATTTACTGTCGGCGAATTTTCTAGATTTCGTTTCGGCAGGAAGAGAACCTAGGGGGGTGGGGGGGGACCGTCCCCCACGCTCGGGGGAGAACAGCGATACCCTGGTCTTTATTCAGGTTTGAGCGTTAGGAGGGGGCGTGCCCCCTCCTAAGGAGCGATCTCGTCCCGGCCGAAGGTCGAGGCGGGGAGCGACGGTTCGATTCCTGCCGGGGGCAGAAAATTTACTGTCGGCGAATTTTCTGAAAGAGGAGAAAGGAGAGGGATGGGGGGAGAGGTGAACCTTTCTCCGAACGGTCACCCGCCGGCCTTCTCCTCTCCCGGGTTTGAGACGAAGATGTTCGGTGGACGCTCCTATCGCGCATTTCAAGGATCATGAAGTCTATTCGAGCGTATCTGGCTGGCCTCTGCCTTCTGTCGGTTTCCTCTATTTTCGTTCTTTCCCAGCAGGCCTTTGCCGAAGCCGTCTATCTCAAGAACGGCCGGATCATGGTGGGGCGCATCGTCGAAAAGACGCCGCAATACATCGTCATCAAGAACGGCGAAGGTTCCGAGGCCGTGACGGCGACCGTCTTTCTGGATGATGTCGCCCGCGTTCTGGACGATGCGGCCTACGCCCAGGAGATGGCGAATGTCCCGTACTATCTCCAGAAGCAACCTTTGCCGCAGGCGTCCCCCCTGCCGGATTCCGTGCCGCTGCAGGCGCCGACGGAAGACCAGGCCTCGCGTATCTTTTCGCTCGTCCAGAGCAGCAGGGCGCTCCAGGGGACGGCCGGCCGCCGGGCGCAGGATCCTTTCAGCGAGTTGTCCAGTGCAGGCCCTAACCCCATGACCCTGAGGGCATACGCCGCCTATCTGCAGATGATCGAAGAGCGTAAGATCGAGCTTGGCAAGCTCTTGAAGGCGCAGAAACAGGGGCAGGGCGCGGCGCAGGGCAACGGCCGCATCGCCGGCACGGTGACCCTGCCGGCGGCGCCTCAGCGGGTCGCGGTTTCAGGCGACGCGAGCGGCGGGCTCTATGTGTACCTGCTGAAAAAGCTGGAGGACGGCCGTTTCGTCTTCCCCGTGCCGATGCTCTACGCCGTGGTGGATGCGGCCAACCTTACCCTGGCCCAGGTCCGCTACGAGATCGGTCCTGTCCCGGAAGGGCGCTATAAGGTCTTTGCCGAATGGGACGTGGCGCCTCCCGCCGTGCGGGAGGAAGGCAGGGGCGAGGAGACCTTTCTTAACTATCTGGGCGCGCAGGGCGACTACAACGGTTCGTACGATAAGGTCTTGCGTGTCGGTCCGGACGAAGAGCTCAAGGGGATAGATTTCCCGTGCGACAGCCAGGCTCCTTTCGAGGAGGTCTTTCTGGGATGGCTGCAGCCGTTCGACTTCGAGGTCTCGGATATCTACTATGTCCGTTCCGCACAGGAAGGTCCGCGCATCGTTTTGGTGGTCAAAAATACGGGGGCGAACCCTATTGATAAAGCGACGTTGGACCTCGCCATCAATGATATCAACATGCTCTTTCCCGTGGAGATCAAGAATATCGGGGCGGGCGAGGAAAAGGAGTTCGACATCTCCTCTTTTTTCCGCACACACCTTGAGATGACGGAAGGGGCGCACCCGGAGAGAAAACCGAGGATGGTCACGTTTCGTCTGGATGATCCTCTCACTAAAGAGGTTAGGTTTGAGAAATCCCTCTATATCTACTAGGGCCAGATTCGTTGCCGTCGTAGGCGGGCATTCGATTTCAGCTAAAGTGGAGGAAAAAGCAAGAAAAATTGGTTATTTACTGTCTAAAGTGGGTGTTTTTGTAATTTGTGGTGGTTTAAGTGGAGTAATGGAGGCTGTTTCGCGTGGTGTTAAAGAGGGCGGAGGGACGACGATCGGCCTACTGCCGTCAGAAGATAAGAATGATGCTAACCCTTTTATCGACATACCGTTAGCAACTGGTCTTGGATATACGCGTAATACTCTGGTGGTGGGATGCGCGGATGTGGTGGTGGCTCTGCCGGGTTCGTATGGCACCCTGTCCGAGATCGCCTTTGCCTTGAACGCCGGCAAGCCGGTCATCGGGCTGGGGTCCTGGAAGATCCCCGGCGTCATACGCGTCAGGACCCCCGAAGAGGCCGTGCGGAGGGTCAGGACCGCTTTCGCGGCCTTGGCCGGAACAGCTGCGCGATAATGTCACAAAGGAAGCCATGAAGAAAGCGATACTGGTATTGGAAGATGGATTCACGCTCGAGGGGCGCAGCTTCGGCGCCGAGGGGGAGGCCCTGGGCGAAGTCGTTTTTAATACCTCGATGACGGGATATCAGGAGATCCTCACCGATCCTTCCTACAAAGGGCAGATCGTGACGATGACGTATCCGTTGATCGGCAACTACGGCACGAACAAGGAGGATGTTGAGTCCTCCGCTCTTTCGGCCGAGGGGTTCGTCGTCAAGGAGCGCTCGCTGGTGGCGTCAAACTGGCGCTGCGAGGTCCCCCTGGACGCCTACCTCGTCAAGAACAAGGTCGTCGCCATCGAGGGCGTGGATACGCGCGCCCTGACCCGGCGTATCCGGCTTTCGGGAGCGATGCGGGGGATCCTCTCGACGAAAGATTTCGACAGGGAGGGCCTCCTGAAGAAGGTCCTGCGCTCCCCGGAGATGGTCGGCCGCGACCTGGTGCGCGAGGTGACGTGCGCGAAGGCGTATGACTGGGCGACGGCAGGGGGTTCCAAAGAGACCCAGAAGGATTTCTTCGTCGTCGCCATGGATTTCGGGATCAAGTACAATATCCTGCGTCTTTTGGACCAGGCAGGCTGCCGCGTCCGGGTCGTGCCGGCCGCGACGCCGGCCAGGGATATCCTGGCGATGAAACCCCACGGTGTCTTTCTCTCCAATGGTCCGGGCGATCCGGCGGCTCTGAAGGGCATCATCGAGGAGATAAAGAAGCTCCTGGGCGCCGTTCCGGTCTTCGGCATCTGCCTGGGGCACCAGCTCATGGGGCACGCCTTCGGGGGAACGACATACAAATTGAAATTCGGCCATCACGGCGGCAACCACCCCGTGATGGACCTGGAGACGAAGAGGGTGGAGATCACGGCGCAAAACCACGGGTTCTGCGTCGATATGGGGTCGATCAAGGATAAGAGCGTGAAGCTGACGCATGTGAACCTGTACGACAAAACGACCGAAGGGCTGCGCCATACGAAGCTGCCGGCCTTCTGCGTTCAGTATCATCCCGAAGCCGGTCCCGGCCCGCACGACGCCGGATATCTCTTCGGCCGCTTCACGGACATGATGCACCGCTTTAAAAGAGGCAGAAGGCGTTAAGCGGATATTGGCTTTTTGAACTGAACGAACAGGAGTTTTATGCCGAAGCGTAAGGATATCAAGAAAATAATGATCATCGGCTCCGGGCCCATCATCATCTCGCAGGCCTGCGAGTTCGATTATTCGGGCACCCAGGCGTGCAAGGCCCTCAAGGAAGAGGGTTTCGAGGTCGTTCTGCTCAATTCGAATCCGGCGACGATCATGACCGATCCGCAGTTCGCGGACGCGACCTACGTCGAACCGGTCACCTCCGAGGTCGTCGAGAAGATCATCGCCCGGGAGCGGCCGGACGCGCTTTTGCCCACGCTGGGCGGCCAGACGGGGTTGAACGTCGCGGTCGCAACGGCCAAACGCGGCGTGTTGCGGCGCTACGGCGTCAAGATGATCGGCGCCGACAGAAAAGCCATCGAAAAGGCCGAAGACCGCACGCTCTTCAAGAAGGCGATGGAGAAGATCGGTCTCGACCTGCCGCGCGGCATCAACGTCAAGTCGATGAAGGAAGCGAAGAAGGCCGTCGAGACCCTGGGTCTGCCCATCGTCATCCGGCCGAGCTTCACGCTCGGCGGAACGGGGGGCGGGGTGGCCTTCAACATGGCGGAGTTCGAAGAGCTCGTCGCGCGGGGCCTGGAGTACAGCATGATCCACGAGGTCCTGCTGGAGGAGTCGATCCTGGGATGGAAGGAGTACGAGCTCGAGGTGATGCGCGACCGCAAGGACAATGTCGTCATCATCTGCTCCATCGAGAATTTCGACCCCATGGGGGTCCACACGGGCGATTCGATCACCGTCGCGCCGGCGCAGACGCTGACCGACCGGGAGTACCAGCTGATGCGCGACGCCGCCATCCGCGCCATCCGGGAGATCGGCGTCGATACCGGCGGGTGCAACGTCCAGTTCGCGGTCAATCCCGCCAACGGCCGCATGGTGATGATCGAGATCAATCCCCGCGTCTCGCGCTCTTCGGCCCTGGCCTCCAAGGCCACGGGTTTCCCCATCGCCAAGATCGCGGCCAAGCTGGCCGTCGGCTACACGCTCGATGAGATCCCCAACGACATCACGAAAGAGACGCCGGCCTCCTTTGAGCCGACGATCGACTACTGCGTCGTCAAGATCCCGCGTTTCACCTTCGAGAAGTTTCCGGGCGCCGATCCGCAGCTGGGCACGTCCATGAAGTCGGTGGGCGAGGCGATGGCTATAGGCCGGACCTTCAAGGAGGCCCTGCAGAAAGGCCTGCGTTCCCTGGAGATCAAGCGCAACGGCCTCGACAGCATCCTGGAGGAGGGCAACTTTGCCGGGCGCGATGACCTTATCGCGTTCCTCGAGACGAAACTGCGCGTTCCCACGTGCGAGCGGATCTTTTATCTGGGCGACGCCCTGCGGCAGGGGATGAGCGTGGAGGAGATCGGGCGATTGACGCAGATGGACCGCTGGTTCCTGGAGAACGTCAAGGAGATCGTCGATCTCGAGAAGGAGCTTAAAAAGGCCGCCGCGCCGGCCGCGCAGCCTTTGCCGCAGCGTCTGCCCGCGGAACTGCTGCGGCGCGCCAAGCAGATGGGGTTCTCCGACCGGCAGCTCGCCGTTATTTTCGGCGTCCGTGAGGACGCGATCGAGGCGCTGCGCTGCGCCTCGGGCGTGGAGACGACCTATAAGCTCGTCGATACCTGCGCCGCGGAGTTCGAGGCCTACACGCCGTATTTCTATTCGACCTACGAGGCCGAGGACGAGGTGCGCCTGAGCGACAAGAAAAAAGTGATGATCCTGGGCGGCGGCCCCAACCGTATCGGCCAGGGGATCGAGTTCGACTACTGTTGCGTCCATGCCTCTTTCGCGCTGCGCGAGATGGGGTTGGAGTCCATCATGGTCAACTGCAATCCCGAGACGGTCTCGACGGATTACGACACTTCCGATAAGCTATATTTCGAGCCGATGACCCGCGAGGATGTCCTCAACATCGTGCGCAAGGAAAAACCCTGGGGGGTCATCGTGCAACTGGGGGGACAGACGCCCCTGAACCTCACGCTTGCCCTTAAGGAAGCGGGCGTCAACATCATCGGCACGGCGCCCGAGTCCATCGATATCGCCGAGGACCGCGAGAAGTTCAAGCGGCTGCTCGACAGGCTGAAGCTCAAGCAGCCGCCCAACGGCACGGCGCGTACCTTCGAAGAGGCGAAGGCCGTCGCGGCGAGCGTGGGGTATCCCGTCCTTGTGCGTCCCTCTTATGTGCTGGGCGGCCGCGCCATGGAGATCG
>JBLMXZ010000061.1:0-15759 GCA_050258015.1 Deltaproteobacteria bacterium
GAGGCCGCCGGCGCCAAGATCGAGTTGAAATAAGGAACGCCGCAAAGGGTTTTGGCTTTATCCGTGTCGTCCGTTCTTAATCTGTGCCATCGTGTTTAGGGAGAGGGCATGAGCAAGACGAAAAGCTTTGCCAAGTTAAAAGAGATCTACCCCATGCCGCACCTGCTGGACATCCAGCTCCTTTCTTTCGAGGAGTTCCTGCAGAGGGATGTCAAGCCCGAGGAGCGGCAGCCGGTGGGGCTCCAGGAGGCCTTTTGCGAGGTCTTCCCGATCGAAAGCTTCGATAAGCGTTTTCGCCTGGAGTTCGTCAGCTACACCTTGGGCAAGCCCAAGTACGGGATCGAGGAGTGCCGCCGCAGGGGCATGACCTACGCCTCGCCCCTTCGCGCGAACCTCCGTCTTATCACCCCGCACGATGTCAAGGTCCAGGAAGTGTATTTCGGCGAAGTGCCCCTTATGACGCCGACCGCCAGCTTCATCATCAACGGCGACGAGCGCGTCGTGGTCAGCCAGCTGCAGCGCTCCCCGGGCGTCTGTTTTGAGGAGGAGCAGCATCCGACCGGAAAGAAGATCTTTTACGGCCGCATCATCCCTTACCGCGGGGCGTGGCTGGAGTTCAAGTATGACCTGAACGAGGTCCTTCTGGCCTACGTGGACCGCCGCCGCAGCTTCCCGGCCACGCAGATCATGCGCATCATGGGTTTCGCGTCCGACGAGGACATACGCCGCGCCTTCGGCGGCCGCGACATCCCCGAAGTGACGAACACCCTCAAAAAAGATTTCACCAAGAACAAGGAAGAGGCGCTCATCGATTTCTACCGCAAGATGCGCCCGACGGAGCCCGTGACGCTCGAGGCGGCCGAGGACCTCTTCTTCCGGCTCTTCTACGACTCCAAGCGCTACGACCTTTCGCGCGCGGGGCGCTTCATCCTGAACCGCAAGCTCGGCATGAGCGCTTCGCTCGAGAAGCGCATCATCGACGCCGAGACCGTGATCCGCGTCATCGATTACCTCGTTCTCCTCAGGAAGGGGGAGGGGGAGATCGACGATATCGACCATCTCGGCAACCGCCGCGTCAAGAGCGTCGGCGAACTCATCCAGAACCAGGCGCGCATCGGCCTGGCGCGCCTGGAGCGCTCCATCCGCGAGCGTCTGGCCATCCTCTCGGATGCGGACGCGGTCATGATCTACCACCTTATCAACTCCAAGCTTTTCTCGAGCCAGATACGCGACTTCTTTGCCCGCAGCCAGCTGTCCCAGTTCATGGACCAGGTCAATCCTTTGGCGGAGCTGACGCATAAGCGTCGCCTGAGCGCCCTGGGTCCGGGCGGCCTGTCGCGCGAACGGGCGGGCTTTGAGGTCCGCGACATCCACCCGTCCCATTACGGCCGCATCTGCCCGATCGAGACGCCGGAAGGCCCCAATATCGGGCTGATCGCGTCGTTGACGACCTTCGCGCGCATGAACAACCTGGGCTATCTCGAGACGCCCTATCGCCGTGTCGAGGAAGGCCGCGTGACCAAGCGCATCGATTACATCACGGCGGACGCGGAGCTCAACCGTTCCATCGCCCAGGCGAACAGCCTTCTGGACGAGAGCGGCAATTTCACGGACCGCGAGGCGCAGTGCCGGTTCCGCGGGGATTTTCCGAAGCTGCCGCCGAAGAAGATCGATTTCATGGACGTCTCGCCCAAACAGCTGGTCTCTCTTGCCGCGTCGCTGATCCCGTTTTTGGAGCATGACGACGCCAACCGCGCGCTCATGGGTTCCAACATGCAGCGCCAGGCGGTGCCCCTGTTGAACACCGAGCGGGCGCTCGTCGGCACCGACATGGAAGGCAAGGCCGCCGTCGACTCCGGGGCCGTGGTCATCGCCGAGGAGGACGGTGTCGTCAAGGCGGTCGACGCCAATTCCATCACGGTCGGCAGCAAGGTCTACGAGCTGCGCAAGTTCAAGCGCTCCAACGCGAACACCTGCGTCAACCAGAAGCCCATCGTCGGGCTCGGCGCCAAGGTCAAGAAAGGCCAGGCCATCGCCGACGGTATCGGCACGAAGGACGGGGAGCTGGCCCTGGGCCGCAACCTCCTTGTCGGCTTTATGCCGTGGCGGGGTTTTAATTTCGAGGACGCGATCCTGGTCAGCGAGAAGGTGGTCAAGGAGGATGCCTATACCTCCGTCCATATCGAAGAGTTCGAGATCGAGGCGCGCGAGACGCGCTTGGGCAACGAAGAGATCACCCGCGATATCCCGAACGTCTCGGAAGAGGCCTTAAAGAATCTCGACGAGAGCGGTATCGTGCGCATCGGCGCGGAGGTCGAGGCCGGCGACATCCTTGTCGGCAAGGTGACCCCCAAGACCGAGTCGGAGCTCTCTCCCGAAGAGCGGCTCCTGCGGGCCATCTTCGGCGAGAAGGCCGGGGACGTGCGCGATACCTCGCTGACGCTGCCGCCGGGCATCGAAGGGGTCATCATCGACGTCCAGAATTTCTGCCGCAAAGAGCGCGGCCGCAAGTCCAAGGAAGAGAAGAAAAAGGAGCTTGCCCAGATCAAGGAGATCAAGAGCTACTACACCCAGGAGATCGACTACGTCCAGGACGAGAAGATCAACAAGCTCGCCGGTCTCCTCAACGTCGCCAAGAGCCGCGTGCTGGGCATGGACCTCGACGATCACGAGGAGGCCAAGCACGTCGCGAAGTTCTTCGACGACCAGATCCGTGAGCTCGCCCAGGAAGAGGCGCAGGAGATCGAGAAGGTCAAGCGCGGCGACGAGCTGGCGCCGGGCGTCCTGAAGAAGGTCGTGGTGTATGTCGCCACCCGCCGGCGGCTGTCCGTCGGCGACAAGATGGCGGGGCGCCACGGCAACAAGGGGGTCATCGCCAAGATCCTGCCCGAAGAGGATATGCCGTTCCTGGAGGACGGCACGCCCGTGGACCTCGTTCTCAATCCCCTCGGGGTGCCCAGCCGCATGAACGTGGGGCAGATCCTCGAGACGCACCTGGGATGGGCCGCCAAGGTCCTGGGGCTCTATGTCTCTTCGCCCGTTTTTGACGGCGCCTCGGAGCTCGAGGTCAAGGAGATGCTCAAGAAGGCCGGCCTGCCCGAGGACGGCAAGGTCGACGTGTACGACGGCTACACGGGCCTGAAGTTCGACCAGAAGGTCACCGTGGGCTATATCTATATGATGAAGCTCATCCACCTGGTGGATGAGAAGATCCACGCGCGTTCCATCGGTCCGTATTCGCTCGTCACGCAGCAGCCCCTGGGCGGCAAGGCGCAGTTCGGCGGCCAGCGTTTCGGCGAAATGGAGGTCTGGGCGCTCGAGGCGTACGGCGCGGCGTACTCGCTGCAGGAGATGCTGACGGTCAAGAGCGACGACGTCACGGGCCGCACGCGTATCTATGAGGCGATCGTTAAAGGCGAACAGAAGCTGACCCCGGGCACCCCCGAGTCCTTCAACGTCCTGTTGAAGGAGCTCCAGGGGCTGGGCCTGGATGTCAAGATGGAGAGAGAGAAATGAAAAAAGACCCCCTGATGCCGAAACCCGGTGAAGAGGTCTCCTCGTTCGACCTGATCACGATCCATATCGCCTCGCCCCAGACGATCCGTTCCTGGTCCAAAGGGGAGGTGCGCAAGGCCGAGACGATCAACTACCGGACGCTGAAGCCCGAGAAGGACGGCCTTTTCTGCGAGAAGATATTCGGTCCCGTCAAGGACTGGGAGTGCAACTGCGGCAAATACAAGGGCAACAAGTTCCGCAACGTCACCTGCGACCGGTGCGGTGTCGAGCTGACGCGCTCCAGCGTGCGCCGCGAGCGCATGGGGCACATCGAGCTTGCCGCGCCCGTGACCCACATCTGGTTCTTCAAGGCCGTGCCGTCGCGCATCTCGGCGCTCCTGGACATCGGCCTGCGCGACCTCGAGAAGATCATTTATTACGAGGAGTACATCGTCGTCGAGCCGGGCGACACGGGCCTCAAGAAAGGCGAGCTTTTGACCGAGGAGAAGTATCAGGAGCTTCTGGAAAAATACGGCAACGCTTTTAAGGCCAAGATCGGGGCCGAGGCGGTGCTGGATCTCCTGAAAGAGATCGATCTGGACGCCCTTTCCAAGAAATATCACAAGCAGCTCGAGAATACGAAGGAAGGCACGCAGGCGCGCCGGATCTTAAAGACCCTCAAGATCGTCGAGGACTTCAAGAAATCCGTCAACAAGCCGGAGTGGATGATCCTCGAGGTCCTGCCGGTCATTCCGCCGGACCTGCGCCCGCTCGTTCCTTTGGACGGCGGCCGTTTCGCGACCTCCGACCTCAACGATCTGTACCGGCGCGTCATCAACCGCAACAACCGCCTCAAGAAGCTACTGGAGCTGAACGCTCCCGAGATCATCATCCGCAACGAGAAGCGCATGCTGCAGGAGTCGGTGGACGCGCTCCTCGACAACGGCCGCCACGGCCGCCCGGTCCTCGGGTCCAACAACAGGCCGCTGAAGTCCCTTTCGGACATGCTCAAGGGCAAGCAGGGCCGTTTCCGTCAGAACCTGCTGGGCAAGCGCGTGGACTATTCCGGCCGCTCGGTCATCGTCGTGGGGCCGGAGCTGAAGCTCTACCAGTGCGGGTTGCCCAAGCGCATGGCGCTCGAGCTCTTCGAGCCGTTCATCATCAAGAAGCTCAAGGAGCGCGGTTTCGTCACGACGATCAAGAGCGCCAAGCGGATGGTCGAGCGCGCCAAGATAGAGGTCTGGGATATCCTTGACGAAGTCATCAAGGACCATCCCGTGCTCCTCAACCGCGCCCCGACGCTGCACCGTTTGAGCGTCCAGGCCTTTGAGCCGGTCCTGATCGAGGGCAAGGCCATACGTATCCATCCGCTCGTCTGCACGGCCTTCAACGCCGACTTCGACGGCGACCAGATGGCCGTCCACGTGCCGTTGTCCATCGAGGCCCAGATGGAGGCGCGGCTTTTGATGCTCTCCATCAACAATATCTTTTCTCCGGCCGACGGCCGCCCCATCACCACCCCGACCCAGGATATCATCCTGGGTCTTTGTTTCCTCTCCAAGATGAAACCCAAGGACAAGGGGGAGGGCAAGATCTTCTCGGACGGCAAGGAGGCGGTATGCGCCTACGACGACGACGCCATCGGGCTGCACGCCAAGATCAAGGTCCGCATCGGCGGTTTCTTCGAGGTGGGCGAGGGCACTTTCAAGGAGGAGAAGCGGATCGTCGAGACGACGGTGGGCCGGATCATCTTCAACGAGCATCTTCCGGAGGGCTTCGGTTTCGTCAACCTCGAGCTCAACAAGAAGAACGTCGGCCAGATCGTCGCCGCCTGCTACAAGCGCTTCGGCCACGACACGACGATCAAGCTTCTGGACCGCCTCAAGGGCGTGGGTTTCGAGTACGCGACCCTGGGCGGCGTGTCCATCTCCATTTCGGACCTTGAGATCCCGACGGAGAAGAAGGACTATATCGCCGAGGCCAAGCGGGACGTCGCCAAGGTGGAGGACCAGTACAAGAAGGGGATCATCACCAACGGCGAGCGCTACAACCGCCTTATCGATATCTGGACGCATACGACCGACCGCATCTCGGACCTGGTCTTCAAGAAGATGGATTCCTTCAACCCGATCTTCATGATGGCGGATTCCGGCGCCCGCGGCTCGCGGCTGCAGGTCCGTCAGCTCGCCGGCATGCGCGGCCTTATGGCCAAGCCGTCGGGCGAGATCATCGAGAACCCCATCATCGCGAGCTTCCGCGAGGGGTTGACGGTGTTGGAGTATTTCATCTCGACGCACGGCGCGCGCAAGGGGTTGGCCGACACGGCGTTAAAGACCGCCGACGCCGGCTATCTCACGCGCCGTCTCGTGGACGTCGCCCAGGAGGTCATCATCACCGAGGATGACTGCGGGACCCTGAACGGGATCTCCCTGTCCTCCATCATCGAGGGCGACGAGGTCGTGGTGCCCCTGAAGGAGCGCATCGTCGGGCGCGTCGCCGTGGACAACATCGTCGACGTCATCACCGACCAGGCGGTCGTCAAGTCCGGCGAGATGATCACCGAGGAGAAGGCCGAGATGCTCGAGCGCATGGGGATCGAGAAGATCCGTATCCGCTCGGTCCTGACCTGTGAGTCCGAGCGCGGCATCTGCGCCAAGTGCTACGGCAAGGACCTGGCCCGCAACGATATGGTCGCCCTCGGCACGGCCGTGGGCATCATCGCGGCGCAGTCCATCGGCGAGCCGGGGACGCAGCTCACCATGCGGACCTTCCACATCGGCGGCACGGCCTCGCGCGTGGTCGAACAGTCGTTCCTGAAGGCCAAGAACAAAGGGCTTGTCGCCTTCCACAGTCTGCGCGTCGTGCAGAAGGGCAAGGAGTTCGTCGTCCTCAACCGCAACGGTTCCGTCTCCGTCAACGACCCCCAGGGCCGCGAGCTCGAACGCTACGCCATCCCGCAGGGCAGCCTTGTCGGCATCGCCGAAGGCGATGCGGTCGACAAGGGCACGGTCTTCGTGCGGTGGGACCCGTACACGCTGCCGATCCTGACCGAGGTGTCGGGCATCGTGCGCTACGAGGACATCAAGGAGAACCTGACGACACGCGAAGAGGTGAACCCGACGACGGGCGTCACCGAGCGCGTGATCGTAGAGCATAAGACCGATTATCATCCGCAGATCATCATCCTGGACGCGAAGGGCGACGTCGTCGGCATCTACCCGATCCCGATCGGCGCGCACATCCTCGTCAAGGACGGGGCCGAGGTGGGCGGCGGCGAGCTGTTGGCCAAGATCCCGCGCGTGGCCGGCAAGACCCGCGATATCACGGGCGGTCTGCCGCGCGTCGCCGAGCTCTTCGAGGCGCGCCGGCCGAAGGACCCGGCCATCATTTCGGAAATAGACGGTTTTGTCGAGTTCAGCGAGAACAAGAAGGGCCAGCGCCAGATCATCGTGACCTCGCCGACGGGCATGAAGCGCGAGTACACGATCCCGCACGGCAAGCATCCCAACGTCTACCGCGGGGACCGCGTGACGGCGGGCCAGCAGTTGACCGACGGGCCCGTGGTCCTGCAGGACATCCTGCGCGTCTGCGGGGACAAGATACTCCAGGAGTACCTCGTCAACGAGGTCCAGGAGGTCTATCGTCTGCAGGGGGTCAAGATCAACGACAAGCACATCGAGGTGATCATCCGCCAGATGCTCAAGAAGGTCAAGATCGAGGACGCGGGCGACACCGAGTTCTTGTCCGGACAGCAGGTGGACCGCTGGCGTTTCCAGAAGGAGAACCAGCGCGTCATCAAGAAGCAGGGGAAGCCCGCTTCGGCGACGCCGCTGTTGTTGGGTATCACCAAAGCGTCCCTGACGACGGAGAGCTTCATCTCCGCGGCTAGCTTCCAGGAGACGACGAAGGTCCTGACGGACGCCGCCGCCTCCGGCAAATCCGACGAACTTTTCGGCCTTAAAGAAAACGTGATCGTGGGGCATTTGATCCCCGCGGGCACCGGGTTGACCGCCTACAAGGAATTCTCCATCACCAGGCCCGAGGGCGGGGCGCCCGATGACGCACAGAAGGAGACCGTGCATGCCGACCATTCAGCAGCTGATACGCCGTAACCGCGCTCCCGAGAAAGCGAAATCAAAGTCGCCGGCGCTCAAGAACTGTCCGCAGCGCCGCGGCGTGTGCCTGCAGGTGAAGACCATGACGCCCAAGAAGCCCAATTCGGCCCTGCGCAAGATCGCGCGCGTGCGCCTGACGACGGGCATCGAGGTGACCTCCTATATACCGGGGGAAGGGCATAATCTGCAGGAACACTCGATCGTGCTCGTGCGCGGCGGCCGCGTCAAGGACCTGCCCGGGGTGCGCTACCATATCGTGCGCGGGACGCTCGATACGGCCGGCGTCGCCAACCGGAAGCGGTCGCGCTCCAAATACGGGGCCAAAAAGCCCAAAGACGCCAAGAAATAAGGATAGAGGAGGCATACGTGCGACGCCGACAAGCTTTTAAAAGACAAGTCACGCCGGACCCCAAGTACAACAGCAAGGTCGTGGCGAAGCTGGTCAATATCCTGATGATCAAGGGCAAGAAGTCCACGGCCGAGAACATCGTCTACGGCGCCTTCGACATCATCAAGGAAAAGATGAACGAGGAGGACCCGATCAAGGTCTTTACCAAGGCGCTCGACAACATCCGGCCGCGGCTCGAGGTCAAGCCCCGGCGGGTGGGCGGCGCCACGTACCAGATCCCCATCGAGGTCTCTCATGAGCGCGGGATATCGCTGGCCTTGCGCTGGCTCAAGGATTTTTCGCGCGCCAAGAAGGGCAAGCCCATGGATGTGCGTCTGGCCGATGAGATCATGGCGGGCTTCCGGGGCGAGGGCGGGGCGATCAAGAAACGCGACGACACGCATAAGATGGCCGAGGCCAACAAGGCCTTCGCGCACTTCCGCTGGTGACGGGGGGTCACGAGCGTATCAGGGAAAGAACCGGAATGCATGGCGACAATGGCTGAATCCATACGGCTGGACAAAATCCGTAACATCGGGATCATCGCGCACATCGACGCGGGTAAGACCACGACGACCGAGCGTATGCTCTTCTACACGAAGAAGATCTACAAGCTCGGCGAGGTCCACGAGGGCACCGCGACGATGGACTGGATGGTCCAGGAGCAGGAGCGCGGCATCACCATCACCTCCGCGAGCACGACCTGTTTCTGGCGGGACCTGCATATCAACATCATCGATACGCCGGGTCACGTCGATTTCACCGTCGAGGTCGAGCGGTCGCTCAAGGTCCTCGACGGCGCGGTCGTCGTCTTTTGCGCGGTCGCGGGCGTCCAGCCGCAGTCCGAGACCGTGTGGCGCCAGGCGGATAAGTACAACGTTCCGCGCATCGCCTTCGTCAACAAGATGGACCGGGTGGGCGCGAATTTCGACAACGTCCTGGAGGAAATGCGCCAGAAGCTGGGCGCCGTCGCCGCGGCCATCCAGATCCCGGTGGGCGCCGAGGACAATTTCACCGGCATCATCGATATCCTGGAAGAGAAATATGTCGTCAACAAGGACGAGAAGGGCCTGGAGCGCGATTTTCTGCCCGTGCCCGAGGAATACAAGGATAAGCTGGGGGAGGCGCGCCACATCCTCGCCGAGAAGGTCGCCGAGGGCGACGATCATCTGATGGACCTCTACATCCACAACAAGCCCATTTCGAAAGAGGACCTGAAGGCGGCGATCCGGCGCACGGTCCTGGCGAACAAGTTCGTTCCGGTCCTGTGCGGGTCGTCGCTTAAGAACAAGGGCATCCAGCTGGTCCTCGACGCGGTCTGCGATTACCTGCCGAGTCCCGCGGACGTGGCGGCCGTCAAGGGGTTCGAGCCCGACAGCGGCGAATACGAGGAGCGCGCCGTCTCGCAAGACGCGCCCTTCTGCGCGTTCTGCTTCAAGGTCATGAGCGACCCGTATGTGGGGCGCCTTAATTTCATCCGCATTTACTCCGGCCGCATTGACGCCGGCGAATCCATCTATAACGCGAGCAAGCGCGAGGACGAGCGCGTCTCGAAGATCGTGCGCATGCACGCGAACAAGCAGGAGATGATCGAAAGCGCCTCCTGCGGCGACATCGTGGCGCTCGTGGGCCTCAAGGAAACGACGACCGGCGATACCCTCTGCACGGACAGCGATCCGATCATCCTGGAGGCGATCAAGTTCCCCGAGCCGGTCGTGGACCTGGCCATCGAGACCAAGTCCAAGGCCGACCAGGAGAAACTGGCGCTCGCCCTGCGCAAGCTGCAGGACGAGGACCCGTCCTTCAAGGTCTCCTACAATTCCGAGACGGCGCAGACGATCATTTCGGGGATGGGACAGCTGCACCTTGAGATCGCGGTCGACAGGATCCTCAGGGAGTTCAATGTCGAGGCCAAGGTCGGCCGGCCGCAGGTGGCCTACCGCGAGTCCATCCGCAAGAAGCTCAACGTCACCGGCAAGTTCATCCAGCAGTCGGGCGGCCGCGGCCAGTACGGGCACGTCGTTGTCATCATGGAACCGCAGGAGGTCCCGGGCACGGGCATCACTTTTGAGGACACCCTGAAAGGGGGCGTCATCCCGCGCGAGTTCCTGTCGTCGGTCAAGGAAGGCATCGTCATGGCCGCCAAGTCCGGCGTCCTGGGGAGTTACCCCGTCACGGACGTGGCGGTGACGCTCGTGGACGGCTCCTACCATGAGGTGGATTCCTCCGAGATCGCCTTCAAGATGGCGGCCTCGATGGCGTTCACCGAAGGGCTGCGCAAGGGGGATTCCTACCTGCTTGAGCCCATTATGGATATGGAGATCGTGGTGCCCGAGGAATTCATGGGCACGGTCATCGGCGACTTCAATTCCCGCCGCGGCAAGCTCGTCGCGATGGGGCAGCGCGGCAACGTGCGCGTCCTGCGCGGCCACGTTCCTCTTGCGGAAGTCTTCGATTATGCTAATATAGTCCGGTCCCTGACGCAAGGCCGCGCCTCTTTTACAATGGAGCCCTTCTGCTACGCGGAAGTGCCTAGAGATATAGCGAATAAAGTCCTGGGATTAAAATAGGGAGGTGACACATGTCCAAAGAGAAGTTCGTAAGGACAAAGCCGCACGTGAACATCGGTACCATCGGGCACGTCGACCACGGCAAGACCACCCTGACATCGGCCATCACCACGATCCTGTCGAAGAAGGGTTATGCCGAGGCGCGCAGCTATGAATCCATCGATAACGCCCCCGAAGAGCGAGAGCGCGGCGTTACGATCAATATCGCGCACGTCGAATACCAGACGGACACGCGTCACTACGCGCACATCGACTGCCCGGGACACGCGGACTACATCAAGAACATGATCACCGGCGCCGCCCAGATGGACGGCGCGATCCTGGTCGTGTCGGCCGCGGACGGCCCGATGCCCCAGACCCGCGAGCACATCCTTCTCGCGCGTCAGGTGAACGTGCCGGCCATCGTCGTCTTCATGAACAAGACCGACATGGTGCAGGATAAGGAATTGATCGACCTCGTCGAGATGGAGGTCCGCGAGCTCCTGGACAAGTATCAGTTCCCCGGCGACAAGACGCCCATCGTCAAGGGCAGCGCCGTGCAGGCCCTCGAATGCGCCTGCGCGAAGGACGACTGCGAGAAGTGCAAGCCCATCCTCGAGCTCATGAAGGCGGTCGATGAGTTCGTGCCGATGCCCAAGCGCGAGCTCGACAAGCCGTTCTTGATGGCCGTGGAAGACGTCTTCACGATCTCCGGCCGCGGCACGGTCGGCACCGGCCGTATCGAGCGCGGCAAGATAAAGGTCAACGAGCCGGCCGACATCGTGGGCATGCGCGATGCCGTCGGCAAGACGGTCGTCACGGGCGTCGAGATGTTCCGCAAGCTCCTCGACGAGGGGCAGGCGGGCGATAACGTCGGGCTGCTCCTGCGCGGCGTGGACAAGGAGTCCCTCGAGCGCGGCATGGTCCTGGCCGCCCCGGGCTCCATCACCCCGCACAAGAAGTTCAAGGCGCAGGTCTATATCCTGACGAAGGAAGAGGGCGGACGCCACACCCCGTTCTTCAGCGGCTACCGTCCCCAGTTCTACTTCAGGACGACCGACGTCACCGGGAACATCAAGCTGCCCGAAGGCACCGAGATGATCATGCCCGGCGACAACGTGACGATAGAGGCGGAGCTCATCATGCCTATCGCCATGGAGAAAGAGCTGCGTTTCGCCATCCGCGAAGGCGGTCACACGGTGGGCGCGGGCGTGGTCTCGGATATCATCGAATAGAGGCGCGTAATTGTTCCCGGCTCGGCTGAGCCGGGAACAGGCAAGACCAAGCGAAGAGTTCGCACCATGACACAAAAGATACGCATCCGACTCAAGGCCTACGACCACCGCCTCTTGGACCAGTCGACGAAAGAGATCGTCGAAACGGCCAAGCGCAGCGGGGCCCGCGTTGCCGGCCCCATTCCGCTGCCGACCAAGAAGGAGATCTACACGGTCAACCGCGCCTCCGTCATCGACAAGAAGTCACGCGAGCAGTTCATCCTGGCGACGCACAAACGGCTCCTCGAGCTTCATGAGCCGACCGCCAAGACGATCGACGCTCTGCGTAAGCTCAACTTGCCGGCCGGCGTGGACGTGGAGATCCGGTAGGACGTACGCGAGCGGGTTTTGACAATAAGGAACAAAGGGCGCGCGTGTCCCCCTGCGGGGAACTGCGGGCCCGTATCGCAAGGCAAACAGGAAATCGTATATCCTGCGCCGCTTATGCCGGTCCGGGATGAAGTGCACAAGAGAAACGAAGGCGGAACATGGGTGTTTTAAACACGACCATACGCATACTGGGTAAGAAGATCGGCATGACGCAGATCTTTGACGGCGACGGCAAGGTGGTCCCGGTCTCCGTGATCGAGGCGGGTCCGTGCGTCATCATGGCCGTCGGCGAGAAGAACGTCAAGGTCGGTTTCGGCGACGTCAAGGAGAGCAAGCTCAAGAAGCCCCAGCGTGCCGAGTTCAAGAAGCTGAACATCGCCCCCAAGCGGACCATCCGGGAGCTCCGGATCGCCGATAAAGGGGAGTGGAAAACGGGGGACACGATCCAGGTCGACATCTTCAAAGAGGGCGACTTCGTCGACGTCATCGGCACCTCCATCGGCAAGGGGTTCCAGGGCGGTATGAAGCGCTGGGGATGGTACGGAACGCCCATGACGCACGGTTCCATGTCGCACCGGCGGATAGGGTCCATCGGCGCGAGTTCGGATCCTTCGCGCGTTCTGAAGGGGAAGACCATGGCCGGCCACATGGGGCATGTCCGCGTGACGACCCAGAACCTCAAGGTCATCAAAGTGGATCTTGCCAACCATCTGTTGGTCGTCAAGGGCGCGGTCCCGGGACCCAAGAACGGGATCCTGGAGATCCGCAAGTCCATCAAGAAGCAATCGAAAGAAGCCAAGAAGGCGTGAGCGGGCATCGAAAATGACAAAGACACCCGAAAAGAAGAAAAGGATCGTGCTTCCCGTGCACGACATGAAGGCCAAGGTCGTCGAAGAGATCGAGCTGGATCCGCAGGTCTTCGACGGCAAGGTCAATAAGTCCGTCCTGTACCAGGTCATCACGGCGTATCGCGCGAACGCGCGCATGGGCAAGGCTTCCACCAAGACCCGCAAGGAGGTCTCGGGCGGCGGCAAGAAGCCCTGGCGCCAGAAGGGAACGGGGCGCGCGCGCCACGCGTCCATCCGCTCGCCCTTGTGGCGTCACGGCGGCATTGTTTTTGGTCCGCACCCGCGCGATTTCGGCGTCAGGGTCCCCCAGAAGATGCGGCGGGAGGCGTTGCGGTCGAGCCTGAACGCGAAGATCGCCGGCGGCACGCTGGCCCTCATCGAGCGCTTCCACGTGCTCTCGCCCAAGACCAAGGAGTTCGTCCAGACGCTCAGGGCGTTCAAGGCCGATGACGCGCGCCTGTTGTGCGTCGTCGATTCGATCACGGATAACATCCGGCGGGCCACGAACAACCTGCAAAACCTCTATCTCACGGATCCGCAGACCCTTAACGCCCTGGAAGTGGTCAATGCCGAGCGCATCCTGATGTCCAGGGATTCCCTAAAAAATATCACAAAACGCTTGAAAGATGTTTAACCCCTACGATATAATCAAAACTTTGCTTCAGACGGAGAAGGGCGACAGGGTCGTCGCAAAAGGATGCTATCAGTTCCTGGTGGCGCCCGGGGCGACCAAGATCGATATCAAACGCGCGGTCGAGACCATCTACAAGGTGCGGGTGGAGACCGTCAATACGCTGGTGGCGCCCGGCAAGATGCGCCGCGTGCGGATGCAGCTGGGAAAGCAACCGGACTGGAAAAAGGCCTTCGTTCGTCTTGAGGAAGGCCAGAAGATCGAGATCAAATAGGGAAAACCATGGGGAATAAAAATTACAGGCCGACGACACCGGCGATGCGCTGGACGACGCTCTCCGATTTTGCGGATGTCGCGAAGAAGCGTCCGGAACGCCGCCTGACCGAGCCCTTGAAGAAGACGGGCGGGCGCAACAACCGCGGCCGGATCACGACGCGTCACATCGGCGGCGGGCACAAACGTCTCTACCGCCTCATCGATTTCGCCCGCGATAAATACGACGTCACGGCCGTGGTCGAGGCCGTCGAGTATGACCCGAACCGCACCTGCCGGATCGCGCTCCTGCGCTACCCGGACGGCGAAAAGCGCTATATCCTGGCTCCGTTGGGGGTCAAGGCCGGCGATACGCTGACCAGTTCCCGCGGCGGCGGGCTCGACGTCAAGAACGGCAACGCGATGCCGTTGCAATACATCCCGCTGGGGACGTTCATCCATAACGTCGAGCTCGTGAAGGGGCGCGGCGGCCAGCTGGCGCGCAGCGCCGGCAACGCCGCCCAGATCACGGCCAAGGAAGGGGATTTCGCCCACGTGCGCCTGCCCAGCGGCGAGGTCCGCCTCATCCGCATGGATTGCATGGCGACCATAGGCCAGGTCGGCAACGTGGAGCACGAGACGAAGATGTACGGCAAGGCCGGGCGCAAGCGTTGGCTCGGCATCCGCCCGACCGTGCGCGGCGTGGCCATGAACCCCATAGACCATCCGCACGGCGGCGGCGAAGGAAAGGCCGGCCAGGGCAACCCGCACCCGGTGACCCCGTGGGGCCAGAAGACCAAAGGTTTAAAGACGCGCAAAGGCAAGCGGTATTCCGACAAGTTCATCGTCAAGAGAAGGAAAGCATAAATGCCCCGTTCGATCAAAAAAGGTCCGTTCATCGACGAACACCTGGAGAAGAAGATAGAGCGCGCCCGCAAGTCGGGGTCGCGCCAGCCGATCAAGACCTGGTCGCGGCGCTCGACCATCGCCCCCGAGTTCGTGGGGTTCACCATCGCGGTCCACGACGGGCGCAAACACGTGCCGATCTTCGTGACCGAGAACATGGTGGGGCACAAGCTCGGCGAGTTCGCGCCGACGCGTCTGTTCCGCAAGCACGGCGGCGTCAAGGCCAAGAAGGCCGTTGAGTTGACATAACCAGGACTTCGGTCCTCCTGCGGCGCAGATCCCGCAGGGAAAAGAAATCCTTTCCTATATATAGGTAAAATTAAGGCAAATCTATGCTCGCACACGCAACGTTGAAATTCGCCCGGGGTTCCGGAAAAAAGTATCGCCTTGTCGTGGATCTCATCCGCGGCATGCGCGCGGTGGAGGCGCAGACGCAGATCCGTTTCGTCAATAAGCGCGCCGCCTATTACGTGGGCAAGGTGCTTGCTTCCGCGATCGCCAACGCCAAGAACAAAGGCCTCGACGTCGAGAGCCTCGTCATCTCGCGCATCACGGCCGATGACGGGCCGCGCTGGAAGCGTTTCCGCGCTTCGGCGTTCGGCCGGGCCGGCTCGATCCTCAAGCGCACGAGCCATATCCGGGTCGAACTCGACTTGCCGGCCGCCGGCGTGGTTCCCAAGGCGGCCCCGGCGGCCCCGGCCGCGGCCGAGGAGAAACCGGCCGAAGAGAAGAAGCCGAAGCTGTCGTCGAAGCGCAAACCCGCCCGGGCGAAGAAGGCGGGGGCGAAGAAATAGGGAGATTTTCTTTTACAGGGGTTAATTTACAGGAAGGCAAAAGCGGGTAAATTATGGGCCAAAAGGTCAATCCTACAAGCGTTCGACTGGGCTTCATCCGGGAGCCGGATTCGCGGTGGTTCGCGCGTCATGCCGATTTCGGCCTCTTCGTAGAAGAGGACTACAAGATCCGTAAAC
>JBLMXZ010000062.1:0-3742 GCA_050258015.1 Deltaproteobacteria bacterium
GAAGGCCGTCGCGGTCGATCCCGACTTCGCGACCGCCTACAACAACATGGGCAACGCCTACAAGAGGCTCGGCGACCTCACCAAGGCCCTGGAGGCCTACCGGCGGGCCATTGAGCTGGACGCCGGTTTCGTGGACGCTTATAATAATATAGGCACGGTGTACTTCAGTCTCGGGCAGCGCGCCGAAGCGGTCTCGTACCTTAAGAAGGCGATCGCCCTGCAGCCGGATTACGCGGCGGCCTATGTGAACCTGGCCGTTGCGGCGTATGACGCAAAGGACTATGCGGCGGCCGTGGATTATATCGACAAGGCGCGGGCGCTCGGCGCCGAGGTCAACGCGGGGCTCCTTAAGCTCCTGGAGCCTTATCGGTCCGCCCGCGGCGCAGCGTCCGGTCAAAGGGTCCCTCTTTGAGGCTTTTCACGGCGGCGTTGCCGTCGGAGACAAGAGCGGTGCCGGCGCGGGCGCGTGCCGGGAATAGCGAAAACAGGGGAGGCATGTGATGGCGGACCAAGGCAGCGACAAGAGGCGGTTTCCCCGGGTGGCGCTGGATGTCGTTCTCTTTTTCAAGGTGGACCGGCCGCCCGAGGTGCGGCTCAAGATCGGCGACGTGACGCGGACCGGTTTCGCGGTGGACATCAGCGAGGTGGGGATCAGTTTTCTTGTCGACGCGGAGATCCCCAAAGGGTCCGAGATGGAGATCAACTTCTCCCTGATGATCCAAAAGGGCAAGAGCGAGCGGATCGCCGTGAAGGGGGTCGTGGTCTATTGTTTTCCGAGGTCCCCCAAGAAGACATACCGGATCGGCGTCCTTTTTACGGAGGTCAACGACCACGACAAGGCGTTGATCGGCGAATACGTGAAGATCCTTTTTTTGCACCCAAAACGTAACGATAGACAACCGAGAGGAGACAAGGGATGAAGATCAGACCTATCGTGACCGCCCTCCTGTTGGCGGCAATGGTCTTTGCCAACGCGGGGTGCGCGCTGTTGAACACGGCCCTGGCTGCGGGCGCGAGTTACGCGATCTACCAGGCGACGCGGTGAGAGCCGGGAGGCGGGCATGGACATCGTTCGCAAGTCGGACAAGAGGCGCCATAAAAGGCTTGGCGTCACGTATCAGGTAAGCTACAGGCTCAAGGATTCCACGCACTCCTACAACATGTCGCGGACCAAGAACATCAGCCGCGGCGGCATGCTTCTTTCGGTCAATACGCCCTATCCGGCGGGGACGTGGTTGACGCTTTTGGTCCGTTTGCCCTTTTTGATGCAGCCCGTCGAGGTGGCCGGTGAGGTGCTCTCCTCGCGGGAGATGGTCAAGGGTTCCCTTTACGAGGTGCGCATCCGTTTCTCTTCCGAAAGCCAGGAGCGTCTCGGCGGGCTGGACGAGTTCATCAAGCGTCGCGCCGACTGAGACGCCGCGCGGCGCCACCCTTTCGCGAGATGGCCTTTTTCGATCTTATTATCCAGGGGGGCGTCTCTGTTTTTGTGGCGCTCATCATCCTCTGGGCCCTGAGTTCGTTCGCGGAGCTCAGGATCTGCCGCTACCTCTATGACGGCCTTTCCGTCGTCAACCGCCTGATCGCCTCCCGAAGCGTCTTTGACCTGAAGGTCCTTCCCGACGTCGTCGTTACCGAGGGCACGTACCGGGGCCGCAAGGCCGTGGCGCGCCTGAACGTCGTCAACGACAAATACCTGCGCTATCGTATCCACGTTCACTTGTTGATACAGCCGGCCTGCCCTCTCCCGGCCGCCCGAGAAGACCCCCTGGCGTACCGCCATCCGGCCCGGACCATCGTCTGGAAGTGCTCCCTGATCACGCCGCCTTCGTACGGCGATATCCAGGTTGCCCTTAAGGATCTGGCGGTGGAAGCGGAGGCCTTTGAGCTTGAGAAGGGAGATCTTCGCTAGGTCTGCGCCGGCATGAGTCAGGGTCCTCTTTTCAGGGAGATCCTGTTCACGGCGGAACCGCACACGTCGTCCCGGAACACGCATTCGTGACGCAAGGCGTTATTGTCGCGCAGCGGGGAGTCCCGGAATCCCCCGAACGGATTATCGATATAATATACCGTGGCGCCCCTTTTCAGCTTCCCGATCACATAGAGATCGGTGATGTGGTTGAGGGAGCTTATCTGTCCCAGGTAAGGGGCCTTAAAGCTGAAATAGGCCTTGCTTGGATCATCCGGAAGCAGGCGTGATAACGTTGCCCTGTCGATCATCCGCAGGAAGCGGGCGCTGCAGATCCGGGCAGGGTCGTTTATTAAGCGTCCTTTTTCGTAACAGGCCTGCCGGATAAAAGAGAGGGATATCAGCAGGACGACGGCCGCCATAAGACGGCGGCCGACCGTTCTGCTCAACGGCAGGCGCTCCGCCGTCGCGGCCATTCCGGCGGCCGCAAGGAGCGCATAGATGCAGGAAGCAGGGATGGTGTATCGGTAAACCCCGGGGAAATTATAGAACGAGTAGAAAGCGATCAGCAGAAAGAACAGGGACGCCAGGCCGAGGAGGGGGCGCCGGGGGAGCGTTATACCGCCGGCGCGCCGGCCGTAAAAGAGACAGGCCAGGAAGAAAAAGGAGAGGATGACGAAAGAGGGGCTGGACAGATAACTGCCGAAATAACTTGCGTTCAGGCAGCCGGGACCGAAAAGGCGGCCGCCGGCAGCCATCCTTTGCTTCAGATACCCCAGGGTGTACAGGAGGCATGCCGGCAGATTGACGACGGCAAGCGCGGTAAGGATTCGATCGAAAGGACGCGTTCCCGTTTTCGTTCCGGTTTTTATGAGCAGGGCGGCCAGGGCGGGGCCCAACAGGATCGTGTACTCTACCCGTACGGTGGACAGGATCATGAGGGACACGGCAATAAGGAGGCGCAGGGATCTGCCGGCCTGCGGCCGTTGCGCCAGGCAGACAGAGCCGTAGATCGCGGTCAGCGCTAAGGTGAGGCATAAGGTGGCCGGCATCACCGTCGCTGCATACATGATGTTGTACGGCAGCATCAACAGCAGGATACAGGAACATCGGGCCGTGAACCTGTCTTTGAAAAGCCGTTGTGCCGCGAGATAGACCAGGAAGGCATTTATCAGATAGAGGAGCAGATTGAGAACGGCGGCGTTGGCGTAAAAGAGCCTGAAGGAGGGCGTGTACAGAAGGGAATAGACGGCGGCCAACCCCAAGCCATGAGGCATCAGGTGGTATTCGAGGCACCTTCCGGCATCGGCGCTGTAGCACAGGGCATTGGTGTTATCGGCGGCGATGTTGCCGGCGCTGAGCAGATAATTCTGTTCGTCGTAATAGTCGAGCGTTTCGAGGGCATGGCAGTGCAGCGACGCCAGGAGAGCGACAGCGCACACCGCGGCGAAAAACAAACGGTCCTTTTTGGCGTCGTCGATCGCATCCTTGAAGAGACCCGTCCTGTGCGACAGAAGAAACAGCATCGCGATCAGGCAATACACGAAATAATGAAAGTAGTGGGCCAGGAAATACCCGAGCGTCTGCATGGCTTCTCCGCTGTCCGGCGGGATGTTCGAGGATCGATCGTGCGCCGATACCGGCATTATAGCACTGTCGGCGCGGGAGGCGCGGGATCTTGCGCGAAACGACGCGATCTCCCTCGCAGGATACCGGCCAAAGACGCTTCGGGGGTGCTGGTCGGACGCATAAGTCCGACCGTTTAGCACGGCCGCCGAGATGTGAGGCGGCCCGGGTCTAAGGTAAAACAACCCGTTATAGGCAAAATTAAGGAGG
>JBLMXZ010000063.1:0-31691 GCA_050258015.1 Deltaproteobacteria bacterium
GAGACGCCGACCAGGCTCTCGGTCGAGACCACGGCGCCCGAATGCACCGGGCGCCCGAGCTCGCGCTTGGTGCCGCGGCCCATCACCTCGAGCGGCGTGCGCGTGTCTATCGCCTCGCCGACGAGGTGGGCCAGCTCCTCGACGGTCTCGGGAGCGTGAAAACCGAGGCGCATCGTCCCGGTCACTGGGCCTTACGTCCTTCCAGCGGGAACACCTTGCCAGGATTGAGCAGCCAATCCGGATCGAAGGCCTGCTTCACCCGCATCTTCTGTTCTCTGCCGCGCTACTTCACTCATAAAGCGACGGATGAGGCGCGGGCTCTTTTTGCCGGGTTTGAGCTCCACCCCGCTTGACACGTCGACGCCGTAAGGCCGGATGCGCCGCAAGAGCTCCCCGATATTGTCCGGCGTCAGGCCGCCGGAGATAAAAAAAGGGCGGCGTATTTTTTTCAGCCTGTCGAGCAAGGCCCAGTCAAAGGTCCTGCCCGTGCCGCCGAAGGCCTTTTCATGAAAAGCGTCGAAGAGCAGCTGGTCCGCCGGCCCGCGGCCGAGATGGCGCAGCGACGCCGCGCCCCGCACGCGCACGGCCTTGATGATCGTGTACCCCTTGAACCGCCGCAGGTAGGCCGCGGTCTCCCTGCCGTGGAACTGCAGGCAATCCAATCCGCACAGGCGCGCGGTCTCGAGAACCTCGTCGACCGGCGCGTCGACGAAAACGCCCACTTTTTTGACGCGGGCGGGGACCCGGCGGATGATCGAGCGGGCCCTGTCGGGCGGGATGTAGCGGGGGCTCTTGCGGTAGAAAACGAAACCCAAAAAGTCGCATCCGGCGCCGGCGGCCAGGGCGTCGGCGCATCGGGTGATGCCGCATATCTTGACGCGGATCTTCATTTCCTCAGCGTCCAGATGAACTCGCGCGCCGCCTGCTCGGGGTCGGCGGCCCGCATCAGGGCCTCCCCCACCAGGACGGCGCGCACCTGCGTCAAGGTCTTGACGAAATCGATATCCTCCTTCGTCTTGATGCCGCTTTCGACGACGACCTGACAATGCGGCGGGACGTGCTGGAGGACATGCGGCACCCTGTCCAGTCGGACGGAAAAATCCGTAAGGTCTCGGGCGTTGATGCCGATGAAGGCCGCGCCCGCATTCAACGCCTTCGTCAACTGCGCGACGTCATGGACCTCCACCAGCGCGTCGAGCTTGAGACGGTCGCACAAGTGAACGAATTGCTTGAGCCGGCCCGGATCGAGGATGGCCGCGATAAGAAGGACCGCGTCCGCGCCGTGGAGCTTGGACTCGTAGAGTTGATAGGTATCGACGATAAAATCCTTGCGCAGCAGCGGCACCTTGACCGCGGCGCGGACGGCGTCGAAGAGCGCGAGCGAGCCCTGAAAAAAATCCTCTTCCGTCAGGACCGAGATGGCCGAGGCGCCCCCCTTCTCAAGAGCGGCAGCCAGGGCGACGCCGTCAAACTCCGTGCGGATGACGCCGGCCGAAGGCGAGGCCTTCTTGACCTCGGCGATCAGGTGGCGGGGTTCGCGCGCTATCTTTTCGCGCAGCCGGGCCGCGGCAATGTCCTTCTCCAGCACGGCCTGGACGACCGAAGCGGGGACCGCCTCTTTCTGCCGGGCGAGCGTCTCTCTTTTGCGCAGGACGATCTTCTCGAGGATATTCTCGGACATGGCGCTTTCCGTCAAAGGCTTGTCGTAGCCTCTATCAGCTTATTCAATTTTTTGATGGCGGCGCCCGAATCGATCGAATCTTGTGCGATCTGCATGCCTTCTTTTATCGTGCGCCCTTTGCCGGCGAGATAAAGGCAGCAGCCGGCGTTGAAGACGACGACATCGCGCGGCGGCCCTTCCATTCCCTTGAGGACGTTCAGGGCCATGTGCTTGCTCGCCTCTTTATCGGCGGCCAGAAGATCGCCCGCGGAAGAACGCGCGAGACCGAACTTCTCGGGCTCCAGAACATACTGTTTCATGTGCCCCTCTTTGACCTCGCAGACATGGGTCTTGCCCGTCGTCGACACCTCGTCATACCCCCCCTCCCCCCAGACGGACATCGCGTGCTTGATCCCGAGGCGGATCAACGCCTGTCCCACGATAGGCAGAAGGGCCTCGTCATAGACCCCCATCATCTGGTGCGTGGGCAGCGCCGGATTGATGAGCGGGCCGAGGATGTTAAAGATCGTCCGGCGCTTGAGGCGCCGACGCACCGGCTGCACATGGGCCATGGCCGGATGCAGTTTCGGCGCGAAGAGGAAACCGAACCCGAAGTCCTTCAGGCACTGCTCGATGACGCAGGGATCGACATCGATATTCACGCCGAGGGACTCCAGCAGGTCGGCGCTCCCGCAACACCCCGAGACCGACCGGTTGCCGTGCTTGGCCACGACCACCCCGGCGCCGGCGACGACGAACGAAGCCAGCGTCGATATGTTGAAGGTCCCCTTGTGGTCGCCGCCCGTGCCGGCCGTGTCGAAGACGACATCGGCATCGACGCGGATAGGCCGCAGGTGCTCGCGCATCGCCTGGGCGGCGCCCGCTATCTCATCGGCGCTCTCCCTTTTATCGGCCAGGGCGACCAGGAAGGCCTCTATGTCCTGCTCGGAGACCTCGCCGCGCGCGATCGAGCAGAAGACCTCGTGGGCCTCTTGAAAAGTCAGGTCCTGCTTTTGCCGGATCTTGGCGATGGAGGATGCGATCATATTTTCAGGAAGTTCTTCAAAAGCCGCTTCCCGGCGGCCGTCATGATGGACTCCGGATGGAACTGGACGCCGAAGACGGGAAATCTCTTGTGACGCACGCCCATGATCTCTTTCTCGCGGGTCCAGGCGGTCACCTCGAGCTCGGCCGACAGGCTCCGGGGCTCGATGATCAAAGAGTGATACCGGGTCGCCTCGAAGGGATTGGGCAACCCTTTGAATACACCCTTGTTATCGTGGCGGATCATGGAGGTCTTGCCGTGCATAAGGCGCCTGGCGCGAACGATCCGGCACCCAAAGGCGTATCCGATCGCCTGATGCCCCAGACAAACGCCCAGCAGCGGGATGCGGCCCGCAAAGGCCTTGACCACATCCACGGAGATGCCGGCGTCTTCGGGCGCGCCCGGCCCGGGGGAGATCACGATGGACTGAGGCTTGAGCCGCCGGATCGCGGCAACGGTCGTCTTATCATTGCGCACGACCTTAAGCTTTTGCCCCATCTCGCCCAGATACTGGACGAGGTTATAGGTAAACGAATCGTAATTATCTATCATGAGGATCATGATTTACCCTCTCTTGAATCCCGTAACTTGCCCCCAAGCCTGCCGGGGAAATCCTTCGGCGCCTGGGCGCGGGGATCCGCCCTCTCGGCGTGCCTGCGAATCCGTCATTCCTTCGCCCTCTGGATACGCGCGCCCAGGGCGACGAGCTTCTCGTCGAGCCGCTCATAGCCGCGGTCGAGATGATAGATGCGCGTGACCGAGGTCGTGCCCCGCGCCACGAGCCCCGCCAGCACAAGGCCCGCCGAGGCGCGCAGGTCCGACGCCATGACCGGCGCGCCGGTAAGCTGCTTGACCCCGTGGACCACGGCGTAGGGCCCCTCGCGCTTGATCTGAGCGCTCATGCGGTTGAGCTCCGCGACATGCATGAAGCGGTCGGGATAGATCTTCTCCGTGATAATGCTGATGCCGTCGGTCAGACTCATCAGCGTCATGAACTGCGCCTGACAATCCGTCGGGAACCCGGGATACGGCAATGTCACGATATCGAAGGGCCGGAAGCGGCGCTGCGTCCTGTTGACGTGGATGGCGTCCTTGGTGACCCGGAGGCTCATCCCGACGTCGCGCAGCTTCTCCAGGACCGCCGTCATGTGCGCGGGGCACGCGCCCTTGACCAGGACGTCGCCGCGCGTGATGCCGGCGGCCATGACAAGCGTCGCGGCCTCGATGCGGTCGGGGATGACCGTATGTTCGGCGCCGTGGAGCTCCTTGACGCCCGCGATCTCTATCCAGGGTGAGCCCTCGCCCTTGATGCGGGCGCCCATCTTGATGAGAAAACGCGCCAGATCCACCACCTCGGGCTCGCATGCCGCGTTCTCGATGACCGTCGTGCCTTTCGCCAGGACGGCGGCCATCATCACGTTGCCCGTCGCCAGGACCGAAGAACCGAACGGACCGCCGAGATAAATGTGCTCGCCGCGCAAGACCCTGGCCTCGGCGCAGACGTAGCCCTCGCGGATCGCGATATGGGCGCCCAGACGCGCAAGGCCCTTTAAATGCAGGTCCACGGGCCGCACGCCGATGACGCACCCGCCGGGCAAAGAGACGCGCGCCTTGCGGTAACGGGCCAACAGCGGCCCCAGAACGCAGAAAGAGGCGCGCATCGTGCTCACCAGCTTATAGGGAGCCTCGGTGCGCTGCAGGCCGTTGGGCCGCAGGATCACGGTCCCGTCCCTGAAATCATAATTGACGCCCAGGTACTTGAGCAACCTGAGCATCGAAAAGGTATCGCGCAGATTCGCGGCGTTATGGATGACGCAACGCTCGGGCGTCAGCAGCGTCGCCGCCAGAATGGGCAACAGCGCGTTCTTGGACCCGCAGACGGTGACGCTGCCTTTCAGCGGAACCCCGCCTTCGATAACGAATTTATCCATGAGCACCTCAATGTCCCATTCCAGCGAAACTTCTGCCGAACGGTTTCAGGGAGGCAGAAGAGGACACCTTTCCGAGCGCTTTGGCAAGGGGTAACACTTACCCATAACGAATTTCCGCTACGTTTGCGGACAAAGCCTGCAGCCAAACACCCTCTCCCGGCCGTTCAAATCTTTTGTCACGCGCAGGTCTGTCCACACCGCGCCGTTGCCGAAGATCCGCCGGATACCCTGCGTCTGGTGCGGATCCATCTCAAGGAGGACATAGCCGCCCGCCTTAAGGAAACGGCGCGCGCCCGCCTCGATCTTTCCATAATAATACAGACCTTTGTCCGGCGCCACCAGGGCCTCACGCGGCTCGGCGCGCACATCCCGGGGAAGGCCCGCGTATTCGGCGGGAGCGACATAGGGCGGATTGGAGACGATGGCGTCAAAGATCCGGCGGGGCCTGCCGAAGGCGGAAAAAAGATCGGAGTGGCGCACCCGCACCTTCTTGTCCAGGCCGTAGCGCCGGACATTGCGCCGCGCGCAGGCCAAGGCCCGCGCCGAGATATCCACGGCGTCGATACGGACGTCGGCCTCGCTGAATCGGGCGCAGGCCACGGCGATATTGCCGCTTCCCGTGCCGATGTCGAGCATGCGGCACGACCCGCCGCCGGTCCCGCGCAAGGAACGCAGCGCGGCGAGGACCTCTTCGACAAGGATCTCGGTCTCGGGCCGCGGGACAAGGACCCCGGGCCTGACGAGGAGATCAAGCCCCATAAATGCCGTCTCCCGCAAGAGGTAGGATAAGGGCGCCCCCTCGACGCGCCCCTTCAGGATCTTCTCGAGCGCGTGCAGGCGCCGCGCGTCGAGAAGGGTCGCCTCCTCCTCCAAATACAAACGGGAACGGTCGCAACGGTTCAACGAGCACAAGATCAGCTCAATCTCATTCATCGCCCCGGGCCTCCGCGTTCAGAAGCGCGTCCGTCAGCTCGTCCAGGGCGCCGTTCAAGACATCGTCCAGCCTATGGGTGGTAAAACCGATACGGTGATCGGTCACCCGCCGGTCGGGAAAATTATACGTGCGGATCTTCTCGCTGCGGTCGCCCGATCCGACCTGGGAACGCCGCATCTCGGAACGTTCGTTTTGCCGCTCGGACTCCATGCGGTCCAGGAGGCGCGCGCGCAGGACGCGCATCGCCTTGGCCTTGTTCTTGATCTGGGAGCGCTCGTCCTGGCAGGTCACGACGATCCCCGTGGGCAGATGCGTGATGCGCACGGCCGAGTCGGTCGTGTTGACGTGCTGGCCGCCGTGGCCGCCGGCGCGATAGACGTCGATCTTCAGGTCCTTGGGCTCGACCTCGAGATCCGTCTCCTCGGGCTCAAAGAGCACGGCAACGGTCGCGGCCGAGGTATGGATGCGGCCCGAGGCCTCGGTCGTGGGCACGCGCTGAACCCGGTGGACGCCGCTCTCGAACTTGAGCCGCTTGTAGGCGTCCCGCCCCTTGACGGAGAAAACGACCTCCTTGAGACCTCCCAGCGGCGTCGTGTTGATATCCATCAACTCCACGCACCAGGACTTGACGGCCGCGTACTTGGTGTACATCCGGTAGAGGTCCCCCGCGAAGAGACCCGCCTCCTGCCCCCCTGTGCCCGCGCGGATCTCGACGATACAGTTCTTGTTGAGGTCCGGGTCGGGCGGCCGGGTCAGCTCTTCCAGCTCTTTGCCGAGCCGAGCGCACTTGGCTTCGAGCTCGGCGACCTCGGCGCGCGCCATCTCGAGAAAATCGCTGCCGTGCGAGGCGTCGCTCAGGATATGCCTGAGCTCCTCGATCTGCTTGCGGCTGTCCAGCAGGGCCGTGTAGGTCTTGACGACAGGCGCGATCTCCGCCAGTTCCTTGGCGCAGGTGGCGCACTTCGCCGCATCTGCGGCCACGGCATTGTCGGCCAAAAGCGCCTGGAGCTCGTCGTAGCGGCGTTTTATATCGTCGTATTTGCTGGTAGCCATAAAGAGCCGAAAGGACTATAGACCCTAGTCTATCGTCTATCGCCCCTCCCTTATGATCTTTTATACTTCTTCATGAACTTCTCCACGCGGCCGGCGGAATCCACGAACTTCTGTTTGCCGGTGAAGAACGGGTGGCACTTGGAGCAGATGTCCACGCGGATGCTCGGCTTTGTCGAGCGCGTATGGATCACCTCGCCGCAGGCGCAGATGATCGTCGCTTCCTTGTAATTGGGATGGATCTTCTCTTTCATGACTCGTGCTCCTTTGTTGGATTTTCAGGACAGTCTCAGGGTCCAGGGGACAGGGATCGGGGTACGGAAAAGCAAAAACGGGCTTGTGTCTTCTGAGCCCCGTACCCTATGCCCCGTTCCCTGAACAGAGCTATTGCCTCACTGGTTCATGCTGTCCAGGAAGGCCTCGTTGTTCTTGGTCTTGCCCAGCTTGTCGATCAACAGCTCCATCGCCTCCGATGAATTGAGGTCGTTCAAGACCTTGCGCAGGATCCATATCTTCTGCAGGTGCTTGGCGTCGATCAACAACTCCTCGCGGCGCGTGTTGGAACGCTTGATGTCGATGGCCGGATAGATGCGGCGCTGGAAGAGATTGCGGTCCAGCTGCAGCTCCATATTGCCCGTGCCCTTGAACTCTTCGAAGATGACCTCGTCCATGCGGCTGCCCGTATCGATCAGGGCCGTGGCGATGATCGTAAGGCTGCCTCCCTCTTCGAGCGCCCGGGCCGCGCCGAAGAACCGCTTGGGCTTGTGCAGCGCATGCGAATCCATGCCGCCCGTCAGGATCTTGCCGCTGTGCGGCACGACGGTATTGTAGGCGCGCGCCAGGCGCGTGATGCTGTCGAGAAGGATGACGACGTCGCGTTTGTGCTCGACAAGACGCTTGGCCTTCTCGATGACGATCTCGGCGACCTGGACGTGCCGTTCGGGCGGTTCGTCGAAGGTGGAGCTGATGACCTCGCCCTTGACGATGCGCTGCATGTCCGTGACCTCTTCGGGCCGCTCGTCGATCAGGAGAACGAGGATATACGTCTCCGGGTGGTTCTTCATGATCGCGTTGGCGATCTTCTGCAGGAGAACGGTCTTGCCGCTGTAGGGCTGGGCGACGATCATGCCGCGCTGCCCCTTGCCGATGGGCGCCAAAAGATCCATGATGCGCATCGACACGTCCTCCTGGCAATTCTCGAGAATAAAACGCTCCTTCGGGTAAATGGGCGTCAGGTTGTCGAAAAGGATCTTGTCCTTGATCGACTCCGGGTTCTCGAAGTTCACCGCCTCGACCTTGAGGAGGGCGAAATACTTCTCCCCCTCCTTGGGCGGCCGGATCTGGCCGCTGACGGTGTCGCCCGTGCGCAGGTCGAACTTACGGATCTGCGACGGCGAGATATAGATGTCGTCGGGACACGGCAGGTAGTTATAATTGGCCGAGCGCAGGAACCCGAACCCCTCGGGGAGGATCTCCAAAACCCCCTCGCCGAACATCAACCCCTCGCGCTCCGCCTGGGCCTGCAGGATCTTGAAGATAAGGTCCTGCTTCTTGAGGCCGCTGATGCCGTTGACGCCCAGGCCCCGCGCGAACTTGTTCAAGTCCGCGATCTTCATCTCCTTGAGTTTCGCGATCTCAAGCTTTTCCATCTTTTCTACTTTTTCAACCACGATACATCCTCCATGAGTTTCTTGACTTTCCGGTATGCCTCTTTTCTTGTCCCGCTGTTATCTATGATAAAATCACAACGCGCGAGCTTCTTCCGTGCCGAAAGCTGCCAGCGCATGCGCCGGGCCGCTTCAGCCGCGGCTCCATGTTCCCGGAGCCTTCGCCGACGCAGCCTTTCGCCGATTGCGACACCTATTGTCACGTCAAAGAGCTTATAGAAATCCGTCTCGAAGAGCAACGGCACCTCGACCGCGGCATACCGCCGCGCCCTGTTCTTCCTGAAGAAGGCCCGCACCCCCCTCTTCACGATAGGATGCACCCGCCGGTTGAGCGCCGCCACCCGGGCCGGGTCCGAAAAGACCAGGCGCGCCAGACGCCTGCGGCTGAGCCTGCCGGCGTGAAAGATCCCCTCTCCGTACATCCGCCTCAGGGCCGCCTGCAGCCGGCGGTTATCCGCCAGCTCCCGCCGCACCACGGCATCGCAACTCATCACGGCAGCGCCGCGGCGCGCCAGGGCCGCGAGGACCGTGGACTTACCCGAGCCTATCGCGCCCGTAACAGCTATCCTGAGCACCTTAATGTCCTATTCCAGCGAAACTTCTGCCGAACTGTTTCTGTGAGGCAGAAGAGAGACCTTAATGTCCTATTCCAGCGAAATCCCGCCTAGGACGCGGCGTCCTGCAAGGCATACAACTGCCTGTAGATGTCGAGGTACCTGCGCGCCGCCTCCTTCCAGGAAAAGTTGAGCCGCATCACGTCCCGGACCAGGTCCATCCATTTCGCCTCGTTCTCGAAGAGCCGCAACGCTCTTGCCACCGCATCCTCGAGGTCGCCGCTGGTAAAACGGCGGAAGACGAAGCCGCTGCCGCGCTCGGGATCCTCGTCCCGGTCCGTGACCGTGTCCGCCAGCCCTCCGGTGCGATAGACGACCGGGACGGTGCCGTACTTGAAGCTGATCAACTGGCCGATGCCGCACGGCTCAAAACGCGACGGCATGAGAAATATATCGCTACCCGCATAGATCTGATGCGCCAGGTGATCGTCGAAGGAGGAGCTGTAGAAGACGCTGCCCGGGAAACGGGCGGCCGCGTCGATCATCGCGTCTTCGAAGCGGACATCGCCGTGCCCCAGGATCACCAGCTGTACGCCCTTGGCGCACAGGCGCGGCAGCGCCTCAAGAATGAGCTCTACTCCTTTTTGCTCGACGAGCCGGCCCACGAAACCCACGAGCGGCGTGCGCGCGCCGACCTTCAGAGCGCACGCCTCCTGCAGGACGCGCTTATTGTCCTTTTTCGGCGCGACGTCCTGGAACGAGTAATTCTTTGCGATAAAAGTGTCGCCCTGGGGGTTCCAGACCCGATAATCGATGCCGTTCAGGATCCCCGTGAAATGCTCTTTGCGTCCCGCGAGCACCCCTTCCAAGCCGCAGCCGCCCTCCGGCGTCAGGACCTCGGCGGCATAGGCGGGGCTTACCGTGTTGACGTGGTCCGCAAAAATAATGCCGCCCTTCAAAAGGTTGATCTTCCCGTAAAACTCCACGCCCGACATGCCGAAATAATCCCAGCCGAGACCGGTCAAGGGCATCTGCGACTTGTGAAATATCCCCTGGTAGGCGATATTATGCAACGTCAGCAGCGTGCGCGGCACCCTGCTCCAGGAAGCGGGTTTCTCCCGCGCGCGGTCCTTAAGATAAACGGGCAAAAGCGCCGCCTGCCAATCGTGGCAATGCACGATATCGGGCGCCTCTTTCATCCCGCAAATGAGCTCGTAGGTCTTCGCGCACAGCTTCGTGAAGCGCTTGAGGTTGTCGGGGTAATCGCCGAACTGGTCCCCGTAGAGGCCGGAGCGCAGGTACGACGGGTCTTTCAGAAGATAGATCCACACCCTTTCGTCGATCCGCCCAACGTCGAAATCCTCGTTGAGCGCCGTGACGACGATATCGCCCGATGTCGCGGTCCTGTAACGCGGCAGGACGACGATGACCTCGTTATCCAGCTGGGCCAGCGCCTGAGGCAAAGCCCCGCAGACGTCGGCGAGCCCCCCGGTCTTGGCGAACGGCACCGCTTCGCTGGCGCAGAAGACGATCTTCACCTGCCTACCCCCCAACTATGCCACAGGTCACAGGTAACAAGAATCAGGTAAGACCAAAAACAGGAAAAAACGAAAAATAAAATCAAAAACAAGACCGAAGCGTCGCTGTCTGGTCGATGTCCCGGATCCCGCTCCCGATAAGGTCGTCGGGTTCCGGCAAGGAAGCCGGTCTTCCGGGTCCATCGTTTTTATCCGATCTCTTACCTGTTACCTGATACGACCCACCCTAACCGATCTCTCTCATCTCGCTCCAGTTCGCGCCGGCCTTGAGCGTTACCTTGAGCGGCACGCGCAGCTCAAAAGCCCCCTCCATCTCGCGGCGCACCAGCGCCGGCAGGAGCCCCTCCTCCTCCTTCGCCACCTCGAAGACCAGCTCGTCGTGGACCTGGAGGACCAGACGCGAACGCAGGCCCTCTTCTCTCAACCGGCCGTCGATGCGCACCATCGCCACCTTGATGATGTCGGCCGCGGACCCCTGGATGGGTGCGTTGACAGCCTGACGCTCGGCGAACTGGCGCACGGCAAGGTTCTTGTTGCGGACCTCCGGGATATATCGCCGCCGGCCCAAAAGGGTCGTGACGTAGCCGTGCTCCCGCACGTGCTCGATCTGTCCCGTGAGAAAATCCCTGACGCGCGGATACCGCAGGAAATACTCCTCGATGAAGGCCTCGGCCGTGCGCGGGTCGATCCCCAGATCCTTGGCCAGGCCGTAACCGCTCATCCCGTAGACGATGCCGAAATTGACGCGTTTTGCGTTCTCGCGCATCTCCTCGGTCACATCGGCCTCCGCCGTGCTAAAGATAAGCGAAGCCGTGAAGCGGTGGACATCCGCGTCCTCACGAAAAGCCTTGCCCAGGACCTCGTCCCCCGACAGATGCGCCAGGACGCGCAACTCTATCTGGGAATAGTCCGCGGACAGCAGGCTCGCGAAACCCTTACCCGGCACGAAGGCCTCCCGGATGCGCCGGCCCAAGGGCGTCTTGACGGGGATGTTCTGCAGGTTCGGTTCGCTCGAACTCAACCGGCCGGTCTCGGTCCCCGTCTGATTGAAGGAGCCGTGGATGCGGCCCTGGGTATCGGCGAGGCCCGGCAAAACGTCGACGTATGTCGTCTTGAGCTTCGTCAGCTGCCGGTACTCCAGAAGCGCCTGGGGCAGCTCGTGCTGCCGCGCAAGCCGGGTCAGGACCTCCTCGTCCGTCGAGAAACCGGTCTTCGTCTTCTTGACGACCGGCAGCTTCAATCTTTGAAAGAGCACTTCGCTCAGCTGCTTGGGAGAGTTGATGTTGAAAGTCGAGCCTGCGGCGTCAAAGATCTTTTTTATCAGGTCTTTGAGGCGGCCGTCGATCTCCCGCGCGAGCGCCGCAAGGGCCTCACCGTCAAGCGCCACACCGCAGCGCTCCATGACAAAAAGGATGCGCTCCAGGGGCATCTCGACATCGGCGAACAAAGACGTCAGCCCCGCCTCCTCGAGCTTGTGCTCCAGCACCGGCTTGAGGCTCATCAGGAGCGCGGCCTCCTGGCCCGCCCAGCTGTGCTGCGGGGCGCCCTTTCTATCCAGGTAGTTCCAGACGAGGGCCGGAAGGTCAAAACTCCCCTTGGCCGACGTAACAAGATAAGCCGCAAGCATGACATCGAAGAACGCGACGTCCGGCGCGATGCCCCAGCCCGCCAGGCGATGACGGCAGGCCTTCGTGTCGAAGCCCACGGCGAGGCATCCCGCCTGGGAAAATATCTTCTTTATCTCCGCAATCCCTTCGACCCGGAAGGACGCCTGCCCGTCGAGCGCCACGAAGAGCTGGGCCGCCTCGCCTTCGGCAAAAAAGAAGCCAAAGGCCTTCTTGCCGGCGATCTGCGCCGTAATGTCTCCGGCGCAGGCCGTCGCGACCGCCACAGGCGCCGGCGCTTCGGCGGCCTGAGGACCGCTCCCCTGCCGCGCGAGCTCCTTGAGCATCCCGCGGAACTCCAGCCGCGAATAAAGGTCCCAGAGGGCGGCGGTATCGGGCTCCCGGACCTTAAGCCCTTCCACGTCCGCGTCCAGAGGCACGTCGGTTCGCAGGATGGCCAGCTCCCGGCTCAGGGTCAGAGAAGCCTCCCCCTCCTCCAGGGCGCGGCGCACCCCTTCCCGCTTGATGCGGTCACGATGCTTAAGCAGATCGTCGACGTCCTTGAACTCCTTGAGCAGAAGAAGCGCCGTCTTCTCGCCGACCCCCTTGACGCCGGGAATGCCGTCGGAGGCGTCCCCCATCAGGGCGATCAGATCACGGATGCGTCCCGGGGCCACGCCCATCTTTTCCTCGACGACCTCGGCGGTATAGACGAGTCCCTCCTCCTTGTAGGGGTTATAGACCTCGACATTGCCGCCCACGAGCTGCAGGATATCCTTGTCGCCGCTGATGATCACGACCTTGCGGAACTTCCCGCCCATCCGGTGGACGAGCGTCGCGATCACGTCGTCGGCCTCAAATCCTTCCTTCTCAAAGAGCGCCAGGCGGTAGGCCCGGACGAGATCGCGTATCCAGGTCAACTGGGACGCGAGGCTGTCGGGCATGGGCGGACGGTGCTGCTTGTAGGCCGCGAACTTCTCGGTGCGATGCGTGACCTTGCCCACGTCGAAACAGGCCGCGGCATACTCCGGCTCGACTTCCTCGAGGATCCGGCGCAGCATGCGCGCAAAGCCGAAGACCGCATTGGTGGGCTGACCGCCCGAAGTCGACAGCGCGGCCTTCACGGCAAAGAACGCCCGGTAGACCAGCGAATTAGCGTCAATCAAACAAAGCTTGTGGAGCACCTTAATGTCCCATTCCAGCGACACTTCTGCCGAACGGTTTCAGGGAGGCAGAAGAGGACACATCCCCGGGGCCTTGACGGCATTTCCGTCGAGCGAATTCTGATGAGCAAAAAACAAGGACCGTTATGTCCTGCCCCACCGGCCTGCCGGCTAAGGCCGGGCAGAACGGCTCGTTGTCTGAGAAAGCTGCTTAAGGGGAAATTGCGGCAAGAGAGTCAGGATCCGGTCTTGTCCTAGTTGGACATGAGGGCTTTGCGGTTCACTTCTTCAAGCGTCTTCTCGATCTCCTTGTTGCGGGGATCCAGGACTTCGGCATAGCCAAGCTCTTCGAGGGCTTCGACGTACTTTCCCATATAAGAAAGCTGCTTACCGCGGAACAGGCGAAGGCGCGCCTCGCGCTTGCGGGTCCGCGGGTCCAGATCGTTGCCGATAGGCCGGGCATGGATATCGCCCATGTCTTCCACGCGCGCGAGGTGCTCTTCCATGAACTCCTCGCGTATCTCGGGGTCGGCGACGCCCAGGCTCTTCAACTCCCGGCGGGCCTTCTGGGTCCACTCGTCGTTCCACTCTCCGACGAGGACGCGCTGCTTGAAATACTTGACCGCCTTCTCGAAGTCCCCTTCCTTGGCATAGATGCTGCCCAGGTTATAATAGGGACTGGGCATGTTGGGATCGAGTTCGATCGCCTTGCCGTAGGCCAGCTTGGCGCGGTCATCCCATCCTCGCGCTTCATACAGGACGCCCAGATCGTTGTAGGCGACGGCCAGGGACGGGTCCAGCTCGACCGCCTTCTGAAAATACACCAGGGCCGTATCCAGATCGCCGGTGCGCTGGGCCGCGAGCCCCTGGTCCCTGTAATCAAGGGCCATCTTCCTGTATGTTTCCTGGGGCGCATCCTGAGCCAGGGCGAGACAAAACGGGAAGCTTAGGAATAAGAGCAGGGCGCCGAGGGACGTTGGCGTTACGGGCGTGAATTTCTTCATCCGTAGGATAGGGTTAGAGTTAGGATAGTATAAAACTCAATTGTTGGCAAGCATTATTTCGGGCCAAAGCGGACACCTGCCCCGGATACGCGGCCAGAGGAAAAATGGGCCGTTCCGCGAAGCGCGCGGCACGACGCTCCGGGGACCGGTTCAAATAAGCGGGGACATCGTTAAGGCCGGATGGTCCTTCTCTTTGAGCCGGACGAGCAGGTCGTCGAGCGTCTCCGCCATGGTCTCATCGACGATCTTATCGGTAAAACCATCCAGGTCCAGCTCCCGGCTGCGCGCTTCAAGGCGCGGCCGCAGGGCCTCCTTCAGGTCCTTGGGCATCCACACGACGCGCGGCAGGCCGCCTTCGGCGGAGATGAACTTTTTGCTCGTCACGTACAGCTTGCCCACGCCGAGGAAACCGGGCGTCTGGACCCCGCCGCCCACCGAACTGGCAAGCTGCGTGAAGGTCATTCCCAAGGGCGTCATGCCGGCGTATTCGCGGTTGACGATGAGGACGCCGTTCGCCTCCGGGACGAGGGCCACGATGCACTCGAAACACCCGCAGCTCGACTGGGGCGCCACGAGGAGCGAATACATGCTCACTTCCGGGATGGTCCTGTTCGACGCCTCGAAGACGAAATCGTTGATGCGTTTCCACTGGCCGAGCGTCTCTTCCAGGCACGCGCCTTTGGGCACGGGCTGGTTGCCGCCGGTGGGCGTTATCTCGTGCGCCGCCTTGGCGTCCAGCCACGAATACGCGCCGCACAGCCCCAGCCGCTCGGGCGTGATGATGCAGATATGGTTGGGCGCGAACGACTGGCACAACGCGCAGCTGTAAAAGGTATCGACGCTCTCATCGGTCATGCCGCGCAGGCGCTCGTCGCGCGCCTCAAAGGCCGCCCGGGCGGGGACGAGCTGTTTTTCGACGTCCTCCTGCTTCGTGAAGAGCGTCACCTGGACCTTATCCACGAGGGCGCCGAACTCCTTGTGGAGCATCGCATGCAGCAGGACGCCTACGTGCTTCAACCGCAGCCCCTTATCGAACGCCTCGCGCGAAATGCGGATCCAGATCATGTCGCGCTGCCCCATATGCATCATCCCCTGCGCTTCGTTGACGTAGCGGTGGAGCTGGCGCTCCAGGATGGGCTCATAGTCCTTGTTGAAGGCGCGCGCTGCGACCTCGACGAGGATCCCCAAAGGCAGGGCCTTGGCGCCGGCGGCGTCGATATCGGGACCGATAAGGGTGACCCGGCCGTCCGTCACCTGGTCTGCGGGCCGCGCGACGAGATATTCGAATGCCGTGGAATATTTGCTTCCGAATTCGACAAAAAGGTTCTCCCGGCGCACCCGTTCCCCCTCGAAAGCCGGCGCGACAAGGACGGGGATGTCTATCTGGGAGACCTTGACCTTGATGCCCCGCGCCTCGGCGCATCGGCCGACGATCTTGGCGGGGTCCTTTTCGGTGACGAGGGCCTCGAATTTCGTCGTTTCGAGTTTCGCGACCTGCGGCGCCTCCTGGTCGGTGATGATCGGAAAACCCAGCCCCAGCACGCCGAGGCCCGTCGTCGCGATGACGGCATCCAGCTTACCCAGGACCAGCACAAAGGCCGGCACGCGCTGTTGGCAGTACGCAAGCGTCTCTTTCCACTGGCCGCCCTTGCAGCCGCCGAAAGAGAGCGCGGCGCGCACCGCGAAATTGACGGCGTAGACGGCCGACAGCTCATCGGCCCCCAGCGGCACGATGTAATTATCGAGACCCAGCTCGACGTTCGCCTCGAGGAGCTGATCGCGGAAGTTCTTCTCCCCCTTGTTGCCCACGATGAGGGAAACGATGTTTCGGGCCTGCAGCTCGCGCACGATCCTGACGGCGGCCGCGCTGTCCGCCGCCCTGCCGATGATGACGGCGATCCCGGCGATGCGGCCGTCCACCAGCTGCACGCCGAGCGACCTTAAGACCGTATCCGGGACGAAACCGAGATAGCCGTCCACGGGCGCGTGCGTCAGGGCCGCCAAGACCTCCTCGGCGAAAAGCGTCGCCATCCCCTGCCGCAGCATCCCGTCAAGATACGGCACGTCGCAGCCGTTCGCCGCCGGCCGGCCTGCGGCCAGCCGCTCGGCCTCCTCCATGACCGCCCGGGCATCCCCGAGCGTCTTCGTCTCCACGCCAAGGAGAGCGTACGACAAAGGCAAAAAGAAGGCCGTCCCCTCAAAACCAAAAGATGCGCCGGCGCCTTTCGCGTCGATGGCGGACGACAACGCCTTCCGGGCCGCGGCGACCAGCGTGTTCGTCGTCTGAGCCACGGTCTCTTTTAAGCCTGACATAATAAACCTCCCAGCATTTCTCCCTGCCGGCGAGCCTCCTGCCATCCCTGCGACCAGGCACCCTCGCGGGGTTCCGCCGCGTCACCGACGGCATAGACATAAGGAACGCTCGTCCGGAACGAAGGATCAACGAGGACCCCCCTGTTGATCTTGATGTCCGTATCCCTGAGGAAATCGACGTTCGGTTCGCGCGGCCCGGCAAAGACCAACAGCGACGCGCCGATCACCTTATGGTTCGCCAGACGCACGGCCTTGAGCTCGCTGTCTCCGAGGATCTCGATGAGCGGGTTGTCCCGGATGACCTCCACGCCGTCCGGCGCCGTTTCGGGCGCCCCGAAAAGTTTGACATCGACCTTGCGGACGGCGAGGCCGCGCGCCAGCTCCAAGGCCACCGGCGTCTCCCCGACGATCAAAACCGTGTGCGCGATCGGCAGGTTATCCAAAAGTATCTTGGCCTCGCGCAACCCCCCGAACGACAAAACCCCCTCTTTCTGGATGCCCTTGAGCGCGGGCAGGGCCGGCCGCCGGCCGGAAGCGATGACCAGATCGTCAAAATCAACGGTCTCTTTGTCCTTCAGGTGGACGTGCCGTCGATGGACGCTGATACCGGTAACCTTCTTATCCGCCAGCAACGCGATCCCGTGGTCGGCGTAAAACCCCTTATCCCGAAAAACAAGGTCGCGCTCCTTGCAGCGTCCTTCAAAAAAATCCAGGACGCGATAACGCTCGTAGGCCGGGAACGGTTCGTCGGTAAGGATGGTGAGGCGCGCTTCCCGGTCCCGGCCGCGCACGGCCTCGGCGGCAGCCATGCCGGCGGCGGAATTCCCGATAATGACGATGTGACGCATGTCTTCAGGCTCCTATGCCGTCCAGGATCTCCGGCACGACATTATACCAACCGATGGGCATCAGGTGAACCCCCTGCCCCATGGGCCCCAGTTTTCTGATAAGGGAACAGGCCTGGCGGATGGCGACGGCCCGGCGGTCCGCAGCCTCTGCGAGCTCCCGGATCAAGGGCTCGGGGATGCGCACGCCCGGAACATGATCGTTCATGTGGCGCGCCATTTTCTCGCTTCGCAAGACCACGACCCCGGCAAGGATGCGCGCCTTGAAAGGGGCGACGGCCTTAAAGAACCGCTCGGCGACCGCCTCGTCAAAAAGCGCCTGCGTCTGGAAAAAAGATGCGCCGGCCGCCAGCTTCTTTTCCATCTTGATGAGCTCGGGCTCCAGCGGCTCCGCACCCGGGTTGACGACCGCGCCGATGCAGAAACGGGGGGCCGCGCCCGTCAACGGCCGGCCGGCCATGTCATGCCCGCTTTCAAGGCCGCGGGCGGCGTCGATCAGCTGGACCGCGTCAAGGTCAAAGACGGGCTTGGCGCCGGGATGGTCGCCCAACAACGGATGATCCCCGGTCAAGGCAAGGATATTCTCGATACCGAAGCTCGCCGCGCCCAAGAGATCGGCTTGCAGCGCCAGGCGGTTGCGGTCGCGGCAGGTCATCTGCAGGACAGGCTCCATGCCTGCCTGTTTAAGTTGCACGGCCGCCGCCAGCGCGCACAGGCGCATCGTCGAACTCTGCAGGTCCGTCACGTTGACGGCGTCGATGCGCGTCCGGAATGATCCGAACTGTTCCAGGGCCGGCGCGAAAGAGATCCCCTTCAGCGGCACCGCCTCAACGGTCAACACCCTTTGTCCGGAAACAAGCTTATCCCTGAAAGACATCGAAAAATGCTTATTGAATTTCTAAAACAATGTCCAATGCCAGGATCCCAATGGATTCCTTAATTTCCCGTTACCCCAGAAAAACAAAAAACTGCCGAAGAAATTTCCAAGGATCTTCTTCCTTCGCGGGTCCTCGGGCATCGGAAGATTCCTCCGTGTTCCGGATACGCGTCAATGTTTCTGCAGGAGCCCGACGGTGTTCTTCATCAGCATCGCCACCGTGACCGGCCCGACACCGCCGGGGACGGGCGTGATGCAGGCCGCGCGGCGGCTGGCGCTTTCAAAAACGACATCCCCGACGACGCCGGACGCAAGCCGGTTGATACCCACGTCCAGGACCGCGGCGCCCTCCTTCACCCACTCGCCCGGAACGACGCCGGGCTTGCCGACAGCCACGATCAGGACATCGGCGCGCCGGACATGCTCCTCGAGCCTTCCGGCTTCGGAGGTCGCGATATGGCAGACCGTGGTCGTGGCGAATTCCTTGAGCAGCATCAACGCCAGCGGCTTGCCGACGATCTCCGAGTGGCCCACGACGACCGCCTCCCTGCCGCGCAGAGGCACGTCGTACGCGCGCAGGATCTCCATGCAGGCCGCAGCCGTGCACGGCAGGACGCGGCCGCCGCCCAGGACCACGGCCCCCAGATTCGAAGGATGGATGCCCTCGGCATCCTTTTCGGGCGCGATAACGGCGCGCAAAGACCGCGCATCGAGGCCCTGCGGGAGGGGCGCCTGCAGGATGACGCCCGTTGTTGCGGCGTCCTTGTTCAGGCCGCGCAAGACACCGGCGACCTCCTCCTGCGTAGCGCTCTGCGGCAAGACCTCCAGATGATAGGTGATGCCGAGCTCTCCGGCAAGTTTGGCCTGGGACTTAAGATAGACGCATGCCGCCGGCGATTCCCCGACGCAGACGCCCACCAGGCGCGCCGCCGGACGGCCGAGGGCGGCGAGCGTCTCTCTGACCTGCGCTTCGATGTGCTCCGCGACCTTTTTACCGTCCAAGAGAATAGCCAAGGGCCGCCTCCGTCTTTAGCCGCACGCTTTTGACCCGCACGGCCGCCTTCTTAAGATGGGCTAACTTCGGACCGAACCGCCGGGCGAGATCCTTGTCCGTCTTCAGGTTGACCTGCACATAGGAGAGGGCGGACAGAAAGGCCGTTGCCGCCAGGAGAACGGCGAGGGCGGCGTCGGAACGCAGGTTCTTGTTGCCCTTAAGGACCAGGGTGAAGGCGTCCAGCGAAAGCGCGCGCGCGGTTGTCGCGACCTCGAGCGGCACGGCGACGGCCCGCCGCATATCCTTTGCCCTGTAGGCCGCTACGTCCTCATCGAGGAGGCGTGCGCACCGGACCCGGGCCCGCGTTGCGCGCGCGCGGATCGCCCGCATTGTCCCGGCGACGGCTTCATACCCGGGCTTGCGGAGCGTATAGAGGGCCGCCATCTCGATGAGCGCCGCGCTCTCGGCCGCCGCGAGGGCCGCCACGGCCCCTCCCCCCGGCGCCGGCGTCCTGGCCGCGCAGTCGCGTAAAAACTGTCTTATGGATGCGTTGATATAGGGCATGCGCACATCCCTTCCCCGTCAGCCTCGAAATCCGGGTCCCAAGCCCGATACGCCCAAAAAAACATTTCAATTCAGGGTCTTTCGGATTTCGGACCTCGGGCTTCGGTCCTTTCTAATCCATTCCCACGATCCGTCCGTCGGCGTCCACGTCTATCTTTTCTCCCCGCGGATGCACGGGCAGGCCCGGCATGGTCTGGCTCAGGGAAGCGTGGGCCAGCACAAAGCCCGCGCCGGCCGCCAGGCGCACATCCTTGACGGGAAAAACGAATCCGCTCGGCGCGCCCTTAAGGTGCTCGTCCGCGGAAAACGAGAACTGCGTTTTGGCGATGCAGACCGGCAGCTTTCCGTAGCCGGCCTCCTCGTACGCGCGCAACCCTTCCCTGGCCTGCGGCGAAAAGTCCACGTCGGCGGCGCCGTACACCTTCCGGGCGACGCGCGCGATCTTGTCGCACAACCCCAGATCGTCCTCGTACAGCAGACGAAAACCTGCCTTCGCGGCGCGCGCGATCCTCTCGACGCTGCGGGCCAGAGCCATGGCCCCGGCGGCCCCGTCGCGCCACGCCGTGCTCTCCACCACATCCTCGACCCCCGAACGGGCGGCCTCGGTCATGATGAGAGCCCGCTCGGCGGGCGTGTCCGTCGGAAAGACATTCACGCACACGACGACCGGCACCCCGAAAAGGCGCACATTCTCGATATGCCGCCTCAGATTCGCCAGCCCTTCGTTCAGGGCGGCGAGGTCTTCCCGGAAGAGCGCCGGGTCGGGGGAGCGCCCCGGCGTTATGGCCAGGCGCGCGCTCTGGGCCTTTAACCCGCGCACGGAACAGACGAGGACGCAGACATCCGGCGCGAGGCCGCTGTATCGGCACTTGATGTCAAAAAACTTCTCACCGCCGCAATCGGAACCGAACCCGCTCTCGGTCACGACATAATCGCACAGCCCCAGGCCGATGCGGTCCGCCAGGATCGAACACGTCCCGACGGACACGTTGGCGAACGGCCCCGTGTGCACCAGGCACGGCGTGCCGGCGCTCGTCTGCACGAGATTGGGCTTGAGCGCGTCCTTCAGGACGGCCGCCATCATGCCGTCGGCCTTGACGTCCCGCGCGGTCACGAAACGGCCCTTGCGGTCCCGCGCCACGACGAGCTCTTTGAGGCGCCGGCGCATATCGGCGAAGTCGCGCGCGAGGGTCACCACCGACATGGACTCGCTGGCGGCCGTGATCTCGAACCCCGTGCGGACTTCGACGGGGCCCGTCTTCGCCTTAAGGGTATAGGCGATATGCCGCAGGGCGCGGTCGCCGACATCGAGGCACCGCCTGATCAGGATCGAATCCGGCTCGATATCGAGGGCGTTTCCCTGAAAGACGGCATTCTCGACGAAAGAGACCAGAAGATTATTGGCGACTTCCACCGCCAGCATGTCGCCCGTCAAATGCAGGTTCACGTCGTCCGCCGGGACGATCTGGCAGGCCCCGCCCCCCGTCCCCACGCCTTTGGCGCCGAAAAGGGGCCCCAGGGAAGCCTGGCGCAGGGTCGCCACCGCCCGGCGCCGCATGCGATTGAGCGCCATGGACAGACCGATGGTCGTGACGGTCTTGCCCTCCCCCATCGGCGTCGGCGTGATGGCCGTCACAAGGACGTATGTGCCGCGCCGTCCGCCCACGCGGCCCAGGATCGAAAGATCGACCTTCGCCTTATATCGGCCGTGCAGATGGAGCTCCGAAGGACGGATGCCCAGGCGGCCGGCGATGCGCTGGATATCGTTCAAAGAATTGCTCATGAGAGGACCGGTATGTCGTCCAACGAAAAGGCGTCCTGAAGAAGAGCCACATCCGCGTCCCCCGCCCTCAGCAGGACGCTGACGACGTCAAAACGGGCCCGGCGCTCAAGCCAGCCGCGGTCCTTGAGATAGGCAAGGGCCAGGCGCGCCAGACGCAGACGCTTGCGGGCATCGACGGATTCCAGCTGCGCCGCATGGCCTTCGGTGTTCCGGCGCGAGCGCACCTCGATAAAGCAGACGGTGCGGCCGTGCCGGGCCACGATGTCCAGCTCGCCGCGCCGGCAACGGACGTTGCGGCCCAGGATCCGGTACCCCTTTTTCCTCAAAAAATCGGCGGCCGCATCCTCGCCGGCTTTGCCGACGGACCTTTTATCCATGCTTCACCCACCCCTTGCAGAACGAGACGCGATGGATAGGGCACAGGCCGTGCCGCGCCAGGCGCCGGCGATGGACCGCCGTTCCGTAGCCCTTGTGCGCGGCGAAGGCATAGCCGGGGTATACCCTGTCATAAATGCGCATCAACCGGTCGCGAACGACCTTGGCGACGATCGAGGCCGCGGCGATGGACAGGGACTTGCCGTCCCCGCCTATGATCACCTTGGCGGGATACGGCATCCGGGTGGAAAGAGCGCCGTCCAGCAGAAGCTGCACGCCGCGGTGATCCGCATTCTCTTTGGCCAGCCGCGCGATGAGCCGGGCGACGGCGGCATCGACGCCGAAGGCCGCGGCTCCGGCGATACCCAATGTCTCGATCGCCTCCGCGCTCGCCCACGCCACATCAAAGAACGCCTTGCCGCCGAGTTCCAAAAAAGCGCGCTCACGCTGCGGCGGCGTGAGCTTTTTGGAATCATCGATGCGGGCCGAGAAGCGATGCGTCCTCAGGCACGCGGCCGCGACGACGAGCGGCCCCGCCAGGGGACCGCGCCCCGCCTCGTCCACGCCGATAACGACGTCATAGCCCTGCCTGCGGGCCCTGCGTTCGTGATACAACACGACGCACCTCGGGGACGCGTCGAGAGATCGTATGTCAGGAGGCCTGCTGCGCGACGACGTCGGGCTGTGTCTCGGCGATCTTGGCCGCCTTGCCGCTGCGTCCGCGCAGGTAATACAGACGCGCCCGGCGCACCTTGCCCTTCTTCACGACTTCGATCCGCTCGATGCTGGGTGTGTGACAGGGAAACGTCCTTTCCACGCCTTCGCCGTAAGAGACCTTGCGGACGGTGAACGACGCCGAGATGCCCTTGCCGCGCTTCTCGATGACGGTCCCCTCAAAGGGGTGGATACGGAACTTGTCTCCCTCAGGGATCTTGACGAGCACGCGGACCGTGTCCCCGACGCCAAAACGGGGCAGGTCCTGCCTCAACATCGTCCCTTCGATCAGCTTGATCTTTTCCATGGGTAAACCTCCTTGATTTTGCCTATAACGGGTGTTTATTCTTCACAAAATCAACCCCGAAGCCTGCACCGGAAATTTTCAAGAAATTGTCGGCGCGCAGCGCCAGGGCAATTTCGCAGAAAATTTTGGTGCGCTCAGGCAAGGGGTAATTATCGCCTATAACGGGTGTTTATTCTTTATGTCCTAAAAGATCGGGTCTCTGTTTCTTCGTCAACCGCAGCGATTCCTCGCGGCGCCAGGCGGCTATCCTCTTGTGGTCGCCCGTCAGCAGAACGGCCGGCACGCGCTTACCCCGAAAAACGGGAGGACGCGTGTATTGCGGGTACTCGAGCATGCCTCCTTCGAACGTTTCGGAACGGGCCGACTCCGCATTGCCCAGGACACCGGGGATCAGGCGCGCCACCGCGTCGATAACGACCATGGCCGGCAGCTCCCCGCCCGTCAGGACGTAATCGCCTATCGAAAGCTCCTCGTCGGCGGCGTATCGCGTGACCCGTTCGTCCACCCCTTCGTACCGGCCGCAGATAAGAACCAGATGCTTAAGCCCGGCAAGGCGGCGGCAGCCGCGCTGCGTCAACGTCCGCCCCCTCGGAGACAGAAGAACGATCCTCCTGCGGGAGGCGGCTACCCGGGAACGCCGCACGATATCCTCGAGGCACGCGAAGATCGGCGCACAGCCCATGATCATCCCCGAACCGCCGCCATAGGGCCTGTCGTCGACCTTGCGATGCTTGTCCGCGGAATACGCGCGGATATCATGGACCGCGACCTTGATCCGGCCGCCCTTCTGGGCGCGCTTCAGGATGGACTCCTCCAGAACCGGAGCGAACATCGAAGGAAAGATCGTCAGGACATCGATGCGCACGCGCTCTCCTGTATCCTCAACGGTTTTCCCGCGTCGTGCCCGACGGAGACGGGCTCTCGTCCCCGAGATACCGCGACAAGAATTCGGCGCGAAAATCCGCGAAGCGCCCGGCGCGGATGGCCTCGCGTATCCGCGCGGTCAGATCCAAAAAAAAGAATATGTTGTGGAACGAAACGAGACGCAGGCCCAGGATCTCGCCCGCGTTAAAGAGGTGCCTCAAGTAGCTCTTCGTAAAGTTCCGGCAGCAGTAACACCCGCAGGACGGGTCCAGCGGGGTCTGGTCACGGGAAAAGACGGCGTTGCGGACCGTGAGTTTTCCCCGGCTCGTAAAGGCCGTCCCGTTGCGCCCGTAGCGTGTCGGCACCACGCAATCGAACATGTCCACGCCCTGGGCCACCGCCTCCAGGATATCCTCCGGCATCCCCACGCCCATCAGATACCGTGGTCGGTCTTCCGGCAGGCGGGGTACCGTAAAGCGCAGGATATTATACATTAAATCCTGCGGTTCGCCAACACTTAATCCGCCTATCGCATAGCCTTGCAGATCAAGGGGTTTGAGCTCTGTCAGCGACATCTCCCGCAGGTCCTCGTAGGTAGAGCCCTGCACGATGCCGAACAGATTCCCCCGCTGCGTCTGCTGCCAGCGGTCTTTGGAGCGCCGCGCCCACAGGGTCGTGCGCACGAGCGCCTTGTGCGCCATGTCCCGGGAAGAGGGATACGCCACGCATTCGTCCAGCGGCATCATGATGTCGGAACCCAGCGTATCCTGGATATCCACGACGTCCTCCGGCCGCAGGAAATACCTGTCGCCGTCGAGGTGCGACTGGAACTCCACCCCCTCGTCCTTGACCTTCCGCAGCATCGCGAGGCTGAAGATCTGATAACCGCCGCTGTCCGTGAGGATGGGCCGCTGCCAGCCCATGAAACGGTGCAGGCCGCCCGCCTCCCGGATGACATCAAGCCCGGGCCTTAAAAAAAGGTGATAGGCATTGCCGAGGATGATCCCCGCCCCCGCCTCCTCCAGCTCGCGGGGAGACAGCGTCTTGACCGTTCCCTGCGTGCCGACCGGCATAAAAACGGGTGTTTCGACCTCGCCGTGCTCGAGGCGAAGCGCCCCGCAGCGTGCGGCGGTGCGGGTGTCCTTATGGATAACGTTAAATTTGGAAGCCAAGAGGCAAACCCCTTTTGAACCTCAATCCGGCCAAACCATCTCGTAGACGTAAACGGCGTTGCCCTTCTCGTCCGCCTCTTCGCTCCAGAGCCGAAAATGCTTAAGCCCCTCCCCCTTAAGATAATAGAGACGCAGCAGGAGGCTCCTGCCCAGCTCGGGCGGCACGAGGATTGCCTTTATCTTTTCGCCCTCGCGGACGATCAGGACGCTGAACTTAAGCGTCGCGTCCGGCTGCGGCTCTTGGTGGAAAACGCCGTTCTCCAAATACAGCAGGCTTTGGGGAACCCCGCGTTTATCCGCCGCGGCGCCGATGACGTAGGCGCGCTTCTTGGGCCAATCGACGACGATGCCGTTCTCGAACATCCACAGGCCTTCCCATGCCTGAGACCCCTGCAGCGCCGAACCGTAACCGATAATGGAAGAAAACCAGCTGTGCGCGTCTTTTTCGCTCAAGGACCGGGCGTCCCAAAAGGCGGCAAGGGACTCCTGCGGCGTCAGATTGTATTGCTGGCGGGCGTAATCAAGGAATCGCTCCTGCGGCATGACGCGGCCCTTGAGCCACAGGTCGACGTTGCGAAAATCCCAGTTGCCGATAAAAGAGATCGCCGCGATCTTATTGAGCATGTCGAAAGACACGATGAAGTAAGCGGGCGGCGCCGTCCGGGGGAACAGCAGCGATTCAACGGCGTCGACCTCCTCCGGCGCCAGGACCGCGGCGAGCTGCGGCCGCGCCGCCTGCGGGCCCGCGGCCATAAGCTGCTCGGTGAAACGCACGGCGGCGCCGGGCCCTCCCAGCTTCTCGACCAGCCTGTCCACCCCCTCGTGACCGTCGGCGTCAAGCATCTTGAGAATCCGCGCGGCGGCGGCCTCGTCGTCCATCAGGAGGACGCGCGCGGTCCAGTAGGCGTACGGCGAATTCTGGGTCATGCCGTCGAACAGGACGCGGCGCGCGGCCAGCGTCTTGAACCAATGCCCGAAATCCCACCAGGAATTGATAACGCTGTCGTCCGGCGTCTTCTCCCGGATGCGCGAGAGCGTCACCGTCCAGGTATCGTTCAACTGCGGCAGCGTGCCGTACGCGATGGCGAAACCGTTGCCTGTGGTAAGGAAAAGATAGAGCACCACGAAAAGCAGGAACAGGCCGCGCAGGGCCGTCCGGACCGCGGGCCGGATATCCCGCCGCCCTACCCAAGTCTCGAGCCCTTCACGGATCCTGCCGACGGCCAGGCCGAACGCCAGCCCGACGGGAGCGACCAGAAGGAGCGTAAAGCGCATCGCCTGCAGGGCCACGGGAAAAGGTATCACCAGCCAGAGGACCACACACATCAGCCCGCAACCGAAGGCGGGATGACGCAGGGCATGCTCCCGCAGCACCAGGAAACACAGCCCCAGAAGCCCCACAAAGAAAAAGATGATGCCGCCGAGCGAGCGGACGACGGCCGCCACCGAGGCGGGCCCCAGCTCATCGACGGTAAGATAGACGTTCGGCCAGGGGGTCGTCCTGGTGACCTGAAAGAGATGGCTTAAGCGGGCCGGCTCCCTGATAACGTCGGCACAGACGGCGGGACCGTTCAAGAGCATGACGGCGAGGATCGAGGAACCGAAAAAAATACCGAACATGCCGAGCTGCCGGCGGCCCGTTCCGGGGTCGCGCCCCTCCTGACGGCAGACCTCATGAAGGTTGAGAAAATACATGCCGCTCGCCAGCACGATGATATCAAAGATGAACCACCACCCTTGCCAGGTGATCGCGTACAACCCCACGAGAACGCCCGCGGCGGCGGCGGCCGATGCGCGCCGGGCACGGCCGCCCCGGTCGTCGAGGGAGATCAGATACGTCGCCAAAATGGCCAGAGGAAAAAAGACGTTGTAGATATCAGTATCGAACCACTCGGCGCAGACGCGCGAGAAAAGGAACGGCGAAAGCGTGATGGAGAACGAAGCGACGAAAGCTCCCAGATCGCTGGCCCCGATCCTCTTGGCGCAGGCAAAGGAAGAAGCGGCGACCGCAAAGAGCATCGCGACCGGCAGAAAGACAAGGGTCGACGTCAACGGACGGCCCGTCCGGACCGCCAGCCACGCCAGCGGCCGCGCGAGGTAGAGGTGCACGTTGCGTCGCGTCCAGGCGTCGACGGAACGGGAAGCCAGGGAATCATAGGGCTGCCCCTTTTCCAGGCGGTCGCCGACCCGCCCCGTCTTCATCAGGTTCTCAAGGTGACGCAGCCAGTGATAGGAATCGATCCCCGGCATATACGCCTGTCCCGCTTCGTCCCTGTATTGATCCTTGAGGGCGCGCGTTCGCCCCTCTATCTTTTCCCTAAGCTCCTGGCGGTGCTGCCGTCCATAGGCCTCCCAGGACGCATCCACCATCTTGGCCGCCGTCTTCAGGTCAAGCCCCGGGGCCTCCTCGAGGAGCGCCCGTCGCATCTGCCCGCGGGTCTCCCGGACAACGTCGACGCGCGCCATGCTCTCCAGCAGGGGCAGCTGCCGCGAATACAGGAAGAAAGAAGCCGCGGTCACGGCCGGCACCAGGACCAGAAGAACCGTCATGAAACGTCGCATCAGATGCCTCCTCGGCATTGGAGATCTTTCGCGTTTAAAGTCTCCGGGGTCATTCTCGCGTGCTACAGGATCAACATCGCATCGCCGTAACTGTAAAAACGATAACGCCGCTCCACCGCCTGCGCATAGGCCCGCAGGATGAGGTCCCGGCCGGCGAAGGCGGCCACCAGCATCAACAGTGTCGTGCGCGGCAGATGAAAATTGGTGACGATGCCATCGGTGACGCGCATCCGATAAGGCGGCCGGATGAAAAGGGCGCTCTCTTTCTCGATGCGGCGGGCAGAACGTCCGTCCCCGAGAATGATCCCGGCGGCGTCCTCCAGCGCCTTGCAGGTGGTCGTGCCCACGGCGATGACCCGGCCGCCCAAGCGGCGCGTCCGGCGTATCAGATCGACGGTGCGCGCGGGCAGACAATACCGCTCGGGCTCGGTCCGGTGCGCGTCGATGTCCTGTGTGCGCACGGGCGCGAACGTCCCGTAGCCGACATGGAGCGTCAGCGCCGCCACGCTCCCGCCCGCCCGGACGCAGTGATCGAGCAGGGAACGGGTAAAATGGAGCCCTGCCGTCGGCGCCGCTACGGCCCCGGCCGCGCGCGCGTAAACGGTCTGGTACCGCGTCCGGTCACGGGCGTCGTCGTCGCGGCGGATGTACGGCGGCAGGGGCACGTGCCCCACGCGCGCCACGGCCCGTTCGGCCTCTCCGCGCCGAAAAGCCACGAGTCGGCGCGCCGGATCGAGCAACCGGCAGGAAAAGCCTTTTTCGAAGAAGATCTCCTCATCCCGGCGCAGGCGCGGCAGGGGTTTGATGAGGGCCCGGTAGACCGACGTCTCCGGTCCCTCGGCGACCTTGCCGAGCACAAGGACCTCGACGCGTCCCCCCGACGCCCGACGGCCCAAGAGCCGCGCGCGGACGACTTTCGCGTCGTTGATGACAAGCAGATCGCCCGGCCTCAGGAAACCGGGAAGCTCCCCAAAACGCCGATGCGCGATCGTCCCGGCGCGCTTATCCACGACCATCAGCCGCGAGCCGTCCCGCCGAGATGCAGGCCTCTGGGCGATCAGGTCCTCGGGCAGGTAATAGTCGTAATCCGACAACCGGCATCCCGCCGGTGACGGCGCGGCGGCAAAGCGCTTCATAAGGCGTCGTACCGCCGCAGCGCGGCGCCGGGATAATAAAAAACGAGGATCTCCTCGTAATCATATCCCTTATGCGCCATCCCCGACGCCCCCCACTGGCACAGCCCCACGCCGTGCCCCCATCCCTTGCCGTTGAAGACAAAACGGTCCTTATCGACGCTGATGCTGAAATTCGTGCTGCGGACCCGGTCCGGCCCCAGAGACTGCCGGAAGTCCTTGGCTGAGATCTTGACCGACCGGCCCGCGTCGTCCTTCAGGACAAGGGAACGCACGCGCCCGGTAGGCGTCCGCTCCGCCACCGCCAGGCTCGCCAACGGTCCTTTAAGCGCGTAGAGGACGCCCAGCTTTTCACGGATCGTCTTCCTGTCGAGCGCGGTCTTCCAGAAGAAATGGGGCGAGACAGAACAGAAAGAACACATTCTTCCGCCGGCCAAGGGCGCGAGCGATATATTCCACAGCTCGGAGGCGTTCTCGGTCATCCCGCCGCACGTGGCGTGAAAATACGCCGGGAAGAGCTTCCCCTTGTACGTCAAGACCTCCCCGGCCGTGAAATTAACCGCCCTGTTGGTACGCCCCTTTTCCGATCGGGAGCCGCCGTATACCTGGGAGGAGACGTCGGCGGTCACATCATAGGGCTTGCCTTTCATGGTCTCGCGCTGATACAGGGCATAGGTGCGGGCTGCCACGGCCTGGGCCTTCAGGGCCGCCATGGGCCACTTGGACGATATCTCGTGTACGAGGACGCCCTTGAGATACCCCTCGACGTCCACCACGTTGACGAGCAGCAGGCCCTTATCCTTGTCCCTCAAGATAAGCAGGTCCCCGCGATACGACCGGCCGTCGATGCGCAACCCGTCGCGGCGACGGATATGGACCTTCAGGCGGTCCTGCGGCCACTCCTCCCTGCCGATGCGGATACCGTCCGCCGCAAGGGCGACGGGAGACGCGGGAAGGTTGCGGCCCTTTTTCAGGAGCGCCCCCGTTGCGGCATCGCGCAGCTCATAGCTGCCCACGATGGCAAGGAGCGCCTGCGGCTTGCTGCGCAGGAGCGCCACGCGAATCGACCCCAGGTCTTTTCCGTAACCGGCCGGGACGGCGCCCGCGGCGATCAGAAGGCCTGCGCAGCAGATGACGGTGAGTCTTAACGCCTTGAAAAAAGCCATAGGATTAAAGAGATCAACGCGCTCAACACGAGCGATGTCGCGATCGGAAAATACGCCGTGAAATTCCCCCGGCGGACCATGATATCCCCGGGCAGACGGCCCAAGCCGCTCTTGAGCAGGAACGGCCACAACAGACCGGCGAGGATCAGCAGGGCGCCGATAACAATAAGGATGCGTGACATCTTCTGAATGAACCGTAACTCGGGACCCTTGACTCTGCCCGAATGGGTTGCACGAGCCACGAGCCGACAGCTAAGAGCTCATGCTAATGCTTTATCAACAGAACCACAGAACGATCTCGTCCTGGCCCGTGTCTTCCACGGGGGGTTGCGCGCATTCCTCGAGCCTTTTGTTGACGAGGGCGATGATGGCCCGGCGCGGCTCGGGAGCGAGGGGCAGGGAGATCCGCAACCCTGCCAGCTCTTCGAGCAGGCGCGCCATCCTCACATCCAGCGCCCCGGCGTCATAGAGGCGCCGCACGAAGCGCTCGGTTCCCCGTTGCCGGAAGCACGGTCTCGAAGCGAAGAAATCCGCGGGACACTCCTGCTGCAGCCACGTCAGCGCCTCCGGCTCGACCGAGTGCGGAGGCTCCCAGGCGGCGCAGGTCCCCGTCAAAACCAGGAGAAGACCGGCTATCACCAAAAACCAGGGTCTCACGGTAGTCATCCGTCGTCAGCCGCCGGACTTCAGACAAAGCCAAAAACCGACGCGGCGGGCCGCTGGGAACATAAAACTTAAAAACCCCGCCCTTATCCGGACTACTTTCTTTCTTCTTTTTATAAGGGAGGCTGCGGACTTCGCCGACAGTCTGCCGTCTGTCGTCCGATGTCCGAGGAGCACGAAGCCTCCCCGTTAGGGGACTGCCGACTTTTTAGCGCGGGCCGCGGCGCTCTCCTGTTCGGAAGCCGCGCAGCCGCAGTAATTCTGATGGTAGAGCTTCCACTCCCTGGACAAACGGTGCCCTTCGGCGAAGCCCTGCCGAAAGTTCTGCGCGAGAAAGGTCAGCCCGGTCGAGGCGCCGATCTCCCCGCCGATGCGGCCGATCGCCCCGATATCCTGATAGGGGCTCGAAAGGAGCGTCGTGGTGAATCCCTCAAAGCCCCGGGCGCGGGCGACCCGCGCCGTCTCTTCGAGGCGGATGCGCCAGCAGGCCTCGTGCTGGCGATCGCGTTGCAGCGCCCGCACACACCGGAGGAAATCCTGGTCGTCGTAGCGGTGGTAGATAACGTCAAGGGAAAGACGCTCGGCCGCCGCGACGACGGCCTCGTAACGACGCCCATATTCCTCGTACGGCTGAATGTTCGGATTATAAAAAAACCCGGCGACGGCATGACCCTGGTCACGCAACGAGGTCGCGGGATAAACGGCGCAGGGGCCGCAGCAGATATGCAGGAGCACCTTCATGACGCGCGAAGATGCGCGCGGGCGGTTTCGGTCGCCTCGCGGCCGCGCGCTGTCCTCTTCAGGAGTCCGGCCTTCAGGAGAAACGGCTCAATCGTATCGATGATGGTGTCGGGCTCTTCGCTGAGCGTGGCGGCGAGGGCCTCGATACCCACCGGTCCCCCCTGGTACGTCGCCAGGATCGTGCGCAGGACCTTGCGGTCCATATCGTTCAAGCCCAACACGTCGATGCCCAGGCTGGCGAGCGCCGCGTCCGCCTCGCGGCGCGTGATGGCGCCGGACCCCTTGACCTGGGTGAAATCGCGCACCCGGCGCAGGAGCCGGTTGGCGATGCGCGGCGTACCGCGCGACCGGCGCGCGATCTCCGCGGCCCCGGCGGCGTCGATGGGAATATTGAGAAGACCCGCCGAGCGCGTGATGATGTGCGCAAGGTCTTCTTCGGAGTAAAAATCGAAGTAAAGGAGTATTCCG